>DATCTT010000214.1:0-20046 GCA_036567845.1 Candidatus Ozemibacteraceae bacterium | reverse complement strand
GGCTCCCAGGTTGCAATGGCCGCGCCGGGCGATGGAACGGCGGCGGATCAGAATGCCGCCTCGCGGCAGCAGAACCAGGGCGGCGTCACCACAGCCGCCGTCACCCAGCAGGACAAGCCCTACCTGCTGAGCATCTCGATCCAGAACCGGGCCACAGACCAGTCCCAGTCGTTCGATTTCATAGCCGAACCCACCCCGACAGCCCAGTCGATTTCGCCGCAAACGCCCCTCGCCTTCAGTTTCGATTACTCCCGCAACGTCCAGAGGGATTCGGTCAAAATCGAGATTTTCGACGGCCGCGAACGGATCACGACCTCACCCGACGCCATGCCGAACGATCTCGTCGAGCATATCTTCCCCAACCAGACGGGGGATGCGTATATCTGGGTGTATGGCCGCACGGACCAGGCGCCGTTCTCCTACAAGGTCATGATTCCGGTGACGGGCCTGTAATCCCATCCGCGAGGAGAACGCGGCGGGCATCGCTGATACGGCGCTGCCCGCCGTTTTCGTCGAGAATGACGAGGGCGCCGTTCTCCGTGAAGCCCGAAACGCGGCCCACGAGGCACATGCCATCACCGCCAAGGATCCGAATGCATCGTCCCAGAAACGGCGCGGCCGCTTGTTCATAGGCGGCGACAAGCTGTCGAGCCGTCCAGGGTGCCGAGGACATCTGATCATTCCATTGCACCACGAATTTTTCCAGGACGGCTGCAGGAAGGGCCTCGCCCTGGTGTGAGATCTCGTCGGCGATCGCCGCGGCAGGCATGGCCGGCCCGTCACCTCCGTCAATCACCGCCTCCGGACGACGCAGGTTGATTCCCACGCCCACGATCAGGGAGAGGGCCCCCTCCTGCAGGGTCGATTCGACGAGGATTCCACCGAGTTTTCCCTCCCCGAGGCACAGATCATTGGGCCATTTCAGCCAGAGCCGGGACGGGTCGCGCACGAAAGGGCGGCAGGCGGCATGGACCGCAAGCCCGGCACGGAGCGGGATTTCCCAGGCGGCGTCTGCGTTCTCCCAGCGCCAGGAGAAGGAAAACAACAGCCCCGCTCCCGGTGCGGCCGTCCAGACGCGGCCTCTCTGGCCACGTCCGGCGGTCTGGTGGCCGGCAATCCTGAGCCGGTGCCGTGCTGGGGACGACTTCCATCCCGTTTTCAGATCGTCATTCGTCGAACCGGTGGACGCAGTCCACTCCATCGAGTGGCGGCTCCAGGCGGGGAGCTCCTTCAGCCGGGAGGCCAGTGCCTGCCAGGCGGGGGGCAGCGTCATGGCGGCCTCGGGGTCAGGGGCGCTTGAATCCGCTGAGGAAGCCTGAGCTGGCCAGTTTCCCGAACGTCTCAAAATCTGTCAGTTCAGCCCGGATCGGGGTCAGGGAAACGAACCCTTCGCGCACGGCGACGACATCGCACTCCGGGCTCTGGTCGAGAATCTCCGGATCACCATTCAGCCAGTAATAGGGGCGGCCAATCGGGTCCCGGCGACACTCGTAGGACTCCCGGTACCGCACATGGCCCATGCGCGTGACTCGCACCCCTTTGATTTCGGAATCAGGCAGAGCGGGGATATTGATATTGTACATGATATTTTTTTCCGGGCCACGTTCCATGACGTGCGTCAGGCAGGCTTTGGCCCAGCGTGCCGCGCCGGAAAAATCGCTGGCGGAATCGTAGCTCGACAGGGAGAACGCAAAGGCGGGGAAGCCCGCGAACGCGCCTTCGATGGCGGCAGCGGCGGTTCCCGAGTAGAATACATCGACGCTCATGTTCGCGCCCTTGTTGATGCCCGAAACGACGATATCGGGCGGCTCACGGAGCAGCTGGCCAATCGCCAGCTTGACGCAGTCCGAAGGGGTACCGCTGACAGCCCAGGCGTCGTGCACCGGGACGGGAAAATGCACCTGCGTCGCCCGCAGAGGTTGTTCGAGGGTCAGCGAGTGGCTGCACGCGCTGCGCTCACGGTTCGGGGCGACCACACTGATGTGGCCCAGAGGCAGGAGGGCCTCGGCAAGAGCCACCAGGCCTCGGGCCATGATTCCATCGTCGTTGCTGATCAGGATGCGCATGAGTGATCTCCGTCCCCGGGAGCCCGTTCTCTTCCGGTTGCCCGCCAGGTTGGTTCATGATAAGATGCCCGGAAACGATTTGCAAGGGTCGACGATGCTCAAAGGTCTCGCCATTTCTCCTGGGTATGCGCTGGGTCGGGCGCATTGTCTGCAGCATCTGCAGCTCGACAACGTCTCCGCCAAGCCGATCCGCGAGGGGGAGGTTGAACATGAGGTTGCGCGCTTCCAGCAGGCACTGCACCAGTCGCGTCTCGAAATCACCCAGCTCCTCGAGCTTCCGCAGATCAAGAGCAGTCTCGAAATCGCCAACATTTTTCAGGCACATCTCACCCTGATCGATGACCCCGATCTGAAGAAAGAGGTCATCAAGGGCATCCGCAATCGCCAGCTGAGCCTCGAATCGGTGCTCACATCGGTCATCAAGGATTACAGCGAATTTTTCCGCAAGCTGCCAGATCCCCAGTTTCAGGGCAAGGCAATCGACATCATGGACATCGGTCGCCGGATCTTGCGCAACTGCCAGGCGAACACGCCGCTCACCGCCCAGATCGATCAGAAGGAAGGCCTGATCATCATCGCCGAGGATCTCACCCCGTCCGATATCGTCGGGTTCGATCCCAAGATCATCCGTGGCTTGGCGATGTCCGAGGGTACCGCAACCTCCCATGCCTCGATCCTGGCCCGATCCCTGGGAATCCCGGCGCTGATCCAGGTCAAGCACCTGCTGTGCGAGGCGAAGCCCGGCGCATTCCTCATCGTCGACGGCAACTCTGGCACCCTCGTCGTTGATCCGCCGGCAAAGGTTGTCGAAGAATATCAGCAGGCATATATAAAATTCGAGAATCAGAAACGGTCGATGCAGGATTGTTTGTCCCAGCCGGCAACAACGCGGGATGGCACACGACTGCGGCTGTATGCGAATATCGGGCAAGCGCAGGATGTCGACGCCGTCCTGGCCAACCAGGCGGATGGCATCGGCCTGTACCGCACCGAGTTCACGTATCTCATCCGGCGCCGGTTTCCGACCGAGGACGAGCTGTTCGATATCTACTGGTCGGTTGTGGAGCGGCTGGGTGATGCGGAGGTCGTGATTCGCACGATCGACCTTGGTGGCGACAAGATCCCTTACCTCGTGGGCCAGTCGACCGAGAAGAACCCCGAACTGGGCTGGCGGGCCGTCCGGATGGCGCTCGATCTGACCGACATGTTCAAAACCCAGCTCCGGGCCATCCTGCGCACCTGCGCAAAAAGCGGCCGCGGGAACGTTCGGGTTTTATTTCCCATGATATCGAATCTTTCCGAGCTGCGTCGCGCACGGGGACTGCTCGAGGAGACGGCCACCGAGCTGAAGCAGGCCGGCCTCGCCATTCCCGATGCGATTCCGGTGGGCACGATGATCGAGGTGCCCTCGGCCGCCCTGATGGCGGGCCGACTCGTCCGCGAGGTCGATTTTCTTTCGATCGGCAGCAACGATCTGATCCAGTATACCCTCGCCGTCGACCGGACCAACTCAAAGGTCGCCCACCTCTACCAGCCCGCGAATCCGGCCGTGCTGCGCCTGATCCGCGAGGTCGTCCAGGCGGGGGCGTCGGCAGGCAAGGCCGTCAGCCTGTGCGGGGAACTGGCCGGCGACAGCCGGTATACCGCTCTCCTCCTCGGTCTCGGCCTGCGAGAGTTTTCGATGAATGCCGTCTTTATTCCGCGCGTCAAGCAGATCGTCCGCACCGTCTCGCTGCCAGAGCTGACGGCACGCGTTCTTCCGCTGCTCGAGATGGATACGGCCGATGAGATCGAGGCCGGCCTCGCGGCTCTCAACGCCGAACTGGGCATCTCGTGATCCGGCATCTTCTCTACCTCTGCATCGCCGTGCTGGCCGCGAGCACCTCTGTTTCCTGTTTTGCACGCTCCGGCAGCACCACGACGCCTGCCAGCCGCCCCGCGTCCGGGATCACATACGGCGCACCGCAACAGCTTCCGCTCGTTTCAGCCACCCTGGCGGGCCGGCAGATCCGGCTGATGATTGTGAAGACCGAAGAACAGCGTGCCTACGGCCTGATGTTCCGAGAGAAGCTGGCGGCTGACGAGGGGATGCTGTTCTGCTACGACACCCCCGTTCCGATGACGTTCTGGATGAAGAACACAATCCTGCCGCTGGATCTGGTGCTGTTCGACGAGAATCTGCGGCTCAACGGGATCATCCGGGGGATGAAACCAGGCATCGGAGTTGCTGATGCGCTTCTGCCGCGTTACACGGCGAAGCTGCCGGCCCAGTTTGCCCTTGAGGTCGCCTCGGGGACGGCCGACGCGTGGGGCCTGGGCACCGGCGACCGGCTCGAGATTCCCCTGCCGCTCCTGGCAACGGACTGACCGATGCAACCACACGCTCTCGCAATGCTGTTGCGCACGGCGGGTCTGTTCATCGCCATCTCCCTCGCCCTCGCCCCCTGGGTGATCGCCCTGAACGTCAACGATCCCTTCCTGAACCAGACATGGCTCGTTCTCGGTCTGGGCCTGTTCAGCCTTGGCGGCTTTGGCGTCCTGCGCCTCTTCTGGCAGCCACGGCGGTCTCAGCTGCCGCTGCTTGCTCCGGGGCTGCTGGCATGGCTCGCGATCGCCGCGGCAACCCTTCACACCTCGTATCTCGTCGCCCTGCGCACCGGGCTCATCTGGGGAAGCATGCTGCTGCTGCTGTTCGCCCTCCGCGCAACCCTCCGGGGTCGCGATGCCCCAACCCTGCTGGCTCTTGTAAGTGTCGGCGGGCTGCTGATGGCCGTGTATGCTTTGTTCCAGGCCGCCGGCCACGACCCGTTCACCTGGCCCGGCTCGCCCTATCGCGTCGTGGGAACCCTCTCGAATCCCCAGTATCTCGGGGCGTTCCTCATGACGACGCTGCTCGTCACGATCGGCCTGACGCTCGATGCGCAGCTCTGGTCTCCCGCCCGCCGGGCCTTCTTCTGCGCTTCGGCGCTGGTGCAGACCGCCGGCATGGCTGCGACGGACACCTCGTCGTGCTGGGCCGGCCTCGCGGCGGGCATCCTGCTGTATGCCACCAGCATCTGGGAGAACCGGCCGGGAAGGCTGCTGCGCGCCACCCCTCTCGTCGCCGGCTCGATCACGACCCTGGTGCTGGTGCTCCTGTATGGCTCGATATCGGCCGGCGTCCGGTCGTATCCCTGGATCGGCCTCGAACGGCCGCCGATCGAGCACATCTCGGCTGTGACACGCCTGTTTGAGTGGGCGATGGGATTCCGGCTGTTTCTGCACGCCCCGCTTTTCGGCATCGGCCCCGGCGCCTCGGCGTATCTTCTTTCGTCGTTCCGCCCGCCCCTGGGCATGGCCTTCGGCCTCTCGCATTTCAACGACGATCCGCACGCATGGCCAGTTCAGCTTCTCGGGGAAACGGGCCTGGGCGGGTTGTTCGCCGCATGCAGTTTGCTGGCGGCCATCCTCGGGGTGCACTCCTGGCGCAGACACCACGCCGCCATCGAGGAGACAGAGGAGAGGACGCGACCTTCCGGACAGCGGTTCTCCCTGGCCCGGGCGGCCCTGGTGCCGGCGGTCTCCCTGCTCACCTACGGGATGTTCAACAATATGCTTTCGGTCACGCCCCTGGTGATCCAGGGGCTCCTGCTACTGGGCCTGCACCAGGCACTGTGTCAGCGGGATCTTCACTGGGAGCGCGGTTTCTCCCCGACGGGGGTGGTCTATCTGCTACTCGTTCCAGCCTTCGCCGCCGGTGCCTGGTTCAGCCAGATTACCCACCAGGAGGTTGAGCGGCGGTTGTTTTCCGGCGTTCTCCTGCTCGAGGATGGCAAGCTCGATGCTGCCGAGTCCGAGTTCAACGCCGCCCTCCGGTCGAATCCCCAGTCCCTCCCCGCCCTGTGGGGGCTCGCCATCAGCCAGGAGCGGCTTGGCCGGCTTCCCCAGGCGATGGAGATCCTGACCCGCCTTGACTGGCTCAGCCCGAACGCATTCGCCGCGCAATACCAGACGGCCCGGATCGCCTTCGAGCGGCATCTGTTGATCGAGGCCCACCGCCTGGCGCTGATGCATATTGCAAACAATATTTCTCCGATCGGGCATGAGCTGCTTGGCCGCATTCTGCTTGCCGAAGGTCGCTCTGCCGAGGCCGCTGCCGCTTTCCGCGAGGGAATCCGGTTCGTTCCCTCCTGGCAGCCGGAGGAAGTGTCGGCCGCCGCGCGGATCCGGTTGCAGCTTGCCGAACTCGAGACCGAGGCTGGAAACTGGGGAAGCGCGACAGCGCTCCTCGCAGCCCTGCCCGCCGAGATGGCCGGTTCCCCAGAGGTCAAGTATCTTGGAGGGCTGAATCTGTACAAAACGGGGGATGCCACCGGCGCCCTGGCGCTGTTCGAACAGGCCCTTGCGGCAGACACGGCGAGCAATCCCAAGTTCCTGAACGCGGTCGGCTTTCTTCTCGGCGAAACGGGAGGCGACCTTGAGCGTGCCGAGCAGCTTCTCGAAGAGGCCTACGCCCTGTTCCGAGCAAAGCAGCCTCCCCTCCTGAACGACATTCTCCAGGTCGCCCACAGCCTCGGTATGGTCGCCTGGCGTCGGGGCGACCAGCGGCGCGCCGGTGAACTGCTGCGGATCGCCGCCGAACATTCTCCCCCCGAGTGGGGTAGCGTGACTACCGAACGTCAGAATGACTGGAAGCGCTTCCGCGATGGCCAGCCAACGGCAGGTTCCGCGGACCCCGGCTCGGCGACCGCCTCTCCGGCTGTCCAAGCGGGACAGCCGTGACCCCCGTCCATGTCTGCCTCCACCCCTGGGCGTGGGCGATTCCCGTCCTGGTCACCCTCCTCCTTCTCATCGCCATACTCAGGTGGCGGTTCTGGTTCCGTCAGTCCGAGACACTGCGGCGAGCCCTTCATCAGCCCTATCACGGAATCGCTCTGATCGACGCCGACGGACGTATCGTCTTCTGGAACCGCTGGATGGCGGAAATGACCGGCATCGCCGAACCCCCCGCCATTGGCCGCCTGCTCACCGATCTCCCCGTCTTTCCCCCGGACCACCCGATCGTCCGGATGCTGTTCGGCGTGATGCCCCAGCAGACCGATAGACCCCTCATCTTCCGCACCCAGATCCAGCCAACCGGCAGCAAGGGAACGATCCCGGTCATTATCAACCTGAGCCGGTTCGCGGCAACAACCCACGGGGGTTTCCTCATCATGCTCTCGGTCACCGACGTCACGGAAGCAGAAGACCTGCGTCACCGGCTCCAGCAGGCCGTTGAGAACGCCGAATCCAGTGTCCGCAAGATGACCGAGCTGGATCGCCTCAAATCCGAATTTCTCGCGATCTGCGGTCACGAGCTCAAGACACCGCTCGTCTCGATCACGGGATATCTCGACCTGATGTCTTCGGAGCGGCTGGGCCCACTCACGGGGAAACAGGTCAATGCCATTTCCGTCTCCCTCAAGAACGCCTCCCGCCTCAATGCTCTCTTGTCGCAGCTCCTGGACTTCGCCCGCATGGAGGCCGGCAGCATGAAGTTCGACTTCACGCCCCAGCGGATCGGGGCGATGCTTGAGGAGGTGATCCAGGTCGTTCTTCCGATGGCGTCGGCCAAACAGATAACGATAGTTTCAGATATACCATCCACCCTTCCCCACGCGTATGCCGACGCAAGCCTGATCCACCGCGTCGTCCTGAACCTGCTCGACAACGCCATCAAGTTCACACCCGTCGAAGGGAGAATCACCGTCCGCGCCCGGTCTGAGCAGGATCACGTGATCGTCGAGGTGATCGACAGCGGGATCGGCATCGACGCGCGCTTTCTCGAACGAGTGAAGGAGCCCTTTTTCCAGACCGACACCTCCGACACACGGCGCACGGGGGGAATGGGCCTGGGTCTGGCGATCGTCGAGAAGATCCTGCACGGCCACGGCTCTCGCCTGGAACTGTTGAGTGAAAACCGCCAGGGCACGACGGCCCGGTTCCAGCTCAGGAAAGCTCAGCGCAACCCTTCGGGGAAATTCGCCGCCTTCTCCGCTCCGAACGGCACGGAAGCGGGATAACGGTCAGAAGACGGGCGGCTCCCGCTCTCCTTCGGGGTCGGCTTCCCCCTGTTCATCCAGGGTTTCAGCCCGGTCAGCGGCCTCTCCCGCCTTGACCAGCCCGAGCTCCTTCAGCTTGAGATACAGATTTTTCCGGTGCATTTGGGCAAGTCTGGCAGCCTGGGAGACGTTTCCCTTTGCCTTCGCGAGAAGGGCCTCGAAATACCTTCGCTCGAACCCCTTGAGCACCAGCTCCTTCGCCTCCTTGTAGGGCATCGCGAGGAGGCTGTCACTGACATAGCTGTCATTATCCAATTTTGCCCGCATCGGCACCTGGGTCGATGCGTTCTGGAACATGCTCTCATCCTCGAGGATGATGACACGCTCGATCAGATTCTGCAGCTCACGCACGTTTCCAGGCCAAGGATACTGGAGAAGCCTCGCCATGAAGGCTTCCGAGAACTGGGTCTGCACCTTGTTGAACTTCTTGTTGATGCGCGAGGCAAAATGCTGGACGAGCATCGGAATATCGCTGCGACGCTCCCGAAGCGGCGGCAGATGGATGTTCACCACGTTCAGGCGATAGAAGAGGTCCTCGCGGAACTGGTTCTCGCGGATCGCCTTCGTGAGATCGCGGTTCGTCGCGGCCAGCACGCGCACGTTGACGCGGATGACGTTCTGCCCGCCGAGCCGCTCGAACTCCTGTTCCTGGAGGATCCGGAGGATCTTGGTCTGGGTGGCGATCGACATGTCCCCAATCTCGTCGAGGAAGATCGTGCCGTTGTCGGCCAGCTCGAACTTGCCGATTCGGCGGGAGATCGCGCCGCTAAAGGCACCCCGTTCATATCCGAACAGTTCGCTCTCGATCAGGGTTTCGGGAAGGGCCGCGCAGTTCACCCGGATGAACGGACCGTCGCGGCGCGTGCTCATCGAGTGGATCGCGTTCGCGACAAGTTCCTTGCCGGTGCCGGATTCGCCGGTAATCAGCACCGTGACATCGTTGGGCGCAACCCGCTCGATGAGGTCGTAGACGCGCTGCATGCCTTCGTGCGCGCCAACCATCGAGGCGAGGCCTTCCCGTTCATGCAGCCGCTGGCGCAGCAGCAGATTCTCGCGGCGGAGGCGGCAGCGCTCGAGGGCGCGTCTGACCGTGAGCTTCAGATCGTCATTCGCGAAGGGCTTGGCCAGGTAATCATAGGCCCCGCGCTTCATCGCATCAACCGCAAGCGCCTCCGAGCCATAGGCGGTGATGAGGATGACGAGCGCCTCGGGATCGCGCCTGCGAACGGCATCGAGGAGATCGAGGCCGGAGGCTCCCGGCATGTTCACGTCGGAGATGATCAGATCGAACGACTCAGCGGAGATGCGCTCGAGCGCCTCGTTCACGGAACGAGCCGCGACGATCGTGTAGCCTTCGCTCCGGAGAACGACTTCAAGGGTATAGCGGACCGACTCCTCGTCGTCGACGATCAGGATCGCCGGGGCACGTGGGGGCTGCCTGACGCTGCGCTGGTCATCCATTCCGGCGCTCCATGGCACTCCCCGCCCTTGGCGGAGCCACGGGAAGTTCGATCACGAAGATCGTCCCGACATCCGGGGTGGAATCGATGCGGATCTGCCCCTGGTGGAGATCGATGATCTTGCGCGTGATGGAGAGGCCCAGGCCAGTTCCCTGCCTGCGCGTGGTGAAAAAGGGATCGAATACATGCCCCAGAACTTCTCCGGGGATCCCGCGTCCCGTGTCCTTCACCTCGATGCCCACCATCTCGTTTCCCGTGCGAATGCCGACCGTCAGGGTCCCGCCCCCCTCCATCGCCTGGATGGCGTTCAGCATGACGTTCAGCAGCGCCTGCTTGATCTTTTCCCGGTCAATGGTAGCACAGACCGGCTTCTCAGGCCAGTCAGAAACGATCCCGACCCGGTGTTTGGCCGCCTCGTGCCGGACCAGGATGAACACTTCCTCGCACACCTCTTTCAGATCGGCGCTCTGAAGCACGGCTTTCTCGGGTCGGGCGAAGTGGAGCAACTGTTCGACGACCTTGTTGAGCCGATGCACCTCGCCCAGCACCACCCGCACGTGCTCCAGCGACTCGCCCTGCACCTCCTCGCCGATGATTTCGACGAGGCTTCTGACGGCAACCAGGGGATTGCGGATCTCGTGGGCGACCGACGCGGCAAGCCGGCCCAGGACGGCCCATTTTTCGATGTCGAAGGCTCTGCGCTCAAGCATCTTCATCTCGGTCACATCATCGAGCACAAGCACGCGCCCGATCACCGACGCCCCCGCCAGCAGGGGATTCACCCGCACCTGGAGTTCGCGGGGCTCGCAGCCCGGCCGGTTCAGAGTGATCTGGCTCCAAGGAATCGCCCCATACCCCGTTTCGGCTTCGTCGCTGCTCCGTTCGAGGGATTCACTCATCGCGGGCAGTAGCGCGGCGGTGAAGGCCGGATCCCCGGCGGCATCGATGACCCGTTTCCAGTGCCCCGTCATGGCCTCTCCCGGCCGACTTCCGAGGAGACGTGAGAAACCGGTGTTGAAGGTGACGAGCTCCCCGCTCCTATCGAACGTGGCAACTCCTGAATCGACGCTGTCGAGGACGTTCCGCACATACTCCTTCATCTCGAGAACATCTCGGTACAATTGGGCATTCTCGATCAGAGTACCCCCGAGAGGAGCCAGGGTTTCGAGGAATCTCCGAACCCCGTCCGAGTAAGCCTGGGTCCCCTGCTTGGCCAGGAACAGGACCCCCTGGATCACTCGGCCCGACACGAGGGGCAGGGCAAGGAGGGTGTGATGGGGAAGCCGCTCCTGGACCGTCTCCCCCCCCTCCAGGCATCGTTTCAGGAGCTTGTCATACTCGGCCTGGCGGATGAGCGGAAGGGATGGGGTCTCGATTCGCACCTCGAGCCGGCCTGAGGGGGGGGTGCGCAGCAGGATCTGCCCGTATGACGAGTAGGAGAGCGTGACGGCGCGTTCGAGAAAGCCATCGAGGACATCGTTGATGTCGAGCGAGAAGCCGATGTTCTTGGCGAACGCGTAGATTTCCCACAGCTCCTGCACCTTCTCGTCGAGGGCCCGTGTCCGTTCGAGGTTTTCGCGAATCTTTTCCTGAAGGGAAGCGGCCATCATGTTGAACGTGTCGCCCACCATGGTCATCTCGGTGCCTCCGACCACGTGCAACCGCTGATCGAACTCCCCATGCCGGATGGCCTGGAGCCCCTCGATCACCTGGTTCAGAGGCCGAAGCACGATCTGGGCGATGAAAACGGCGAGAATCAGCCCAAGACACACGTTCACGCCCATGGTGAGAAACACCTGGAAGGCGGCATCGCGCGAGTCCCTGGCCCCGAAATCCGGAACACCGATCCCGATGGCCCCGAGCATCCGGCCGCCCGTCGCAACCGGAAGGAAGATCTCACGGACCGTCATTCCTTCCGCGCCACCCGTGATCAGCCCTTCCTTCAGCGCTTCCAGCGCCGGGAACCCCTGGCTCGTGATCCTCCCGGGATCCCCCCAGCGGCGCCACCAGTGCGTGTCGTATATTGTAACATATATAGAATTGAGTCCGCTTTGTCGGGCTGTGGCGATCCGATCGAGTTCCCCTGCATCGCCGGAGGCGAGAAACTGCGAGGCGGCCGGCTGCATGATGCGGCCCAGGACAAGGGCATTCGACGTGGTGTCCGAAAGGTACGTCAGGTTCTCGCGGGATATCGTCGTGATAGCAAAAAACGAGTTGGTAAAGAGGATGATCCCGGCGACATAAAAAATCAGCGCGCTCTGCAGCCTGCGCGGGGGGAACCAATTCATACCCCGGCGTTCGCGGTCACAGCGGCACCCAGAAGGAGACAACCGTCCCTTCACCCGGCTTCGAGACCAGATCGAACTCCCCACCGGCAATGCGGATGCGCTCCTCCATGCTCAACAGACCGAGCTTCTTGAGGGAAGTGTATTTTTTTCTGGTATCCGCAACGTCGAACCCCCGTCCATCGTCCTTCACGACACCGCTCAGCCGTCGAAGAGACGTTTCGTAGGTCAGAAAGGCATGGATCGAACGGGCCGAAGCATGCCGGTGTGCGTTGTTCACCGCTTCCTGGACGACGCGGAAAATGGCCAGCTCGGTTTCCGGGGGAAGGGGCATGCGCTCCCCTTCGATATCGATGTAGACGTTGATGCCGGTCCGGTTTTTAAAGCCTGTCATGAACTGTTCCAAGGTGGGAACGAGGCCCAGGTCATCGAGCGCCATCGGCCGGAGATCGAAAATAAATCGCCTAATATCTTTCAGACTCCGGCCAATCGCCTCTTTCAGATCCACTAGTTCCTGTTTTAGAAGCTCGGTATCGGACAGATGATCGAGACAGAAGTTGATGCGCATCGTCAGGCTTGCGAGACTTTGTGCCGGCCCGTCGTGAATCTCCCGTGAGATCCTGCGCCGCTCCTCCTCCTGGGCCATCACCAGCCCACCCCCCGACGGTTTCCGGAGATCCGTTCCATCGAGGCTCTCGGCCAGTTTTCCGACCTGCCGCAGGAGCTGGTCAAGGCGGAACTGGAGGCGCTCCACCTGTTCCTTGAACATGGCCTGGAGCTTGATGCGGTAGCCAACCGAGGTCATCATCGCCAGCTCCTTGCTCCCGATAACCGCCGTCAGATGCGCGAGACAGGCTTCCCGGTCCGCCGCCGCCATTCCCTCGCCTCGCTCCTTCAGGATCGCAACGACGCTTTCGAGTCGGCGACGACGTTCCTCCTCCCCGGTCATGGTCATGATCCAGTTTTCAACCAGCTCGAGAACTCCACCCAGGCCGCTCTTTACAGCCAGCATTTCCTGAGATATCAATCCTTTGACCGATTCGATCACCATTCTCTCTCCTTCACCAGCGACTCGGGGCGCCGGGCTCGAGAACGGGCTTTTCAGGTGGAGTGGCCGAGGCAATCCTGGCCGGGGCCGGAGGCGCGGGTTTCGCGAACAAGACAACGGTTCCCGTCGCCTTCGCAGGGTGAACCGGCGCGGATTTTCCGATCTGCGCCTGCCGTATCCGCTCGACAACGGCGGAACGTTTCAGGTCCCGTGTTCCCGAGGCGGTTGAAGAGGGCTTCGGACGGGATGAGGGGGTAATCCCCATAGCTGCCAGTTCCTGCTCGGCCCTGCGTTTCACAGCATAGCTCTGGACTGGATCCTGCAGCACGATCTCGACTTCACGCCGCGCCCCATCGATATCGCCCACGCCGCGCAGGCATCGGGCCAGATGCAGTCGGAGATCAACACGGTGTGGCAGTTTCGTGAGCGCCTCGGTCAGATACCGGCGGCCATCCCCCCACTTGCCGAGACCAGCCGCCATAAGCCCGAGGCGGGCCGTGAACGCCGGTTCGCGCCGCCCCATCTCGGCGGCACGCCGGGAGGCATCATAGGCGTCTTCGGGCGCCCCAAGGCGCTGGAATATCAACCCAACCATCTCGTAGATGTGCGGATCCTCCCGCTGTTTGAGGCAGGCCAGAAAGTCCGGAAGCGCCTCTTCCCATCTTCCACGCAGGTAGGCATCAACCCCCCGGGCATGCCGCTGGCTCCAGGTTATTCCCCCGGGAGAACGGGGTTGGGAAGCCACCACGGGTGCCGTGCCTTCCGCCGGCATCGCCTCGGCATCGGCGAGAGCATCCTCCGACGGCTGGAGCTTCGGCGGTTCCACCGGTTTCGGCGGCTCCTCGCCGCGGGAAGCGGGCGCGGCTTTCACGATTGGCTTCGGAGCAGACGGAGCGGGAGCAGAAGCCGTCTGTTTCACCGGATGAGGCTGCACCGGAAGTTCGATGTTCGCCGGTCCATCCGAACCGGCAGGCGGGCGGACGGGAGCGGAAGCCGGCACCATCGGAGCGCCGGCAGCCACTTCCGGACCAGGAAGCGGGGAAACCGCCGAAGCGGGTGGAGCCGCCTGAAGAGGGACCGGCTCCGGAGCGGAGGTCGCGATTTCGGGCTTCAGAGGCTCGACTAGCTCCGAGATCGGGACGGCGGGGGGAATCGGATTCGCAAGACCGCCAAAGACCGGGTTTGGATTCGCGGTGGTGCCCGTCTGCATGGATGAGCGCCCGCCCCGGAGGAGCGTATCTGGAAGGTCAGGCAGCGAGGGTCCCCCCTTTCCTCCAGGAGCAACATACAGGACGACACTTCGCCCGCGGGGGCCGGGCGAGGCCGCGCCAGCCGGGGGAATCACAGCCATTCCCGTCGCCGTCGCCGTCACCCCGGTGCTGGAGCTCATCCCATCGGCATCGGGCATCCGGGAGATCGCCGCCTGGGCAACCGGGACCGAAGGCGCAGGGGACCAGGGGGCAACCGAGGCACCGACACCGGCCGTCTCGAAGCTCGTCCGGCGCTCTTCGGCATCGACATCTTCGAGGAGCCGGACGGTCATCTCGTCGGCTGGATCGATGCTCGCCGCTTTTTCTAGGTGACGGCGAGCGTTCCGGAGGTCTCGGGCCTCGAAGTAGGCCGCTCCGAGCTCCCGGTTGAATTCGGGATTCAGGGGATCGCCGGCCTGGGCTTTCCGCAGATGCGGAACGGCGTCCTCCGCCAGGCCGAGCTCTCGATATATAACTCCCATCATATAATTTCCGCGCAGATGCGTCGGATCTTTGGCGAGGCATTTGAGCATCGAGCGGGAGGCATCGACGTAGGCTCGCCGGTCATACTGCAGTTTCCCAAGGGTAACCCACTCGTCGGCATCCTCGGGATACGCTTTCAGATACCGGGCAACGGCATCCTCGTAGGCCCCCTGCTGCTCGGACCGGTGATAGGCACGCATCAGCCCTTTCCAGGCATCCGGCGGGGCATCGGGACGGCGCACAACATCCTCGAAGGCCGAGATGGCCGCCGTGAGCGAGCCGGTCTCGAGCAGGGCCACGGCCTGCCGCAGCTCCAGCTGGCGGTTTCCCGATACGCGCCGGGCAATCGCCTCGGTTCCGGTCGCCGCGTCGGAGCTGACCGAAAACAGGGTCGGAGAAGGCCCCAGATCCTCGAGATGCCACTTCTGGCGGTTGAACAACCACACCCCGACGAGCAGGAAGATGACCAGCACGCCGACCGTGAACCGCCAGTTTCTGGCAACCCCGGTCGCCTCTTCGAGAGCATCGGCCATGGCAGCCGCAGGCCGGTCGGATGAGCGTTTCCGTTTTTTCCGCGGGGCCTCCTTCGGATCGGCGGCCCCGGCCTGTTTCTGCACCGCAGCGGGAGACACCTCCTCCTGCCTGGCGACCTCGATGACCGTCGCCTCGTCTGCCTCCTCGACTGCGGGGGATCGGACGGAACCGGGCCCGGTCAGCCTGGCTCGCGGTGGAACCGGCGCCCCCAGCAGATGGCTCGCCCCGCCGTCCTTCAGGTGCGGGATCAGGATCCGCTCCACCTCGAACCAGTCACGGAGTCCCGAAAACAACGAGCGGTAATAGGCATCTTTTATATTATATATCCATAACAATATAAAAACGACGCCGATCACATACACGACCGCGACGATCGCCGCGGGGCCGAAGTGAGGCGCAATCGTCTCGTACAGCAGCCCGCGGGTATAAAGGCTGTAGCAGCCGACGATGGTTCCGGCATGCATCATCATCAGGATGATGCCGCGATCGATGTGGCCGGCATAGATCTGGCCGAGCCCCATCAGCAGAAACGACATCAGGGCGGCGAGGCCCGGATTCCGGACCGACCGCCGCAACCGTTCCCGGCGCAGGGCATCAACCCAGCCGTCATCTCTCACTTCACCGCCGGAGAGGGTCTCTTCGGGTTCCCGCCGCCCCCGGCGCGTCTCATTCAATGACATCGATCACACATCCGCTCGTCACGACACACAGCTTGATGCCGTTCTGCAGGCACTGCTCGACGAGTTCCGGCTTTTCCCGGTTCGTCACGAGCATCCCCCGGATCGAGGTCGCCTTCAGCTTGCCACCCGTCAGTTCGTTGCCGAAGCTGGCAATGTTGCCCTTCAGCCATTCGAGCAGCCTGAGGGTCTCCTCGAGATCCTCGATCGAGGGGTTGAACACCACCTCGACCGCCACGAGAACGCCCTTGCGGTCCTGGCACAGCAGATCGATCCGGCGCTTGCGCCCATCCTTCACGATCACGGTGTAGTCGCGATGGATGAGCCGGATGCCCTTCTCGAACAGGCTCATGTGGCCCGAGACCCACTCCTCGAAGTCACGCTTGCAGCCGAAGAAGGTGTTTCGGGTGAACTGCTCGAACACCGACTCGATCGTGGCGATCTGCTCCTTCAGCTTTTCATTCTCTTCCTTCACCTGGGAATACCGCTCCCACAGGTTCTTATTCTCGTCGAGCAGGAGGATCAGCCCCTTCACATCTCCTTCATTAAACTCGCTGAGCGGCCGCGAGATCAACCGCGTGACCATCAGCCGAAGCGACATCATCGCGTCTTTCGCAACGCTGCTGGGAATTTCCTCTTTCGCGACGGAAAGGGTCTTCTCGCCCTCCTCGAGTTTCCAGCTCACAAGGAGATTGTCGCCGGGCTGGAACTGGCGCAGCGCCTCCCCGATCACGAGCTGGCGTTTTTCAAAATCCGGCGCATGGCCCGTGACGCGGCGCCCCCCCACCTCGATCACAAACGGTTCGTCCGACGGGAACAGGCGCCGGTACAGCTCGTCCTCACGTGCATACCATTTCAGGTAGCGATGTTTGTGCTCGTTCATGGAAAGACGCTTGCGCACGATGATCGCATCGCCCGGCGCCGTTGTGCGGCAAATGACCGTCGTTCCGCGATCCGACGCCGGATAGAGGACGATCTCGGAGCCAGGCGGAATGCGCATCAACGCTTCCCCGACCGCGAGCTCGCGGCGTTCCCAGGCAGCCGTGAGATGTTCGACTTTCCTTCCGTCGAACATCAGATCAAACATCAGGCTTGCCGGAAGGACCCGCCGGAGATCGGCATCATGCTCCTCGCTCCAGGCGAGCGTTCCAGACGCCACTTCTTCTGCCGTGACAAATTTTCTGAATTCAGCCATCTCAAAATCCCCAATCGTCGATCGACTTTTTCATCCCGTCGAACCAGTTTCCCAAGCGGCCAAGCAGATACTCGCCCCCGTCGCTCAGCTTGTCCAGCAACACTCTGCCCATCGGCACCCGGACGACACCGCTGGCGGGCTCGTAACGGAACCACTCTTTCGCAAGCGGCTCATTGAGCCGATAGGACAGAACTTCCAGAACCCCCCGTTCGGCCCCGTCCGGGCCGAATTCGGCCACACGGGTCGGCAGGCAGGTCGCCGAAGCGAACTCCATGTCGTAGGTTCCCACATCGAAGAGTCGGTTCCAGATCCCGCCCGACCGTGGCCGGAAAGTCAGTTTCCAGCCCCCGGATGGCGGCGGAGCCGACATCGCGATATCGAAAAACGTGAACAGCGTGCGCCGGGTGATGCGCGCCACGATCTCCCGCGGATTCACCCATTGCCGGAAGGCCTCCGAAAAAAAGCCCCCACCGCCCGATCCATCCAGCGTCATCACTTCATTCAGACTCGCGATGAAGATCCAGAGGCTCTCCCCGTCGAACACGACGCGAAACTCCCCCTCGTTGATTGTCATCTCGAATTTGTCTGGACTCTGAATCGCGAGCCGCGCGAACGCGGCTCCCCGGTCGGATGAAAGCCGGACCTCGGCCACCAGTGAGAACACCTGCTCGGTCCGCTCCTCCATCTGCCGAAACAGCAGATCCGGAGTCATCTCGATCGCCGCAGCGGATGATGTATGCAGCAGAATATATACGTATGACAATACAATAGCGAGGGCAAAAAGAGATTTTTGCAGCCGACATGCGCGAATCATCGGAGCATGCCCTCGCGCGCCTTCCCCGCAGCTGCCGGCGCAGATTCGCGACGCGGCATCATCTGGATAAGCCGGCGGCACATTGTCCGAAGCCCGCTATCGCAGACTTGGCGCATTGCCTCAAATGCCGGCCCGCCTGCGGCGAGCTCGGTCAGCAGGGAGGTGCCCTCAAGCAGCGGCAGATAGGCATCAAGCCAACATTTTCCGTTCAATGCAGCCTCGCTCGCTACGCGCACCCGCTCCCAACGTGCCTGGGCAATACGCAACGGGGCTTCTCCGGCGGACTCGAGGCAAAGCCCGGTCTGGCGCCACGCAGCGAGATCGCTGGTGAGAATCGCCCCATCCCATCGGATCTTCTCGAGAGCGGGATCTCCGCTCCAGACGGCGGCGATCGACTCAAGGTTCAGAACCGCGATTCCCGTGGGCATTCCACACTGCTCTCCGGCCACGCCCGCAATCACACGAACCTCACCAATTCGGCAGCCTTTCCAGTGGATGTCCCAGACACAGCCCGTCTCGCCCCACACTCCGGGAGCCGCGGTCCGGCCCACCGTCTCGAAGCCGGCGGAGAGGGGGGTGTCCCCTCCCGGCTGAAGCGCGGCAAGCAGTTCAGGCAGACGTGCCATCCACGCTGCCGAAAACGGCCGCCGCCACCAGACCAGGGTTCCGACAGCTCCCCCCCGTCTGCGGCAGCGGCAGCCGCAGCCGCCCTCGATAACGGGCTGGACAGTGAAAAACTGGCCGTCCTCACCCGTCGTCTGGCGGGAAAAGAGATCCGGGTGCAGCCAACCACTCGGCAGAACCCCCGGATGCGGCGGCAGTTCCACCGCCCCCCAGCCGAGAAGAAGCTCCCGGGCGGCCGTCAGCATCTTGCACAGTTCCAATGATACGATCCTTCCGATCCTCTCAGGGTTAGAAGCTGTGATATTATACCGAATGTCGCGCCTGTCGACAATTCACACGAGCGAGCCCCCACCTATGAAGTGTTTCACCCGCGATACCTTCGATACCGTCCTCACCCCAAACACGGCCGCCGTCGTCGGCTTCATCGCCGGCTGGTGCGCCCCGTCGCGCCTCCAGGCCTCCACCCTCGAAAAACTCGCCACGGAGTATGAGGGAAAACTCCTGATCGGAACGGTTGACGTCGACACCGATGAAGCCATCGCCGAGAAATACGGGGTGAAAACCCTTCCCGGCATCCTGCTCTTCGCCGGGGGCGAGCTGATCGAATCCCTGCCGGGATATCAACCGGAAGACTTTCTCCGTTCCTGTATCGAGCAGCTCATCCAGCCCGCTGTTTGACCTCACATCTCATCGGTGCGTGCCACCGGCCCCGGTTCGCGAATCCGACGGACCGAGACGGCGCGCCCGTCGGCGCCGATACCGATCAAGACACCTTCCACCACCGTCTCCCCCGACGCCGGTCGGAATTTTTCGCTGAAGCCTTTCCGAAAGCGGCTGATCACGATATCCCTGTCGACACCCAGCACGCCGTCCCGCGGTCCCGTCATTCCCAGATCGGTGATGAACGCCGTGCCTCCGGGCAGAATGCGTTCGTCGGACGTCTGAACATGGGTGTGCGTCCCGACAACGGCAGCCGCACGCCCCGCCAGGGACCAGGCCAAGGCGATTTTTTCCGACGTCGCTTCGGCATGAATATCAACCAGAACCGGCATACCCGGGGGAAACGTCCCCAGCAGCCGATCAGCCGTCCGGAACGGACATTCCCCCGGCTCCAGGAAGATGCGCCCCGACAAATTTACGATGCCAAGTGCAGTCGGGGTGCCCTCGCCGAGAAACGCCCTTCCGCTTCCAGGCGCCGAAGGACCACCCAGGTTGTGCGGGCGCAGGATCCGGGCGCCTTCCCGAGCCAACAGCTCGGGCCAGTCGGGGCGGTCGAACAGGTGGTTTCCCGTCGTAAGCAGGTCAATGCCGGCCTCGAACAGGTGGCGGGCATGCCGCGCCGAAAGGCCTGCCCCTCCGGTCGCGTTTTCCCCGTTCGCGATCACCCAGTCAGCCCCAAGATCCCGGCGAAGACCGGGAAGCAGGGTGGTGACGGCAAGCCGACCGGGGCTGCCGCAGATATCGCCCAGAATCAGAACATTCATGCACCATCAGCTCCGGAAAATGGCCGGCGCCGGGAAACGGTTGCCC
>DATCTT010000213.1:0-11214 GCA_036567845.1 Candidatus Ozemibacteraceae bacterium | reverse complement strand
CCACGCGGGCTCGTGCCCCGTCTCGGTCGGGGTGTCGTGCAGCGCCGACCGGAACGTGCTGGGGCGCATCACGTCAGAGGGTGTCTTTCTCGAGGAGCTGGACCACAACCCCGCCCGGCTGCTTCCGAAGATCCAGCGGGTCGCTTCGGC
Source organism: Candidatus Ozemibacteraceae bacterium (assembly GCA_036567845.1). GTDB lineage: Bacteria > Muiribacteriota > Ozemobacteria > Ozemobacterales > Ozemobacteraceae > MWAR01. The sequence continues at coordinate 11,064 of DATCTT010000213.1, read as the reverse complement.
AGCGGCCGTGCCGGTCGATCTGAACCGGCCCATGGCCGAGATCCAGGCGACCCTCGGCGGATTGAGGGTCGGAAGCCTGGTTCTCCTCTCGGGGCCTCTCGTCGTGGCCCGTGACATCGCCCACGCCCGACTGAAACAGATGCTCGACGACGGGAAGCCGCTTCCCGAAATCTTTTCGAAATATCCGGTCTACTATGCCGGTCCCGCGAAAACTCCCGACGGCCATGTCATCGGCAGCTTCGGCCCCACGACGGCCCAGCGGATGGACTCGTATGTCGACGCGTTCATGGCGCGTGGCGCCTCGCTCGTGATGCTGGCGAAGGGCAATCGTTCCCCCGCCGTCACGGCGGCCTGCCGCACCCACGGCGGATTCTACCTCGGCACGATAGGCGGGGCAGCGGCTCTGATCGCGAAAGAGCACATTGTCAGCAGCCGTGTGGCCGCGTTCGAAGATCTCGGCATGGAGGCCATGTTCGAGATCGTCGTGCGCGACATGCCTGCCTTCCTGCTTGTCGACGACAAGGGGGCTTCGTTCTACGACGCCCTCCGGTGCCGCTGAAAGGCGGGGAAGGAGTATCGGAACCATGCAGACACCGGCGTGGCTGAAGGAAGCGGTGTTTTACCAGATCATGCCGGACCGGTTCCGGCGCGGCTCCCCTTCGGGAAACGATCCAGCGGGTCCGGCTGAACCGCGCCATCCGGGCGCCACCGGCCCACTTCCCGCCTCCTGCGGGGCGGCTTGGAGGCGGCGGAACGGCATCGTGCTGCTGGTTCTGTTGCTGACGCTGCTGTTTGCCGGACACGCCTCGGCCGTCGAGATCGAGATCTGGGACTACCCCCGCTGGCTCGAACCGGGGGAGACGATCGACCGGTTCGCCTGGATGAAGAAGCAGATCCGGGCCTTCGAGGCGGAGAATCCCGGGATCCGTGTGCGCCTGACCGAGCTGACCTGGAACAGGGGCGACGAGAAACTGAAGATCGCGGCGCTCGGCGGCCGGTTTCCCGACATCGCCCCCGGAACGGTGCCCCTGCTATTCATCCGTGAGGGGCTGATCGAGCCGATGGACGCGTATCTCGAACCGGGCGATCGCGAGGATTATCTCCCCGGTGCCCTCGAGGCATATACGGTGGACGGCAAGCTTTACGGATGGCCCTGGTACATGGGGGGGCAGCTGCTGTACGTGAACCGCTCAACGTTCGCCTCGGCTGGGGTCGAACTGCCTCCGGACGGCCGATGGACGCCGGAAACCTTCGTAGGGAAGCTGATGCAGGTGAAAGCCTGGCAGCAGGGCCGGGATGGCCATTTTCCCCTCGGCATCTATTTTCAGAAGAATGAAACAGCGAACTTCCCGTTCATCCTCCAATTCGGCGGCATCTGGCCGGGCCTGGATGTCGCAGGGAAAGCCGGGAACGGTGATATATCGTCTGGTATTGATTGGCTGCGCGGCCTGATCGCGGAAGGACTCGCTCCGGCCGACACCGGCGGACGCCAGTCGAACGACATCTGGACCGCCTTCGCCCGTGAGCACCGTATTGCGGCCGGAGCGTTCGGTCTGTGGGGCGTCAAAGCCCTGACCGACAAATACCCGATGGATTTCGAACTGATGCACTTCCCTGCCCCGGCCGGCCGGCCGTCGGGATCGTTCCTCGGCATTTCGGGGTTGTATGTATTCCATCGGGACGACCCCGAGCGGATGCGGGCTGCGGCGAAGTTCGCCCGCCATATCACGGGCGCGGCACGCCAGAAGGACCTCGTGCGGTACACCCAGTTCCCGACCCGTCGTTCCGCGGGAAACATCTACGCCGGCAACCGGCACATGACACGGGCCTGGGAGATTCTCCAGGAGGGCCGGACCGTTCCAAGCGACGCCAGATGGCCGCAGATGGACGAGGAAATCGAGCAGGCCGTCCAGAACGCCCTGCTCGGGCGGGTTCCGACACAGGCTGCCATCAGCGGGGCCAAGGAGCGGATTTCCGCCCTTCTGGCTCGTCACCAGGGCTCGGTCACCAGTGACATCCGATCCGGCTCCCTGTTCGGCAGGGCGTTTCTGTGGCTGTTCCCAATCGTGCTCGTGGCGGCCCTGTTCGCGCGCCAGGCACATCTGCTGATGCTGCTGCCGGCCGTCACCGTCCTGGGCCTGTTTCTTGTCTATCCCCTGCTCGACGCGATCCTGCTGGCGTTCCGGGACTACCGGCTCGGCGAGGTGGGGGGCTTCACGCTTGGGAACTTCCAGCGGGTGTTCGCCGACACCAAGTTCGTTCACGCCTGCTGGAACACCGGTCTTTACACCCTCGTTGTGGTGAGCGTCAACACCGCAACGGCCCTGATCGCCGCCAGTCTCATCCATGGTCTCACGGGCAGGCTGAAATCGATCTATCGAGCACTTTATTATTTACCCGGCGTCGCCTCGGTCGTCGTCATCTCGATGGTATGGCGATGGCTGTTCAACACCGAGGTTGGGCTGTTCAACACGGCTCTGCGCGCCATCGGCCTGCCGGCGGTCGGCTGGTTGACGAACCCCGACGTGGCGTTCATCTCCGTTCTCCTGACGGGCATTCTACGCTCGCCGGGCGGCGCGATTCTGATCTACCTCGCCGCGCTGGGCAACATTCCGAAATCGCTGTATGAGGCCGCCGATCTCGAAGGGGCGTCGCCGCTTCAGCGATGGTGGCACATCACGGTTCCGTTGCTGAAGCAGACCACGATGTTCCTGCTGATAACGGGGGCAATCGACGGGATGCAGGTGTTCGCCCAGGTGCTGATGCTCACTGACGGTGGCCCCGGCTCGGCGACCGAGGTCATTGTCCACCGGGTCTACACGGCCGCTTTCCGGGATTTCGACTTCGGCCTTTCCTCGGCGATGGCCCTGCTCCTGTTCGCCGGGATCCTGACCGTGACGCTTCTCCAGCGCCGGTTCGGGGGACAAACCGAGATGGAACTGGCCTGAGGAGACACCAATGAGGTACACGCCCCGCACAATCCCCTCCCTGGCGACCCTCGCCCTGCTCTCGGCCGGTCTCGTCCTGACGCTCGGGCCGCTGGCCTGGATGCTCGTCACGGCCTTCACCGATCCCGCGGCTCTCGAACAGAGCCCGCCCCGTTATGGCTCCTGGTCGCTCGAAAATTTCCGTCTCCTGTTCGGGGGCGGCCGGATACTCGGCTGGACACTCAACTCGCTCCTCACGTCGGCCGCGATCACCGCGGGCCAGCTGCTGTTCAACGCCCTCGCGGCGTTCAGCTTCTCAGTAGGCCGGTTCCGGGGCCGGGAAACGCTGTTCTGGGTCGTGCTCGCCTCGATGATGGTGCCGGGGCAGATCGTCATGCTGCCGCTCTTCCTCTTCCTGTCGCGGTGGGGACTGATCGACAGCCTGTGGGCGGTCGTCCTCCCCTCACTGGCGGCGCCTTTCGGCATCTATATGATCCGCCAGTATATGGATTCGATTCCACGCCAGCTCCAGGAAGCGGCACGCATGGACGGCGCAGGGGAGTTCGATATTTTTCGTCATATATACTTTCCATTATCCATGCCGATCCTCGCCACTTCAGGCATTTTCATTTTCATCGCCCAGTGGAATGCCTTTCTCTGGCCGCTGGTGACCCTGAACACCGAATCCAGCTACACGCTGCCGGTCGGACTTGCCACGATGCAGGACCAGCAGATCATGGATTACGGGCTCCTGATGGCCGGGGCGACCTTCGCCGCCCTGCCGATGGTGTTGATCTTCATGCTGTTCTCGAGGCATCTCCTCGAAGGAATGAGAAGCGGAGCAGTGCAATGATGATGGCGACCAATTGGATGATCTCGCTCGATGTCGGGGGTACTCACGCGACCGGCATCGCCCTACGCCTGCTGGACGAAGCCCTCGTGCCCGTCTCCTGCCCCTCGCGGAATCTCCGGGGTCTCGAAAGAACCGAGCTGGTCGAGATGATCCGGTCGATCGCCGATCAGATCAGAGCCTGCGGAGCCGACCCCCAGGGCGCGGCCTGGCTGGTGGGCGGCGCCGGCGCACGGCCGGAGCCGGATCGGGAACGCTGGAAAGAGGCGGTCGAGACGGCCGGTCTGGTTCCGGGTGAGATTGCCGTCTCCCGGGACTACGAGGCGAACCACGCCGCAGCCTTTGCCGGCACCGATGGGATCCTGAGCGTCAACGGGACCGGCTCCGTTCTGTTCGGGCGGCGCTCGGGCATGGAGCGTCGGCGCGGCGGCTGGGGCTTCCTTCTTGACACGACCCCGTCGGGGGCCGAGTTTGGCCGGCTCGTCCTCCAGCAGATTCTGGGAGCCATCGAAGGGGATTTTTCGGGAAAAAGCATTCTGGCCCGGTTCAAGAACCAGTTCAAACAGATGCAGATCGATCGGGCCGCGATTCTGGACTGGGTGTATGCCGACCCCGCCGCCCAGCGGCGGCTGGGCGAGGTCGCACCCGTCCTCACGATTTCCGCCGACGACGGCGATCAGACGGCCGACGCCCTCGTCTCAGCCTCGCTGCGCCGGTGGGCAGCGGATGTCCGCGCTCTTGCCAGCGATCTCGGGTTCGGCAGCCGAATTTCCCTGATCGGAATGGGCGGCCTCTGGTCGCGATGGGCATCGTTTTCCGATCGTGCTCTGCGCACCCTTGAGGAGCGCGAGCCAGGGCGGTTTCATCTCCGCGAACCCGCCTTTTCCCCCTCCTGGGGCCCGCTGATCCGGCATCTTTGCCCAAACGGAAGCGGTCTCGACGAAGAGACCCTCCAAAGACTCCGCCGGCTGGCCAGCCACTGAGCACACATCATCGGAGGCATCATGACGACACCCCAACCACAGACGACGAATCTTCCCCTCACGGAGAGCCGCAACCCGCGCACGGTCTATATCGACCGGCAGTCCACTCGCGAAATCGTGAAAACCTTCCTGCACGAGGACCGGGCCGTCTATACGGCGGTCGAGGCCGTCTCGGAAAGCATCTCCCAGGCCGTCGACCGAATCGTGGCGGCCTTTCGACAGGATGGCCGGCTGATCTACATCGGTGCCGGCACATCCGGTCGGCTCGCTGTTCTCGATGCGTCGGAATGTCCGCCCACCTTCGGCGTGAGCCCGGATGTGGTGGTCGCACTGATCGCCGGCGGCACCGAGGCGATTTTCCGGGCACGGGAAGGGGCAGAGGATGACCGAGAGGCAGCCGTCAGGGATCTGCAGGGCATCGGCCTCCGGCCGGCCGACATCGTTGTCGGCATCACAGCCTCGGGATCTACACCCTACGTTGTCTCGGGCCTGGCTCACGCCAAGGCGCACGGCAGCCCGACCGTGATGCTTTCCTGCAACCCTTACGGCCAGCGCCCCGACGTGGACGTCCATATCAATCCCATCGTCGGTCCCGAGGTGATAGCCGGCTCGACCCGCCTCAAAAGCGGCACGGCCTGTAAAATTGTTTTAAATATGCTATCATCGATCTCGATGATCCGGATCGGAAAGGTGTATCAGAACCTGATGGTGGACGTGCGGGCGACGAACGACAAGCTGCGCGCGCGCGCGCGGCGCATCGTGATGGAGGGGGCGCGAACCACGCCCGAACATGCGGAATCCTGCCTTGAGCGGGCCGATGGCGAGGTCAAGCTGGCGATCTATCTCGCGAGGAACGGCGGCACGCCCGACGAAGCACGCAAAGCGCTCGAAGCGGCAAAGGGCCGTCTTGCCGTCGCGCTCGGGGAGGTCGAGGCGGATGAATGAGATAACCCGGATGGCCGTTCTCGGAATCGCGCTTCTGGCTCTGGGCCCCGGCGAAGGGATGGCGGCGGAAACCCCAACTCTCGCCATGAAGGTCGCCGAGTATCCGCGGCTGCTCTCCTGCCGACTCCCCGGCGGTGGCACCTGGCGTCTCGGCAGCAGCTCGGGCCGCATCGGCGGCTCCGACCGGATCACAATCTCGGGAACCCTGGCAACGCCTGCCATCAAGCGGTTTCACGTGATGGTCGAGTCGGCTCCCCTGCGCGATCCCGGCCGCGTCGAGTCCGCATTGGCCAAATGGCGTGGAACCGGTCGTCAGATCCACACCTTCGAGGCAGGTCACATCTCGTATCAGGAGGACGGAAAAACCGTGTCCTGGGACGGGCGTGTGGTGTATATCGGTGTCGGCATCTTCGAGACGAAAGCCCCCGCAACCCAGCTCGTCGACGAACTCGCCTCCGGGGGCAGCTCGAGCTGGATTCTCGAAGAGGTCATCCGTCGCGCTCAGGGCTCCATCGCTCTCGCCATCAATGGCAAGACCGTGGCCACCGGGGAGGGCGAACTGGAACTCGTTCCCACCACGCTCTTGGAGCTGAAGCAGGTCGAATACGCCAGGGGCTTTGCCTGGCACGGGTTCGCCGACCGGCTCTACAGAGGCCCTGTCTTGATCCGTTGGGGGGCCCAGGATGCCCTGGATGCCATTCTCACGAGTGATCTCGAGCACTTCCTCGCCGGCATCGTTCCCTCCGAGATTTCCGCCAACGCAGCTTCAGGTGCAATCCAGGCACAGGCTGTCGCCGCCCGGGGTGAAATTCTCTCAAAAATGGGGCTTCGACATCTCGGCGAAGGCTTCGACTTCTGCGCCGAACAGCATTGTCAGGTCTATGCCGGGGAAACAGCGGCCTCGAAAAAACTTGAGCCGCTGATCTCCCCCACCCGCGGCCAAGTCCTCCGGAATGTCGAGGGCGGCATCGTCGATGCCGTGTATTCGGCAAACTGCGGCGGCCACAGCGAATCCAATCATCTCGTCTGGACCTCTCCGCCAGATGCCCAGCTTGCCGGCACCTGGGACTCGGTCGGCAAACCGCCTCACCTCGATCTGACGAAAGAGCACGACGTGGCGGCATTCATCCGCAATCCTCCCAAATCCTGGTGCGGAGACGCATCGGTTGAAGGCGGCGACAAGTTCCGCTGGCAGAAAAAGCTTTCAAAATCCGACTGGGCCAAGGTCGAAGAAGCTGCTGCCATCGGCCGGATATCTTCCGTGACAGACATCGCCCGTGGCCCATCCGGACGGATTTACCAGATAACCCTGGTGGGAGAGCGCGGATCGAAAACCGTCATGAAGGAGCTTGCTATCAGAAAACTGTTTGGCGGGTTAAGAAGCGCCTGCTTCATCGCCAACTGGAAAACTGATACATCAGGCTTCATTGTTGGAGCCGATATTCTCGGAGCCGGCTGGGGGCACGGTGTCGGAATGTGCCAGACCGGAGCCCAAGCCATGGGGAAAGCTGGAGTTCCCTATCCGAAGATACTCACACAGTATTTTCCAGGTGGAAAACTCGAAAGTGCCTACTGAAGTCCCCTTCGAAAACCTTCGGTTTCTGCCGAAAAGCACATTGGCATCGATTTGCGGAAGGGGGAACCACCCATGAGCTATCAGAAATTTGCCTGGTTATTCGTCGTTCTGACTCTGATCCTGCTACCCGCCGCTCTCACGGGATGTGGAGCAGACGACGAGAGCACAGGACAAAGCATCCGTTACAACACCATCGGTCCCGGAAATGCGGAAGAGTTTGCCTCGTGCACAAATAGCATTCGCTGAATTCCGATCGGAACACTCTTCAATCCCCGCCAGCAACACAGCCGGCGGGGTTGTCATTTGCCGGGAATCTTACTTTGCCGTGGCTGCAGGAGTCAAAACACCGCGGGTTCTCGCATCGGCCTGCTTATCGAGCCCGAAAGTCCCGCCTCTCCGTTCGATCAGTTCCGACACGGCGGCATTCAGCTTTTTGAGACTGGCTGGCACTTTGTCCGCTGCGCCGCCCTGGCTGGGAAGGATAATATTGAGGCGCTTGGCTTCGGCTTCTCGCTGAGCGCGCCGGGCGGTCATTTTCGCCAGAGCGGATGAAAACAGCGGCAAGCCGGAGGAGCTTTCCACAGCTTTCAGGCCATTTGCCACCGGAGGAAAGTCCTCCTTGCTCACGACCACATCCCTGTGGTCCCTGGCGGAATTCTGAACGACAACCGGAGCTTCGGTATGGGGAATCGGCTTATCGATGCCAAGGCTGTTCGGTTCGGCAGCTGCGGGAGTCGGGGCAACCGTCGGCTTCTCTTCCACCGACTTCGCATCGCCAACGGCCAAAGCCGCTTCAACCGGTAACGCTTCAACCTTGACGCCGGGCTCGACCGGGGTTTCTTCCCGTTTCGCAATGCCCGCCATTTCATCAGCATGGATCTTCAACCAGTATTCCCGGATTTTCCGGGAGCTTTTCGGTGTGGCGCCCAGGTCCTTTTTATCCGCCGATTCAGCCCCCGTTGTGTCAACCGGGGCAAAATCCATCGGAGGAAGCTGGTCCGCTGGGACATTCTGTGTGATCATTCCCGCATCGGTCACCTCTTCGGAAGAAAGTTGCGCAGCCGGCTCTGGTTCACCAAAAACAGCCGGTGAACTTACCAGGGCGAAGCAAAAACCGATGATGACTGCAATGAAGAAGCGGGGCGTTTTCATCATTCCTCCATCAGATAAAGCTGATCGGGATGTATTTTCCATGCATCTGAAGCATGATAAAAATAAGGAGAATTCCTGCGGAATTTAGAGGAACTATGCAACATCGCCCCACTTTCGTCAACAGGAAATCCAATCTGAGAGGGAACAAGTGAAGATTAATTATATCGAATTTTCGATATTACTGATAACATCATCACCTGATAATAGCACAATGTCATTATTTTGATAATACATTTTTCCTCCTCCCCTGCCTTTTTATGGTAAAATCCCCTCTCTTATGAATTCTTCTGGAAAGCAGCATTTTTTTCTGACCACCTTTGGGTGTCAGATGAATCAGGCCGATGCTCAGCGGATTCGGGGCATGCTCACCAGCCTGGGATATGCGGAAACGGCTGCTGAAGCCGACGCCGATCTTATCCTGTACAACACCTGCTGCGTGCGCGAGCACGCCGAGCAGCGGCTCGTGAGCCGTATTCAATCCCTCCAGTCCCTGAAAAGGAGTCGTCCCCACCTTCTGATCGGGATTGCGGGGTGTGTGGCCCAGGCCAAACAGGACCGTCTATTCGATCTTCTCCCCCATGTCGATCTCGTGTTCGGGCCCAACGACATTCCGACTCTCCCCCTCCTCCTCCAACAGGCCCACCAGCAGCGGGCCACAGGCGCCTTCGCAGCGATCGGCAGTTTCGATGGGGAACACGTCGACGGCATTCTTCTCGAGCGCCCCTTTTCCGCGCTCGTCAACATCATCCGTGGCTGCACCAATTTCTGTTCCTACTGCATCGTTCCCCATGTCCGCGGCCCCGAGGTTTCCCGCCCTCTCCCGGAACTCCTTGCCTTTATCCGTGACCTTGCGGCGAAGGGCGTCGTCGAGATCACTCTGCTCGGCCAGAACGTCAATGCCTACGGAAAAGACTTGGGCATGCAGGAAGGCTTCGCGACGCTTCTCGAAGAAGTCGAGCAGATTCCGGGAATCCGATGGGTACGGTTCCTCACCTCGCATCCCCGGGATTTCACGCGCGACGCCCTCCTGCGCATGTCCCGTCTCACGAAGCTGTGCGAACAGTTCCATCTGCCTGCGCAGGCCGGTTCGGACCGCATTCTCGCCCTGATGAACCGGGGGTACACGCGGCAGCGGTATCTCGATCTCGTCCGTGACGTCCGCGAACTCATTCCCGGGGCATGCATCACCACCGACCTGATCTGCGGCTTCCCGACCGAAACCGAGAGCGAGTTTGAAGAGACCCTCTCCCTCGTCCGCGAGGCGAGATACGAGTCGGCATATACCTATTACTATTCCCCCCGGGAGGGGACGCCGGCAGCGACGATGCCGGGCCTGCTCCCCGAAGAGGAGCGCAAGGCCCGCCTCGCACGACTGATCGAGGTGCAGAATGCGATCGCCGAGGAGGAAAGCAGCCGCCAGGTTGGTCGCACGTTCGAACTGCTGGTCGAGAGCGAATCGAGCCGCACGCCCGGCCACCTTCTGGGGAAGACGCGCACCGGCCGGGTGGTCGATTTCGCCGGCACTCCCGACCTGATCGGCCGTTTCGTCACCGTGAGGATCGACCGGGCCCGCCTCTGGACGATGTCCGGCACCCTCTCCTGACTGGAGGCGACGGGTGAGTCTTCTCCTCCATGCCTGCTGTGGGCCCTGCCTGAGCGGGGCCTGGCCACATCTGAAATCCGCCGGTGCCGGCGAGATGGTGCTGTTCTGGGAAAATCCGAACATCCATCCGCTCACCGAGTATCACGCCCGGTTCGAATCGTTCCGGAAGATGGCCGGCCTTCTGCATGCCGAGATTCGCTGGGGGGATGTATCCTACGGGCTGGAACGATTTCTCGCGGCCCTCGGGGGGGATTTCGGACCGGCGCGGTGCGCCGCCTGTTTCCGGATACGCCTCGGAGCGACAGCGGCCCGGGCCCGCCGGGACGGCATTCCGGCATTCTCCACAACCCTGCTGATCAGCCCCTACCAGGATCACGACCTGCTCGTCTCGATCGGCCACGAGGCCGGCCGGACTCACGGCGTCGCCTTCGTCGACACGGATCTGCGCCCCGCCTTTTCCAGGACCCATGCGGAGGCGCGCGCGCATGAATTATATCGTCAGAAATATTGCGGCTGCATTTTCAGCGAACGCGACCGGTTCGCCCCGAAGCTGCGCTTCGAGACGTCCCCGATCGTCTGAAGGGCTGGCTCCCGGGTCAGAAAAACCACCGGGAGAGAAACCCGATCCCGTCAGCAACGGAACCGAACTCCGACCCCGGAACGGGGCCGCGAGAAACGGCTCCGGCATCGGCACCTGCTCCCACCCACGCGAACAGCGTCAGATCGGAATCATCCCCGGTATTGAACACGAGCTTCGGCTGCCACAGCGTCGAGCCGTCACAGGCATTCGCAAGCATCGCCAGATCGAGCCGAACGAGCGGGTCCATTTCCTGATCGAACGTCGCCAGCAGATACCGCCGCCCCGCAAGATACCGCCATCCCTCCCGGAACGGGGCATCGTCCGCCACCTCGGGCAGCGCAGCCGGGTCCACGGCCCCAAAATCCTGATGGAACCAGGCAATCCCGGCGCGGGTGCCCGTGCGGATCTGCCGCTCCGCCCCCACGATCAGCGAACGGGCACACCCGGC
>DATCTT010000212.1:0-13593 GCA_036567845.1 Candidatus Ozemibacteraceae bacterium | reverse complement strand
AAAGGGTACTGATCCGTCCCTCCCGAAACCGAGAACCGGGCTCCTTCAGGGGAACCCGGTTCTTTTTTTCCCATCCCTTTGAATCAGATTGTATCCCCATACACTGACACTGCATTCCTTGACATGGAACAACTATTTGCGTAATATGGAAAATATGAACACAAAGACCTGCTGTGATCCGAAAAAGCTGCGCCGCCCGGTGCAGATTCTGAAAGCTCTCGCGCATCCCGTCCGACTGTATCTCGTCATGGAGCTGGCCCGCGGCGAAAAATGCGTCAACGAGCTGACTTGCCAGGCGTGCTGCGACATTTCCACGGTTTCGAGGCACCTCAGCCAGCTGAGGAACGCGGGCATCGTCGATGATGAAAAGCGTGGTCTCCAGGTGTTCTATCGTCTGCGCGCGCCCTGCCTGCTCGATTTCATTTCCTGCCTCGGAAATGTCCCACTCGGCCATACCGACCTCACCGACAGCAAGACGGCTGATCTGCTGAATGACGCATGCAGAATCTCCGCCGCCCAGCCGACTCGGGCACCGACGAAGCAGCGGCGCGGTGCGAGCAGTAAACGATGACATCCTGAACGCCATTCCCCGCATGTCAGATATCAACCGAAAAAAAGGAGACTCTATGAAAATTCAGATTTTGGGTACGGGCTGTGCAAAATGCAAGAAGCTGGCTGAAAACGCCGAAACGGCCGCGAAGGAGATGCAGCTTTCTTACGAACTGGTGAAGGTCACCAATCTCCAGGAGATCATGAAATTCGGCGTCATGATGACGCCGGCCCTTGCCGTGGACGGGAAGGTCCTTCTGACCGGCAAGGTACCCGAAGCGGCAGCGATCAAGCCTCTTCTCGAAAAGATTCAGTAAAGCATCCTCCATCATCAGCAGCCGACGGAGCAACCATGAAACTTTCATCAATAGTGAAGTCTATAGCTTTTGTCGCAGGAACACTGTTTGTCGCACATCTTTTCGATGGGGGGACGTGTTCATGCGGAAGCATGATCACGCCCGCGACGGCGCAGGAAGCCTCTGCCACGGTCGAAACTGCAACTCCCGCAGCAGCGCCGGTTCCATCCACGACCGATGCGGTGCAGGCAGCACCGACCCCCGCCGGTGCAACCGGCACGGAAGCCTCCGCAACGGCCGTTCCGACCCCTGGCCCGAGGCCCAAACTGGTCGATCTCGGTGCGGGGAAGTGCATTCCCTGCAAGAAAATGGCCCCGATCATTGAAGAGGCGAAGAAGCTGTATGAGGGGAAGGCCGATATCGAATTCATCGATGTCTGGGAGAACAAATCGGCCGGCGAGCCCTACGGTATTCGCATGATTCCGACGCAGATCTTCTTCGACGCAACGGGCAAGGAAGTTTTTCGCCATGAAGGCTTCTTCCCGATGGAAGACATCCAGAAACAATTCGAAAGCATGGGTGTGACGCTGAAATAAGGAATGACGATCGGCACGAGCATCGCACGGCTCGAGACCCATGCAGGGCTCCGGTCGAACGATGAATACCACTTCGTATAAACGAGGATAACATGGGAAAGAGTGTTCCACAGATAGATCCGGAAGCTATCAGGGAGCGCGTGAGAAACGGGTATGCGGCGATTGCCGTGGGAACCACGTCCTCCTGCTGCGGCTCGGGCGCGGCAGGCAGCACGAGTTGCTGCGGCGCAGCCGCCCCGGAAAAACTGGCACGCGATCTGGGATACGACGAGGCCGAACTGGCGGTTCTTCCGGAAGGAGCCAACATGGGCCTGTCCTGCGGGAATCCAGCCGCGATCGCAGCGTTGAATCCCGGCGAAACTGTTCTCGACCTCGGAAGCGGCGGGGGGTTCGACGTGTTCGTCGCGGGGCGCAGAGTCGGAGCGACCGGCCGCGTCATCGGCATCGACATGACCCCCGAGATGCTCGCAAAAGCACGGAAGAATATCGCTTCTTATACAAAAAATACCGGTTTCGCCAACGTCGAGTTCCGTCTCGGCGAAATCGAGCACCTGCCCGTGGCGGATGCATCGGTCGACGTCGTGATCTCCAACTGCGTTTTGAATCTTTCGCCCGACAAACCGCAGGTCTGGCGCGATATCGCCCGCGTCCTCAAGCCGGGCGGGCGGGCCGCCATATCCGACATCGCCCTGGTCCAGGCGTTGCCCGAAGCACTGAAACACTCCATCGCCGCTCTTGTCGGTTGTATTGCCGGCGCCATTGAAATTCGCGAAACAGAACGGCTGATTCGCGAGGCGGGCCTCGAGACCGTCGAAGTCATTCAGAAACCCCAGGCAATCGCGGCAATGACGAGCGGCAACGATCCGATGTTCAAGGAGGTCCTTGCCGCCCTTCCAGCCGGAAAGGCACTCACGGATTTCGTAACCAGCATTGTCATTACAGCGCGAAAACCTGGCTGACCCTCAGAACGGAAAGCCAACGATGGCGCGATACACCAGATCGCTGACGTGATCCTGCAACAAGCCTGACGCGTCCGATCTCGAGCTTCCAGGAACCAGGGGGGATCTTGGCGCTGATGAAATCTGACATTTCCGGGAGGAAGGCATGGCGCATCTGACCGGAAAATCCGTCTATCACTCGTTGCTGGATCGGATCAACGCCTTTCCAGCGGGAGCGCCTCCCTCCGAACTGGTGGAAAAAATCCTGGCCGTCCTGTTCACCCCCGATGAAGCGGCGTTGGTTGCCCGTCTGCCGATTCGAAGTTTCCGGGCATCCAAAGCGGCCGCCCTCTGGGGGATGGACGTGGCAAAAGCCAGGGACATCTGCAGAAAACTCGCCGACAAAGGTCTGCTGGTCGATGTGGAACGTGATGGGAAGGCCGAATACACGCTTCCTCCGCCGATGGCCGGCTTTTTCGAGTTCGCCCTGATGCGGGTCCGGCCCGATATCGATCAGAAGGCCTTGAGCGAGCTTTTCTACCAGTATCTCAACGTCGAGGAAGACTTCATCAAGGATCTCTTCTCATTCGAAACCCAACTGGGAAGGGCCTACGTCAACGAGGAAGCCCTTTCCACCGGGCCTTCCCTTCAGGTCCTGGACTTCGACCGGGTGTCGTTTCTCGTCCAGGAGGCTTCCGCGGCTGCCGTCGGTATCTGCTCCTGTCGCCACAAGATGTCCCATGTCGGGCGGGCCTGCACGAATCGCCAGGACAACTGCATCACGCTCAACTCCGCCGCCAGGTCCCTCATCAAGCACGGCATTGCGAGGAAGATCAGCAAGGCCGAAGCTATGGAGATCTTCCGGGACGCGAGGTCGTCTCGTCCAATTCGGGGAAAATGTCAGGGAAGGGGTCAACTTCATCTGCAACTGCTGCAAATGCTGTTGCGAAGGAATGATTGCCGCTCGCCGCTTCGGCTGGCTTCATCCGGTTCATGCAACCGCCTTCCAGCCGGAGGAAATATCAGGAACGTGCCTCAACTGCGGGAAATGCCTTTCTTCCTGTCCGGTCGATGCCATTTCACGGGCGCACCCACCCGATGCCCCCCAGCCAGGCCAGGGGCGAAACCTGCACATCGACCTCGACGTCTGTCTCGGCTGTGGGGTTTGTGTCGCCCACTGTCCCGCGCGGGCGCTCCAGCTCCGGCCCAGGAAAGACAGGATCTTGACCCCGGTCAACACGACCCACCGCGTGGTTCTTCAAGCCATCGAAAAGGGAACCCTGCAAAACCTGATCTTCGATTGCCAGGCCCTTGCGAGCCACCGGGCGATGGCGGCCATCCTCGGGGTCATTTTGCGATTGCCTCCCGTGAAGCAGATCATGGCCAGCAAGCAGATGAAATCGGTGTTTCTCGATTGGCTTCTGGCAAGACTTCCTGCGTTCAGATACCAACCAACGGTGAGACCAACAAATACGGGGATGACGGATGAGTGATGTTCTCGAAAGAAGCGGGGAATGCAACCAGTTCACACGTCCCAGATCATTATCGCCCTGGACCCTTCATCCAGGCCGATGAAACAGCGAGCATATAACGCGACAGAATTTATATTTGCGTTGTATTTCAATGCATTATCGGGCAACGTTCTCCCATTCTGAAGTTTCGGCTGGAGGCCACACATGAGTGACGGTATTTCCCAGAAGTTGTCCTTTCTTGACCGGTATCTGACGCTCTGGATCTTTCTCGCCATGGGCATCGGCGTGGGGATCGGCTATGTCGCGCCGGCCGCCACCGAGGCGTTCAATGTGACGTTTTCCGTCGGCACGACGAATATACCAATTGCTATAGGCCTCATCCTGATGATGTATCCGCCCCTCGCGAAGGTGAAATACGAAGAACTGGGCGACGCATTCAAAGACTGGAAGGTGCTGGTTCTGTCCCTGGTCCAGAACTGGATCATCGGGCCGGTCCTGATGTTCCTGCTGGCGATCACCTTCCTTCGTGACAATTCCCAATACATGGTCGGCCTCATCATGATCGGCCTGGCGCGATGCATCGCCATGGTCATCGTCTGGAACGATCTCGCGGAAGGCGATACCGAATACTGCGCCGGCCTGGTGGCGTTCAACAGCATCTTCCAGGTGCTGTTTTTCAGCGTGTATGCCTGGTTTTTCATCACGATCCTGCCGCCCTATTTCGGGCTGCACGGCGTTGCTGTCGACATCAGCATCGGCCAGATCGCCGAAAGCGTCTTCATTTACCTGGGCATTCCGTTCCTCGCCGGCGTGACGACGCGGTTCCTGCTCATCAGGGCCAAAAGCAAGGAGTGGTACCACACCGAGTTCATTCCCCGCATCAGCCCGATCACGCTGATCGCCCTTCTCTTCACGATCGTCGTGATGTTCAGCCTCAAGGGCCAGCTCATCGTCAGCATCCCGACGGACGTGTTGCGCATCGCCGTTCCGCTGTTGATCTACTTCGTCGTGATGTTCCTCGTCAGCTTTTTCATGGGCACGAAGCTGGGCGCCGGCTACAAGAAAACCTCGACCCTTTCCTTCACGGCGGCGAGCAACAACTTCGAGCTAGCCATCGCCGTCGCGGTTGCCGTTTTCGGCATCAAGCACGGCGCCGCCTTTGCGGCCGTCATCGGGCCTCTCGTCGAGGTGCCGGTCCTGATCGGCCTCGTGAATGTCGCCCTGTTCTTCCGGAAGAGGTTTTTCATCCAAAAGGCATGCAGCGATTGACCCTGGCTGGCATGCCGAAAACCACAGGCATGGGCCAACGGAAGAATAGTTGACGGTACAACATCACCTGGAATCGACGGAGGCAACCACAGGTTCCCGGTGATGTCTTTTTCTCGGGCTCACAAGAAACACGACAATCACTTGCCTGCTCGATACCGTTCGCTCTGAGGCTGTCGAAGCGCGCGTGCTCTCGTCCTTCGACAGCCTCAGGGCGAACGGATGGTTTTCATTCCGCAGGATTCATGAACCGAAGAAAGCCCCGAACGCCATTCCCACGATGGTGGCCATGATGATGACGAGGCTGACGAAGACCACGGTTTTTTTCGGGCCCATGACCTGATTGATGACCAGCATATTGGGCAGGGAAAGCGCAGGCCCGGCGAGCAAGAGGGCAAGCGCGGGACCCTTTCCCATGCCGCTGCCGATCAGACCCTGTACGATGGGCACTTCGGTGAGGGTGGCAAAATACATGAATGCGCCAAAGAATGAGGCAAAAAAGTTGGCGAAGAGGGAATTGCCACCGACCATCGATTTGACCCAGTCATTCGGGATGAGCCCTTCGTGGCCGACGCGGCCAAGCAGCAAGCCGGCGACCACGACTCCGCCCAGCAGTAAAGGCAGGATCATCTTGGCGTTCTCCCAACTCGACGAGAACCAATCTTTGGACTCGCCCTCCGAAGTTGAGGTCATGGCGCTCAAAGCAATCGTCACCGCCACGAACGGCGCCAGAGGGTCCGATGGTGCGGCCAGAAACCCGATGACGCCTGCCGCCGCCGTCACGCCCACCCGCCACCATGCCATGTTGAAAAGGGTGCCGAGAATGACGAACAAAGCCAATGCGAACACTGCCGAAATCCGCCATTTGTTGCTCCAGATCGTTTTCCATGGGCCTTCCGGAATCGTGCGTTCGGTTATCTCTGCCAACGGGATTGTCTGCACTGTTGCCGGTGCCCACTCGCGGCCTTGCGCCGAGGTGATCTTGACCTTGATGTCCGAGAAGCCTTCGATCTCTTCCTGGATATCGCCGCCGATCACCGCCCCGTCGCGCAGCTTCAATTCGACGTTCTGGGGCTTGCCCCAGTTGGCAAATACCAGGATACCGATCATGGCACCGAAGAAGACAACGTTGTGCCACAAGGGGCGAACGTTCTGCGGTTCCGGCATATCCGCTGCTGCCAAGGCTTTCGCGGCTTCTTCCTCCCGGAAAAACAGATGCATCAAAAGCCCGATGACGACGCTGAAAGCCACCGCGCCGACAGCCCGGGCGATGCCGATATCCATGCCGAGGATCCGGGCACTCATGACGATCGCCAGGACGTTGATCGCCGGTCCCGAATAGAGAAAGGCACAAGCAGGGCCAAGCCCCGCGCCCATCTTGTAGATGCCGTTGAACAGCGGCAGAACCGTGCAGGAGCACACAGCCAGAATGGAACCCGATACCGACGCCACGCCGTACGCCAGGACTTTATTGGCGTTCGGCCCCAGATATTTCATGACGGAGTCCTGGCTGATGAAGATGGTGATCGCCCCGGCGATGAAGAACGCCGGAACCAGACACAGCAGGACATGCTCGCGGGCATACCATTTCACGAGATATAATGCTTCCATGATCGCGTTGTCGAAACGCGGTGTCCCGACAGGCAGAAAATAACAGCCCAGAAACACGGCAATCATTGCCAGCAGCGTTTTCCATTCATCTTTCCAGTTCATGACTCATTCCTCGATTCAACGATTGTTCCTGCACACACGGTTTCAAGAACGCAAAAAATACACACCGACCCCGATGATCAATACACCGGCGATCTTTTTGATGCCCCTTACGGCTCGATTCATATGATGCGAGTCGGCCAGCGCCTGGACGGTGCCGACCGAGATGCCCGCAACCAAGATCAGCACGGAGTGACCGAGGCCATAGAGGAACAGAAGAGCTCCGGCTTTCGGAACCCCGATCTCGGGCACGAGGCTCGCCAGCAGCATGAGCACCGGCCCCGAGCACGGCATCGATACGAGGCCGAAGAGGAAACCCAATATAGTCACTCCTATTATTCCACCCCACCGGCCAACCGGGAGGTTTCCCACGCCCGGGAGATGAAAGTCGAACAGGAGATGCGCCCCCAGGAAAAAGCAGATGGCGGCAATCACATACTTCCACTGGGGGCCGCTGAGATACGGCGCGATCGCCGCAGATACAGAGAACAGCACGGCCAGTTCGAGAGCGAAGCCTACCACGAAAAAGAAACTGAACATGCTCGCTCGCGTCCAGGCTTTCTCGCCTTCGGCATATCCGCCCACGACCCCGATGATCAATGGGACCGTGGCCAGAACGCAGGGGTTGAGGGCCGTCAGCACCCCGCCGCCGAACGCCGCCGCCGGAGCAAGCCAGCTCGAGCTTGCAATCACATCGGCCAGTTGCGATTCAATTACTCCAAAATCCATTGTCACTCCTCCTTCGAACCGCAACACGTGCAAAGAGTCGACACCTCGTGTGGGAGTTCGCTTTCCAGAATTTCTGTAATATCACCGGAACAACATCGACCTTTCGGATTGGCAACGGCGCACTGGCTTCCCGTGCAGGCACCGGTTGCATCCCGAACATCCGAGAGGTTCCTGGCTCCGGCCCTGATGGCGTCCAGAATTGTTGACTTGGTCACGCTTTTGCAATAACAGATCATTTCGTCACACATATTATATTTCATACTTTATCGTTTCACCGGGATGCCCATGCATTCGAACTGTTTCTGAATGTCTCCCATGGGAAGGACGCCCACATGTCTGAAAACCTCTTTGCCTGTTGCGTCAAAGAATACCTGAGTGGGAATCATGCGAACGGCATATGCGCTTGCGGCATCTTTGTTCTGCCAGATATCGATGAACTCGACTTCGGCCTTGCCTGTGTAGAGTTTCTTCGCCTCTTCAAGGATGGGTTCCATTTCCTTACAGGAAATGCATCTCACGGACCCAAGATCAACAAGCCTGGGAAGTCCGGGAGCGATCCGGCCGGATGCGGAGGCCGCCGCACCGACAACCGTGCCATCATTTGAAATCACGACAGGAGCTCTCTTTGTTCTGAAGCCGGGGATTTTCCCGATGAACAAGGTCAGTCCAATGCTTGCCAGTATCACCAAGCCAAGTCGAAGGATCGTATTCATGACTCCTCCTCCGGCCGGACATCGATCACGAGCAGCAGGACGTCCCCGTTGTGGAGCACGCTGAGCCTGCAAGACGGGCGATTTCCTTCCGGGCGGCGGCAACAACTTCTTCTATTTGGGTATTCGGGGTCTTGTTCACGTTGTGCTCTTTCCTGATGCCCAGCGCGGTGATATCCACATACCCGTAATCCTTCAGGTCGAGGTGCTCGACGATTTTTTTGCCACAGGCGACCGAACAACCGTCGAGAATCAAGACAGGCACACCCGACTGGGCCGAGGCCACCATCCCGGATACATGACCGCCGAGACCAGCCATACACCCCATCGATGCCTCTCCGGCAGAGTCGAGCGCCTTCGCCGCCTCCGTCGTCAACTGGCCGACATTGGACCCGCCTGAACAGGCGTAAACCAAACATGTGGCATTCTTTCCACAACAGGAACTCATTTGTTTGTCTCCTTATTTCAGCAGCAATGTTTTCATTTCCTCGACGGTCGGAATTTTGCCGGCGACTTTGACCGTCCCGTCAACGGCCAGAGCTGGTGTCATCATGACTCCGAACGTCACGATGTCGTTGGGGTCGGTCACCTTGACAACGTCGTATGTCAGCTTCAGTTCATCCGCAGCCTGTATGGCAATTGCCATAAGTTTCTGACACTTTGCACACCCCATTCCCAAAATCTGAATTTTCATACACTCCCTCTTTCTTTCATAAAGATTTTTTATGATTTTCGAACGCCTTGTCTGCACAAACGAAGAAATCCAGGATACAGGGCGTCTTCAGGGTATAGAACGCTTTCAGCCCTTCTTTTTTGATGCTGACCAGGCCGACGTTTTTCAGCACGGTGAGATGCTTGCTCATGATGGGTTGTTTGCAGCCGAACAGATCGACCAGCTCGCACACACACGTCGAACCATGCTTCTCGAGATAGTCGAGTATTCGCAGCCTCAAGGGATGCGCCAGCGCACCCGCGATATCAGCACGTCTGTCAAATTTTTTCAGGTCATTTTCCATATATTCTTATATACCCATATTGGAATATACTGTCAAGGGAATTTTTTGCCCTGCATCGGCAGACTCAGTATCCACAGAAATCGCAGAAGATTCGCCGTGAAGCAGAACCGGGTTCCCTTGAGGGAACCCGGTTCTGTCGCTTCTCGTATCGACATGCGCTACATGCAGCCTGCCATGCCTGACGCGCACAGCATCGAGACCAGGACATACAGAACAATCCGTCTAAACATGGTGATACGCCTCCCTCACAATCAATCCCACCGTTGCAACCGTCAGAACCCAGAAGAGGATCATGGCTCGACTCCGGCTCGCTCGCCTTGAATTACCGCCGCAGGGGCGTGCGAACTTCTCTATCGGCAGGAAGCGTCCGTCCGTGAAGTTTTTTGGTGAGAGGCAGGGGGGCCCTCGCCGTTCAGGGCGTGGAGGTGGCAATATCCGGGGAAACGACCGGTATCTCTCCGGTGTCTGCCGGAGCGGGGATGTCGGCGGGCTCAGGCAGCTCCTCCGTGACCCGGGAGGTTCCGGATGCCGGCAGGGAAATGGCGGCCGAAGCAATCGGGGTTTCGCCGGTGACATCCACGG
This sequence comes from Candidatus Ozemibacteraceae bacterium, assembly GCA_036567845.1. Taxonomy (GTDB): domain Bacteria; phylum Muiribacteriota; class Ozemobacteria; order Ozemobacterales; family Ozemobacteraceae; genus MWAR01. The sequence goes on along the minus strand of DATCTT010000212.1, from coordinate 3,729 downwards.
CTTCGGAAGCGGTGTTTCCGGCTTCTGCGGCAATGTCTCCGGTGTCAGAGGCAGCATCCGCCGTTTCGGAGGCGGCTTCGTCGGGGGCCGTGGAGCGAAGCTCGGCCGGGCGGGGCATGGTCCAGAATTCGGGCGGCTGCTCCCAGGCGCGACCGGCCTCGGCTGGCTTGCCGATAGTTCCATATCTAGGAATATCGAACTGTTTGCCCGGCATCAGTCGCCGAATCGAGCGATCGGCGAGCTTGAGCCAGGCGGTGCCACGTTCGAGCACGAGCTTCGTGTTTCCGCGGGGGTCGACCTCGATCAGGGCATCGCCGGCCGGCAGTTCGAGGATACCGCGCCTGAGATCCGCGACGAGCGGGGCTCCACTGGTCGCGATGAGGCGCATCCGGCCGAGATCAAGCCGCAGAATCTGCCTGTCGAGGGCCAAGACCGAGCCGGGATACAGCTCGAGGCGGTTACCCGTTCCGGAGGCAATGAAAACGGCCATCGAGGCAATTTGGGTGTGCAGAAACGGCCGGGTGCGGATCAGATCGCCGGGGGCGAGCACCGGCCACGCCACCGAGGCCGGGTCTGTCCGGGCCGCCGCATCCGCAGGGCGGAGCTCCCGGGGCAGATGCAGTCCAGGAGCCTGGCGGAGGAAAACGGTTTCGGTGGCCACCCCGCTCACCTGGTGCCACCGGGGGGCAGCCGTATCCGCAGGAACGGGCCGTGCGAGAAGAAGCGCGAGGGCGCAGAGAGTGCACGCGAATAGGCAGGGTCGAAGCATCACTCGGGGCTTTTGTCGGCTCCGGAAGCATCGGCAGGCTTCGCAGGGGTATCCGATGGTAGTGCGGCGGGGTTGTCGGCGGCCGGATTCCCGGAAGGCTGGGATGCCACCTCCTGTTTGGCGGCCTCGGCGATTTCCCGGGCCTTGAGGCTCGAGGAAAGGGAGAAGACTTCGTCACGGATCGTGAGAACCTCAAAATACAGAACGGTGATCATGAGAACCGTGCCGAGGAAGGCGAACAAATCATACTCACTCTTCGTGTGAATGAAGACGAAGGTGAAGATAATCGCTGCGAGAACGACGGCAATCAGCTTGCGCAGGCGCTGCTGGCGCATGTTCTGTTTGGAAAAAAAGGCGTCGCGCCACCGCCGGGCCTCGATGAGACTTCCCTCGATGAGCCAGAGATGGTCGCGCACCATCAGCATTTCGAGGTAGACGATGGTGATCATCAGCATGACCCCGACCTGTGTGAGAATGGTGCGGTGGCCCTTGGTGAACAGGATGACGATGATGAAAATGACGAACGCGAACGCGAGCGTGAAGATTTTCTGGAAGAACCGTGGGAGATCGCGCATGGTCATCACCTCATTGCAACGTGATCAGCTTTCGAACGCCCTTCGCACCAGTTCGGGCTGGTCCCGGAAGATGGTCAACACCTCGGCATCGAGGGCGAACGGCTCCTCTGAGTCGGTCTGTGTCGAAATGACCCGATCGGGTACAATGCGGTAACCGCGTTGGAAGGCATCGAGCAGCTTCATGGCCTGATCAAGAGCGGATTTCGACATCCGGTAATGGATGAATCGGTCGATGACCTTCTCGAACTCGGCCGGTTTCAGGTGAAGACGATCGAGCTCCTGACGCAGCTTCGCAGCATCCCCCGTGTGCCGGTGCTCGAGATAAGCCAGGAGACAGCCTTCAACACGGGCCGTGCTGATGGTCCGGGGCCTGGGACCGAACAACAGCATGCCCGCGAAAAATCCGGCGACGGCAAGGCACAGCGCCAGAATCCAGTTCCATAGCGGTTTTCCGTTCGTTGCGGTCATTCGTTTCATGGTAGCATCGCCGTTCCTTCCTGTCAATGCGAGTTGACAACGGATGGAAGCGAGTGCTAGTGTCTCCGAATGGCAGGGACCGATTGCCGGGGGTTCATGAATTCAGCCGGGGAGCAACAGACTGTCGATGGAATCGAAGAACAACAGGCCCCGAAAGCGCATCCTGATCGTTGATGATGAGGAGCAGATTCTTCTTCTCCTAAAGACCATTCTTAATGTCTACGGGTATGACAGCATCGAAGTTCTCTCCCCGAAGGAAACGTTCGGCAAGGTCAAGTCCGAACGGCCCGATCTGATCATTCTCGACATCGCAATGCCTGAAATGGACGGGTATCAGGTCTGCAAGCAGATCAAGAGTGACCCAACAACGAAGGACATCCCCGTAGTGATGATCACGGCCCTCGCCCTGGAACAGGACCGCAAGTTCGCGCTCGAGGCAGGAGCCGATGGATTCATCCTCAAGCCCTTTGATCCGCGCGACGTCATCGCAGAGATCGAGAAGCTGTGCGGGATTCGGCAGGCTTCCTGACGCTCTTTCCCTCCCGACACCACACGACCGGCGCCCCAAGCGCCGGTTTTCTTCTTCACGGCCGCTTGAATTGGAAAACCCCGTGTGCTAGACTTCTCCGCCAAGCAGGGGATTTTCCCCCTTGCAGGTCAGAAATCATAGGAGGGCACCTGGGATGAACAAATACGTATACGTTTTCGGTGGCGGGAAGGCCGATGGCCGCGAGAACATGAAGGATCTCCTCGGCGGCAAGGGCGCGAATCTTGCCGAGATGTGCCATATCGGCCTGCCGGTTCCGGCCGGTTTCACCGTGACCACCGAATGCTGCACCGAGTATTTCCAGCTCGGCAGCAAGTATCCCAAGGATCTCGATGCGCAGGTCAAGACCGGCCTGAAGGCGATCGAGGAAACCATGGGGATGAAGTTTGGCGATACCACGAACCCGCTGCTGCTCTCCTGCCGCTCGGGCGCCCGCCAGTCGATGCCCGGCATGATGGAAACGGTTCTCAACGTCGGCCTGACGACCAAGACGATCCCCGCGCTGATCAAGAAGACCAATAATCCGCGCTTCGTCTGGGACGCCTACCGGCGCCTGATCATGATGTATTCCGACGTCGTCATGGAGAAAGCTGAAGGCATCGAGCCCGCCGAGGGCAAGGGCATCCGCAAGCAGCTCGACGACATGCTCCACGAAGTCAAAGCCAAGAAGGGATACAAGTCCGACACCGACCTGACTGCCGAAGAGCTCGAAAAGCTGGCCGGCGATTTCCGCGCCCGCGTCAAGAAGGTTCTGGGCAAGGAGTTCCCGGATGACCACATGGAACAGCTGTGGGGCGGCATCGGCGCCGTGTTCAAGAGCTGGAACGGCAAGCGCGCCATTTCCTATCGCCGCATCGAAGGCATCCCCGACGAGTGGGGCACGGCCGTCACCGTCCAGGCCATGGTGTTCGGCAACATGGGCGACACCTCGGCCACCGGCGTGGCGTTCACTCGCAACCCGGCCAACGGCGAGAACAAGTTCTACGGCGAGTGGCTGGTCAACGCCCAGGGCGAGGACGTCGTCGCCGGCATCCGCACTCCCAGCCCGCTGAACAACGACACCAAGAACGACCAGAACAAGCACCTCCGCAGCCTCGAAGAGGAGATGCCCTCGACCTACAAGCAGCTCGTCGACATCCGGAACAAGCTCGAGTCGCATTACAAAGACATGCAGGACATCGAGTTCACGATCCAGGAAGGCAAGCTGTACATGCTCCAGTGCCGCAGCGGCAAGCGCACCGGCACCGCCGCCCTGAACATGGCGATGGACATGCTCGAAGAGAAGCTCATCACCGAGGAAATGGCCGTCCTGCGCGTGAAGCCGGCCCAGCTCGACGAGCTGCTCCACCCGATCATTGACC
>DATCTT010000211.1:0-11347 GCA_036567845.1 Candidatus Ozemibacteraceae bacterium | reverse complement strand
TCGGCTTCGGCGGCGGGCCGCACCGCCCGGACCCGGAAGCTGCCGTCGGCTGCCACCACGGCCGCAAAGACCGGCCCGCACGCGATAACGGAAACAAGCGCAAGCATGCCGAAAAGCCATCCACGACGGACCGTCCGGCGGTGCATTTTTCAGCTCCGGTACGTGATCATGGCCGCGGTGACGTCGTCCGGCACTTCCGTCGGCGAGGCATCGACCATCTTCTCGATCTCGGCGATCACCTCGGCTGAGGAGCGCGGCAATCGCTCGAGCAGCCACGTCTGAAGCATTTCGTATCCGTCTTCGGCGCCCCGCTCCCGCTCGAAGAATTCGGTGAGGCCGTCGGTATAGAGAAACACCGCATCGCCCGGCGCGAGATCGACGGTCCGGGTCTCGAACCTGCTTTCGCGGAAGATGCCGATCAGCGTTCCGGTTGATTCGAGCGGCTCGAGGCGGCGGGTGGCGGCACGCCAGATGAAGGGGAAGTCGTGGCCGGCATTCGCGTAGGCAAACCGGTTGGACGCCATGTCGAAAAAGCCGACGAAGGCGCTCGAATGGAGGCGCGACTCGGCGCCCAGGAAATCCTTGAGGGAGACATTCACCTCGGTCAGAAGGCAGGCCGGATCGGCGCATCCCGCCACTTTCTCTCGAAAGAGGCAGTTGACAACGGCCATCACGAGAGCGGCAGGAATGCCTTTTCCGCAGACATCCCCGACCAGCATCCCCTGCAGACGGTCGGGGCAACGCGGATCGCAGACCGGAAGTTTACAGGCCTGCCTGCCCCTCCGGCAGGTTTCGAGGTAGGTGAAGAAGTCGCCCCCGATGACGTGGGCCGAGCGCAGACAGACCGCCGGCGCCAGTCCGGGCCAGTCGGGAGCGGTGCGCGGCAACACGCCGTCCTGGACGAGCCGCGCCAGCTGCACCTCACGCCGGTACCGCTCGTTCTGCGCCGCAAGCAGGGCGGCCCGGCGGCTCAGTTCCTCGTTGAGCGAGTGGTTCTGGAACGTAATGCCGATCTGGTCGGCGAGCACCTGCAGCTGGAGCAAGTCGTCATCGGTGATCGGCTCCTGGTCGACGTGGCGATCGACGAGCATCATGCCCCAGCACTTCCCGCCGCGGGCGATCGGCGCAAGGGCGATCGTGTCGGTTTTCAGCAGCTCCAGCAGCCGCCGCATCTCGGGGGCGTTCCACGGTGAGACCGTGACAATGCAGGCTTCGGAGCTTTTCATCAGCTTCCACAGGAGCGACTCCTCACTCCTGGGAAACACAAGCTCGGAGCGGCGCGCCTCATCCAGATCGACCGCCTGAACCGCGCGCAGCACCTGCTTCGTCTCGTCTTCGAGAAACAGCACGGACCGGTCGAACCCGATGATCCGCAACACCGCATGCAGCATGTGGTCGAACGGCCGCTCGGCATCAAGCTCCCGGATATCGTCGAGCGTCTGGGAAAGGTGCTGGAACTCGCGCAAGAACTGGACTTCCCGCCGGTAGATCAGCCATGAACGGGCCGTCAGCACCAGCGCCAGTATCAGATAGAGCGCGGCTCCGGTCCAGAGCACCGGGTTGTCGGAACGGGCCAGCACGATGCCGAGAGCCACCGCCCAGCCGAGGCCGAACAGCACGGTGCGCATCAGCTCCCCGCTTCGCGGCATCCCATACAGACCGAACAGCGAGGATCGGGAGCGAACGCCATGCGTCATCGCCATCCTCCGTGAGCGCAACCAAAGCCAGCCGGTTCAACCGCTCCCGTTCGGGTCCTGTCTCCGCAGTCCTCGCTCACAGGGTGGGAACTCCGGTTTCCCCCCACTCAGCAAGCCGCAGGACAAGCTTTTTCGGACTGGGGGCATCGATGATGAACCGCCGGTCTTTTTCGAGAAAGTTCTTGAGCCGCTGCCGGATCTTGAACAGCAGATCCTTCGTGAACACGCTCTTCAGCTCGAAACTCGCCTCGAGGGGCGCGGAAAAATGCTTCCAAATATCCGACAGGCTTTGCGGCTTGCCGCGCTTCTTCAGGTCCGCGTAAATGCGTTCCACCATCGCATCGAAAATCTCGGCCCCGTTGAACGCGTAGAAAAACGCGACGGGCGGCAGAAAGCCAAACTGGTGAACCACGCTGCGGGCCTTTCCAACCAGCCGCTCCCCTTCGCCCTGAAGAGTCACAACCTCGGAGCGCATGATGCGCATTAGCATCAGATCGATATCCTTGCGGGTCAGAGTGTCAATCAGGGTCTTGTCGGACGGGAAAAACTTCTGCAGGACCGGCACGATCGTCTGCATCTGCTCCGCGCTCAAAAACTGGATATTGCGCTGATACGTCTCGGGGTTCTTTTTCTTCATTTCCCCGAGAATCTTCTCAAATTGCAGAATGAACTCAAATTTCGTGTCGAACGGCATGCGTGCAGCGCTTTCCCAGTCGGGATAAATTTTTCTTTATCTTAGCCGACTCCCCGACAGAATGCAACACTTCTCGGGGAGAAAAATCGAACCGCCTTTTCCCTCAAGGGAAAAGGCGGCTGGTGTGTTCGTTCGTGCGACGTGATTCAGCGATTCGAGTCGTCTTCGAGCTCTTCCAGCGGCGCGATGGCGCCATTCGTCGTCACCAGCGGGAACCGATCCCGCAGAAAACGGATGAAGCCCATCAGGGAGTTGGAATACGCCCGAATCAGGGGAGAGATCACCGACTTCTGTTTCATTGCTCCGTCTCTCCTTAGCATGAGATGGATCTCCGGACATGACAGGTATCGGCACGTTGCCGTGATTTTCTGAGCATTCCTTACGGAAAGCCTGCAATGGAAAAATCGCAAGCCACAAGACCCGCATTCGTAGATACTGGGCAGATGCTTACACCCCTCGCAAACGCAGGAACGTCCATTCGTGATCTGAGAGAAGGCTCCCACGCTTTTCACTCCATCCATCCGCTTCATCCCTGACGGCTGTGGACCGGTCCATTTCGTCGAACGGGGGCAGTTTACGGGGAAGCGCCCAAACGGTATACTGCCCGGCATGCGTACCTTCCCCCTGCTCTGCCTGCTACTGGCCGGGCTGCTGTTTTTCCCCGGGAGCTCGACGGCGCTCGACTGCGGCAGCTGCGGGGCAAAAGGCCTCTCGGGACTCGCGATGTACTGCCCGTTCTGCAAGGCAGCCCTGCACACCGCCGAAAAACAGCAGAAAGCGGGATCGAAAGCCAGTCTGGCCATTGACATCCTGTATACGGGCGACCGGCCGGACCGGCTTCCTGAATATGGCAAACTTTACATCAACGGCAGATATCGCGGCAATATCGAGCAGACTGAGCGTGAAGCACGCCGCACGAGCATCGACACGGGCCATTCCACCGGCCTCGGGTTCGATTATACCGCCCGGTATCATACCGATCTCCGCGACCTCGCCCCGGGGGTTTTCCGGGTCGAGGTCGAAATGAAGTTCAAGCGCCTGTTCGGCCTCGCGCGGAGCATCCGGCGGGTCTGCTTCCCTCATGTCGGACTGCGATCGGGCGAGAAAACCCTGATCCAGCACACATTCAGCCGTGGCAGCCGGTTTCAGGAACGGACTCCGGCATCGGCCCCCCCGCTGCTGCCCTATCTGCCAGGGCTTCCGGCCATGCCATCGATGTCGGAGCTTCTGGACGTCAAGAGCGGCACCGGCACTCTGGCGATCGAGATGCCGTTCTTCGAATAACCCTCAGGTTTCCCGCCTTCCCGGCCGATGAGTTGATAGAACCCTCACAGACTCAGAATTGAAGGGGAGGCATATCCATGAACGACACCCGGCGCATTCCGCTGCTGTTCGTCCTGACCGGTCTGATTGCACTGTTCGCGCCCCCAATCCCGGCCGATGCGGCGACGAACTGGATGAAATACTTCCGCAAAGACACCCTCCTGAACACCTATATGCGCGCGTACGCCGTCCAGGGCGATCGGCTGTGGGTCGGCACCTGGGGAGACGGGCTCGTGGTCTACGACGGCGCCAACACGAAAAATTTCAACATGAAGAACACCAAGTCGGCCCCCGAGCAGAGCGACGGTCTGATCTCCGACTGTATCACCACCCTCGCCGTCGATGAGCGCGGTGGCCGTGTCTGGATCGGCACGAACGAGGGGCTCAGTTCCTGCAATCTCGAGGGTGCCGAGTGGAAGCGCTTCACCGCGAAAAACGGCCTCCCCAACGACGTGATCCGGGATGTGGCCGTCGACGAGAAGGGCCTCGTCTGGGTCGGCACCCCTTCCGGCGTCGCCAGCTTCGACGGTGATGCCTGGAAAATCTACGACAGCACGTCGGGCATGTTCGAGAACAGCGTCCAGTCGCTGACCGTGACCGGCGACACCCTCTGGGTTGCGACGGTCGGCGGCAGCATCTGCCGGTTCAAGGACGGCGAGTGGAAGGTGTTCATGCACAACTGACCTCCGCCTGGCACAAAACCGCCCCGGAACGTCGATTCCGGGGCGGTTTCATTTCTGACGGGGCTTATTCGCCGGGCGTGTCCTTGGCGGTCGTCGCACTCGTCTGCCCGACGGCCTGGGTTGTCGTGGCCGTTGTCGTTGTCGTGGTCGTGGTCGGCGTTGTGGTCACCGTTGGCGTCTGGGCTGTTGCTGAAGCCGTGGAATCCGTCGAGGTGGAGGCCTGGCTCTTGATGCTGGCACCGAAATCCTTCAGCGCCGAGCCGACCTTGGTCACGATATCAGCGACCTTGGTGATGAAGTCGCCAATCTGGGCCATGTCGCAGCCGGTCAGGCTGATCGAAACGATCAAGGCAAGAACGATAAACAGGGAACCCCGGAACAGATTGCGCAGTTTCATGATCATCCTCCTGATGAAAAATCTCCCTTCAAGGATAATCTCTCGGAGCCCAAATACGCAAATGTCCCCCATTTCCGGCCCGGAAAGCGGATCTCAGGGCGCCGAAATGTCGACCGGCGAGCGCCGGTTGGAAATCTGGGCCGGATTCCGCTCGAGCCGAGCGAGAAATTCCGAACGCACTGCCGTCCGCAGCCGCGTCCGGACCTGCTGCCGACCCGGGTGGGCCGGAACGCAGGTGATGTCGATGTCGAAGGCATCGAGGCCGAACATCGCCTTCCGCTCGAAGGAAAACGCCCCGACGTTGGTTGCCAGCACCCGGCTCACCTGCGCCTCGGGAGCGTGAAGAGCCGGATGCCGCACCTCCTGCCGGACGATCGTGCGCTTTGCCGGCTCGTAGATGTACCGCACCCAGCAGGCATAATTTTCCCCGCCGGGGGGCCGGGATTTCAAGTCCCCCGCGGGAAAGACGGGAAACTGCCAGACGGTCCGATCGGCCGATCTCGCAACCGAGTAGCCGTAGGAGTCGTTGAAGCACAGCGACTTCACATCGCGCTGGATTTGTTCGAGCACGAGACGGGCCGAAGCCAGCGTGTCGAGACGCTCGAGGCCCTGGTAGGCGGATTTCCGCGACATCACCAGGAAATCGATCGTCGGGATCAGCAGCAGAACGCCGATGACCGTGACGATCATCATCTCGACCAGCGTGATGCCGCGTCTCATCAGTAATCGGCCCCCACGATCCGCTCCAGCACGATCCCGTGGCGGCGGATGAACCCGAATTCGCGCGCCTGGACCGTGACACGAACCAGCACCAACCGGGCCGCGACATCGGGAATCACCTCGACCTTGCGCTCGAACGGGGTGTAATCCTCGGGATACGTGGCAGTCGAGCCGTCATCGTAGGCCACCGCCGCGACCGGGCGGAACGAGCCAAGGCCAAGCCGGCTCTCGACCACGTTTCCCGGTGTCCGGGCGATTTCGCACAGCCGCTCGTAGCCGAGCCCCGCGACCCATTCCACGGCCTCACCCGCAAGCGTGTAGGCGATAGTTTCCCGGTATGAGTCCGCCGTTCCCCGCTGGGATGAGGAGAGCGTGGAATAGAGAAAGGTCAGACAGACCATGAGGAAGATAGTGGCAGCCAGGATCTCGAGAAAGGAAAACCCGCTCCGCAGCTCAGTTCGAGGCATCGTTGTACACCATTCGCAGCGTGCGCAGCCGACCGCCCAGGGTCACCTCAAACCGGGTTGCCCCGGAAAGGGCTCCGCTATCATACTCGATGCGGTTCGTCTCGTTCTGCGCCATCGAGTCGATGTTGATCCGGTCGGCAACGAGGTTGCCGAGCACGTCGGCACGCCGGCCCGAAAAATCGACGTAGCTGCGGGGCGACGACGGGATCGCCGGGTCGAAACGGTAGTTGAGCGCGATCAGCGACGCCTCGATCCGGCCCTGCTCAACGGCATTGGCCTTGATGATACCGTCATAGGTGAACAGAGCGCACGGCCCCGCATCAGGGGTCTTCTTCGTAAATCCCCCCTCGACGGTGATATTTCCATACGAAAGCAGGACGCCCGTTCCTTCATACTGCAGCCCTTTTCTGATCGTCAGCCCACCAGCCTCGTCTGCGATCATGAACACACCATTGAGCTTCAGAACATTTCGCCGGGCATCATAAAACGGGCTGGCATACAGATCGCCGCTGGTGGCGAACCGGTAGGATCGGGTCAGGAAGGCGGAATACGGCATGAACCCGACGAAATCGACGGCCCCGGTGCGGCCATGGAACGGCGGATTGGGGTCCTTGCCCGTGCCGTTTCGGTCACCGTAGCTCGCACCGGTTTTGAGCGGATACTGGTCGTTGGGCATCGACATCAGCAGCGTCTTGTCGCGCTCCTGGAAATGTTTCACCACCCGGTAGACCTCGGCGGCCTTTTCATTGCCACCCGTGGATTGCATCAGGGTGATCTCCTCGGGAGTGAAATACTTCAGATCGATATCCATCTTGCCTTCGCACTGCTTTCGGATCTCCTGCTGCACCTCGGCATTATCGGTGATCTGCGTCAGGTCGACCTTGAACGTGGCGGTCTGCCAGAACCGCTGGCGCACATTGCCCTCGATGAGGTTGCACATCGCGATGTCGGTGTTCTGGTCGCCCATCAGCCGCACGGCTTCGTCCTTGTTGCCGTCGCGGGTGTTGCTCTTTCTGTCGAAGAAATGGTTGAACAGCGCGACGATCCGTGCCCAGAGGATCTGGAGGGCGTTTCCCTTGCCCGGAAGCGGCTTGTAATCGACGGAGATGGTTGTTTTGATGCGATCCGGGGAAAGTTCGATCTCGCCATTGGCCTTTTTCCGGGCCTCTTCGATGATCTTCTCGATCTCGGCGGTGAATTTCGGCATCATGTCCGACTGTTTCAGCGTCGCCCAGGGGATCTCGAGGGGCGGAGGCGGCGCGGGAATCAGCGACTGCATGCGCTCGTCAACGTTCAGATACACATATTTCTGCTCCCGGTCGGCAGCCGAAGGACGAGCGCAGCCAAGAAAGATCTTTCCGCGGCGGGCCGGGTCAGCGTGGGAGACCAGCAGCGTCCGGTCGTTGTTGTTCATGGAACGGCCGTTGAACTGGTCGAATTCCCCGAGGCAGTCTCGTACATACAGGACGTAGTCATTCGATGCCGTCGACGTGTAGCCCTTTCCGGCGCGTTCGGACGGGTTGCTGCGGATGCAGAGACGTTTGAGATCGAACTCCTCGACGAACACCGAGGAGCGGCTCGAGCCCCCCGAGCGCAACGTCACGGCGACGCTCACGGCGAGGGTCGCCTGGTATTCGCCCTTGAAGGCGCTGCGTTTCGTCTTGCCCTCGAACTCCTCGACCAGCTCGGCATCCACGTCGGTCACCCGGACCAGGCAGTCGATCGTGGCGTTTCCGCCCGCAACCCTTCCGATCAGGCCGGCCGTGGCAGGGAGTTCGGCAAGCGTGACGGGAAGCGGCGCCGCGGCCGTTTCCGGATTCGCGATCAGAGCCTGGAGCTTCACGTTCGTGCGCAGCCTGTCCTGGAACCCGGCGCGCCACTCGTCGATCGCGCTCTGGGCAATCAGCCGCGCGAGATCGTCACGATAGAAGACCTGGAAGATATTCTTCGACTGGACGGTCGAGCTCATGAAGGCGATGCCCAGCGTCATCATCAGCGACACCAGGACGATCATCAGGGGAAGGATCATTCCCCGGCGGACTGCCTTCACCGTGCCTCCTCTTCCACCATTCGTCTCTTCTTCATTCTAGGTGGCCTCGCCACCGGCGTCAACGATGGCGCGCGGCACGCAAGGAATCCGTGGTGAACAGGGCCAGCGCAGCCCAGATGAGCAGGAACCCCGCGAGCCTGTCCGGCGACAGAGGCTCCCCGAAATGCAGCCACCCGAGGAAAAACTGTATTGTTGGAGATATATATTGCATGAATCCCTGGGCTGTCAGAGACACGCGCCGGGCCGACGCGCCGAACAGCAACAGCGGAAGCGAGGTGGCAGCGCCCGCCCCGACGAGCAGCAGCGTCACGGAAAGGGATGGTCCGCCGAACGCTCCCGTGCCATTCGCGGCAAGCACGAGCACCCAGCCGAGCGCGGCCGGGGCCAGCAGGAGGGTCTCGAGCAACAGCCCATCGATCGAGCCGAGGGGGGCGATCTTGCGCAGAAGTCCGTAAATGCCGAAGGTCACGGCGAGGAAGAGGGCTATCCCCGGGAAACCGCCAGCCCTCACGACCATCCAGCCAACACCGGCCGAGGCGATGCCCACCGCGCCCTTCTGAACCGGCCGGAGGGTTTCGCCCAGCAGGAGTCTGCCGAGGAACATGCTCACGAAGGGAGTCAGAAAGTATCCCAGGCTGGATTCAAGGATTCGGCCGGTGTTGACGGCAAAGATGTAGGTCAGCCAGTTCGCACCGAGCAGCAGAGCGGAAGGGATGAAAACACGCAGGGTGCGTCCATCGAGCAGGGCACGCAACCGGAGGAGGCCCGCGAAGCCACCGGCGAAGGGCAACAGGAAGATCACCGACCAGATGATGCGGTGGCAGAGGATCTCCAGCGGAGGCACCTGTTCGACGGCCTTCCAGTAAAAGGGCAGAAAGCCCCACAGGGCGTAAGCGGCGATTCCCGCCGCGACCCCGGCCCCCGTGCTCCTGTTCGTCGTCATGGCGCCGTGAAGATACCACAGAACGACCTCTCTCCGTGTATCGGCGACGGATCTGTGCCCGTTTCACGATCTTTCGCCCGTGAAAACGGGATCGTAACGAGGGTGCCGCATTCCGAGCGGGTTTGAAACCTGCCCCCCCCTACAGGCGGGAAGGCTTCGTGCCAACCACTGTGCCTGGTATGTTCATTTCGTCACAAGGACCGATCCACAGATGGCGCAGATACATTCCAGAAAATCTTCTTTTCATGAAGGTTCCGGCGCATACAGACAATCAGGTGCCCCAGGCGTTCCTCCCTCTCTGTTTTTTTCTCTGCGTTCATCTGCCCTGCATCTGCGGAGAGGGGCTTTTGACCTGCGACATTTTCAACGGAGGAGCTCTTGGGTGAAACGATCTCAAACCGTTCTCATTCGTGGATGCGGCGGGTGGAAGCTGGTATAATGCCGCCACATCACGCGACAATAGGGAAGGCATGAGACACGCGCACCGCGGAGCATACGAGCATCTGTGGGCCGAACACCGGTATGCGGTGCTCGGTCATTCGATCAAGCACACAAAGATCGCCGCCGGGAAACTCGGCCGCGTGCCGCATTTTCTCTCGTTCCTTGGCTTTCTTGCCCGGCACCGTGACGAGCCGCGCCGGAGCATCAACCACGCCCTTCTGAGCGTCTACGATCATATTCAGCCGCATATAGATCGCAACACCCGCAGAAGCTTGGTTGAGGCTGTCCTGGATGGCGATCCTTCGGTCGACGACCGTCTGTTCGGACTTGCATGCACGACCGGCACGGCGGGGCTGTATGGCTGCCGGTTGTTCTACCCGGCGCGCGGCTTCAACAAGTTCTGGGATTACGGGGAACAGCCGGGTCTCCAGGTTCTCCTCGGCCCCCGGATGCTGCACATCTCGTTTTCTGTTCTCCGAACGAGGCTCGAAGCCCTGTCGGGCATGCGCAACGCGGGGCTGAACGAGCGGCTCGCTGCGTTGAAACAGGGCATTGCGCGCGTCGAATACGACGCCTGGCCCGACCTGCTGCGGATGGCCCTCGAGGACCACCTGATGGTGGCTGTGATGCCCACCGCTGCCCGGCTGCATCCGAGGGTCGAGCTTCCGCTTCCGCCAGCCTCGGTCGAGGAGGTCGAGCCTATGCATGCCGCCCTCCTGGCCCTCGAACGTCTCTGGGACGCCGACCCGGCCCTGGTTCCGCACCTGCCGCCATCCCACGAGCTGCTGGCCGCGATGTGTCCCGAGCGGCTTCCCTGGGCCGCGCCCACCTCCCCCGAAGCCAGGGAAACGGCACTGGCCATGGTCATCGAGGAGTTCGCGGATCAGCTGAATCTCGAGTGTGGCCGGAAAGCCACCGATGGCGCAGTTCCGGAAGAATCCGGCGATGCGGAGGGGGAGGAAGACGACGGCGAGGGCGATTCCCCGGAAGGTGAGTTTCCCGTCTAGAAGCCGGTCACATGCTCGCGTAGGAGTGGAGGCCGGACAGGAGCAGGTTCACGCCGAACAGCGTGAAGAGTGTCACGAGAAAGCCGATGATCGAGAGCATCGCCGTCCAGGTTCCGCGCCAGCCGCGCGTGAGCCGCACGTGCAGGTAGAGCGAGTAGACGAGAAAGGTGATGAGGGCCCAGGTTTCTTTCGGGTCCCAGCCCCAGTAGCGACCCCACGCCTTGTTGGCCCAGACCATGCCGAAGATGATCGCCCCGACCGTGAACAACGGGTAGCCGAGGGCGATCGCGCGGTAGGTCAGTTCGTCGAGGGTGGCTCCCGAGGGCAGGCACCGGTCGACGGCCCGGCCGACGACACCGCGGTACAGGTAGGTCATGAAAACGAGGATGGCGAGGCAGAGCAGCACCGGCAGGACGACCCAGATCATGAGCGTGCGCCCCTCTTCGCCGGGCGTGCCGCGCTCGTAATACCGCCACGCAAGCCAGCTCATGAGAACGAGGAAGGCGGCCGGCAGGCCGATGACGGTGATGCCGCAGATGGTTTTCTCACCGCCCTCCGCGGGCGGGGGTTCGTCGGAGTCCCGGGTGACTCCGCCCCGTCCCTCGATGAGTCGGCGGAGACAGAACAGCGAGCTGAGCACGAAGGCCAGCGCGAAGCAGGCTTCGCCGACGAAGGCGAGGGCAACATGCAGATACAGCCAGTAGGACTGGAGGGCCGGAATCAGGGGTTGGGCTTCCCGCGCAAACACCGATGCGATACCGATCATCAAGACGGCCAACACCGACGCACCGGCTTCGGCCAGCGGCAGGGGCGTCACCCGGGTGAATCCGATTGAGACCCAGGCGAGCAGGGTCGACAGCGTCACGAGCGACTCGTACATATTCGAGAGCGGCGGGTGACCGGCCCCGTGCCAGCGGAGGGCGAG
>DATCTT010000210.1:0-10124 GCA_036567845.1 Candidatus Ozemibacteraceae bacterium | reverse complement strand
GGCTCGGCGTGCCGGACCAGCCGTATATTTTATTCGTTGGCCGGATCACGCGCCAGAAAGGCATCATTCACCTCGTCAACGCCCTTCCCCATATCGATCCGAAGATCCCGGTCGTGCTGTGTGCCGGGGCCCCTGATACCCCTGAGATCGGAGAGGAGATGAAGCAAGGGGTCGAGCGGATCGCTGCCTCGCGCGGGAACGTAT
This sequence comes from Candidatus Ozemibacteraceae bacterium, assembly GCA_036567845.1. Lineage (GTDB taxonomy): Bacteria > Muiribacteriota > Ozemobacteria > Ozemobacterales > Ozemobacteraceae > MWAR01. Next base: position 9,920 of record DATCTT010000210.1, on the reverse strand, counting down.
TCTGGGTGCGTGAGATGGTCGACCGGCCGACTCTGATCGAGTTGTATTCCAATGCGGCGGTGTTCTGCTGTCCGTCGATCTACGAGCCGTTCGGCATCATCAATCTCGAGGCGATGGCCTGCGAGGTGCCGGTCGTCGCGAGCGCCGTCGGAGGGATTCCCGAGGTCGTCGTCGACGGAGATACCGGGTATCTCGTGCCTCTCCGACAGATGGACCGGAGCCCCTTCGAGCCGCTCGATCCCCCGGCCTTCTCACGGGATCTCGCGACGAGACTGAGTGAGTTGATGGCGGATGAAGGAAAGCGCCTTTCGATGGGCCGTCGCGGTCGGCAGCGCGTGGAGGAGAAGTTCAGCTGGGCGAGCATCGCACGTCAGACGCTCGACATGTATACGATGCTGTGCAAGGAGAAGCGCGCATGAGCAGGATGCCTGAACCGGTTCGCATTCTCATCGAGCAGATCCGGCCGGCGGTCGATGATGGCCGGTATCCCATCAAGCGCGAGGCCGGGGATTTCGTCGAGGTGACGGCGGATGTCTTCCGGGATGGTCATGACATGATCGTCGTATGGCTCCTCAACCGAAAGCTGGGAGAGAAAGAGTGGCATCGCAGCCCCATGCGCTGCATCAATCCCGGTCTCGATGTCTGGCAGGGCCGGTTCACCGTCGTCGAGATCGGCCCGCACGAGTATGCGGTCGAGGCGTTTTGTGACCTGTATGGCTCATGGGCTTCGGACACCCGGAAAAAGGTCGAGGCGAAGGTTGATTACGCAGCGGATCTCCTCGAGGGATGCGCGCTCGCCAAGCGGTTCTTGAAGTGGCTCCCGAAGCTGGAGCAGCCGGTTGTCCGCGAGGCGGTCAAGGCGGCGGAGTCGGCAAAGAGCGACGAGGCACGCGCGACGGTGTTGCTTGCGCCAGAGCTTGTCGAGCTCCTGTCGCGGAATCCCGATCCGGCGACCCGTGTTATATCTGACCGCATATATCCTCTGTGGGTGGATCGGATCGCAGCGCGATTCGCCTCCTGGTACGAGTGTTTTCCCCGCTCCTGCGCCTTTGAAGCCGGTAAGAGCGGCACGTTCAAGGATGTCGAGGCACGCCTGCCCGAGATCAAGGCCATGGGGTTCGATGTCCTGTATTTCCCGCCGATCCACCCGATTGGATTCACGAACCGCAAGGGGCCGAACAACAGCCTGACCTGCAAGACCGGCGATCCGGGCTGCCCATACTCAATTGGAAGTCCGAAGGGGGGCCATGATGCTGTTGAGCCGAGCCTTGGCACGATGAAGGATTTCGAGCACCTTGTCAAAGCCGCGCAGGGACACGGTCTCGAGATCGCACTCGATTTTGCGATCAACTGTTCCCCTGACCACCCCTATCTGAAAGAGCACAAGGAGTGGTTTAGCATCCGGCCGGATGGAACGATCAAGTATGCGGAAAACCCCCCGAAAAAGTATGAGGATATCTATCCGATCAATTTCGAATCGGCTGACCGGGACAACCTCTGGGAGGAATTGAAGCGCATCTTTCTGTTCTGGGCGAAAAAGGGCGTGAGGATCTTCCGGGTCGACAATCCCCACACGAAGCCGTTCAACTTCTGGCAGTGGGTGATCGCCGAGGTGCAGAGCGAATATCCCGACACGCTCTTCCTCGCCGAGGCGTTCACGCGACCGAAGGTGATGAAGGCTCTCGCGAAGCTTGGGTTCACCCAGTCCTACTCGTATTTCACCTGGCGCAACTTCAAGCAGGAGATCGTCGAGTATTTCACCGAGCTGACCACGTACCCCGTTGCGGAGTACATGCGCGTGAATCTCTTCGTGAACACGCCGGACATCTTCCCCACCTTCCTCCAGAAAGGCGGTCGCGCCGCCTACAAGATCCGCGCGGCGCTGGCGGCGACCCTGTCGTCGGTTTACGGGATATTCCAGGGATTCGAATTGTGCGAGGGCGATCCCGTGCCGAACAAGGAAGAGTATCTGAATTCGGACAAGTATGAAATCCGGTTCCGCAACTGGAACAAGCCCGGGAACATCAAGGATATGATCACCCGGCTCAACCGGATCCGGAACGAGAATCCGGCCTTGCAGGAATACGACAACCTGCGGTTCTACCGGGCCGAGAACGAGCACATCCTGTTTTACGGAAAGAGTCTCGGGGACAATCACGTCCTCGTGGCCGTGAATCTCGACCCCTTCCAGCGGCACAACTCCTTCGTCTACGTGCCGATCGAGCGGTATGGCATCAAGCCCGACGAGACGTATCAGGTGCACGATGTGCTGACCGACAAGCGGTATCTCTGGAAGGGCGAGAAGAACTACGTCGACCTCGATCCGGCCGGCGAACCGGCGAATGTGTTCGTGTTGCGCAAATGGACAGCACGCGAACAGGATTTCGACTACTATAAATAACTTCCGTCTTCCCGGGCCCGGACAGGCACCGTCGTTTCCGTGGTTGTCTCGTTCTGGAGGCAGCTCACGGAGACGACGGTGATATCGTCCGGCGCATCCAGGGCACCCCGAAAGGAATCGAGCCGGGTGAGCAGCCTTCGGGCCGGCAGGTTTTCGGAACCGGCTCCGCCGAGATAGCTAATGAGGCGGTCCTGGCCAAATCGTTCGCCGGCCGCGTTCCGGCAGTCGAGGACCCCGTCGGTGTAGAACAGGAGGGTGTCGCCCGGCGCCAGGGAGAATTTTTTCTCCTTGAAGGTCGTTTCGATGACGCCGAGCGGGTAGCCGGGAATTTCTATACTCTTGACGATATCTGCATTGCCGGTGTGGGTCCGGTGAAGAACCGGCGTGTGGCCGGCATTTGCGAGGTTCACGGTGCGGTTGGCTGGATCGAGGATGCCGTAGGTCATCGTGACGAAGAAGCTTTCCGAGAGGATACCGATCAGGATGCGGTTGACTTCGACGAGAAGTTGGGGAGCGGTCAGGCGGTCCACCTTGAGGGCCTTGAACGTGGTTTTCAGCACCATCGTCAGGAGGGCGGCGGGGATATCCTTGCCGCTGACATCGGCGATGACGATGCCGAAGCGGCCATCCTGGAACGGGATGAAGTCGTAATAATCGCCGCCGACGAGGGATGCCATGCGGATGACGGCGTCGATTTCGAAGCCGGGAATGACGGGAGGCCTGGGCGGAACCGTGCTGGCCTGGATTTCGCGGGCGATGGCCAGCTGGCTCGTGAAATGGCGCTGCCGGTTCGAGATGTCGAGGAGCTCGGCGGTGTCGATGACCGAGACCATCTGGTGTGCCATGATCGAGATGAACATCCAGTCGGCCTCCCCTGGCAGGGAGTCCTCGTCATCGAAATACAGGAGGAGCATGCAGAAGTTTCGGCCGGCGGCGCTGTCGCATTTCTGGGACTGGAGGCGGATGCCGAATACGGGGCCGGTGAGCCCCTGCTCGTGCTTGAGCACGAGGCCGAGCTCGCTGACGCGCCGGAGCGGGACGAGGGTGCGGTAGGATTCTTCGCCTTCCTGGGGTGTCCAGGGGTCGGTGGCGACATGGCGCGCGATCCAGCCGCTCAGGCTGTCATCCCAGCCAAGCCGTTTATAGGGGCTGGTGGAGGCGGAGTAGGATGTATAGCGAACACTTTGCTGAAAGGCCGGGGAACAGTAATCGGGGGTGATGGGGATCAGGCCCGACTCCGTCGTGCGGACGAGCTTGGCGAGGGACAACGCGGGGATCTGCTCCCCGAGAAGTTTCAGAAGGTTGTCGAGGCAGAGCTCGAGAACTTCGGATGGCTGCGAACCCTGGGCCGCCGATTCCCGGCTGAGATCGTTGAAAACGCTCCAGATGCGGGTTGTCGCCTTGATGTGGCGGGAGTTGAGCTGGAGTTCCCGGTGAAACCGGTCGACGATCCTGCCGAGGCTCCGCTCGAGATCATCCACCTCGCGCACCCCCGTGAGCGGCCGCACCGGCAGCCGACGGCCGGGAACGAATTCAGACATGCGGCGGCAGATGTCCCGGAGCTGCCGGGTGATCCGGTGATGGATCAGGACCAGGAGGGTGAGCAGGAGGAGGAGGCCCAGCCCCCAGCTCGTGAACCGCGTCGTCAGATACGTCTCGGTATCCGTCAGGAAGAATTCCGCGTTGGTGTCGAGGTCCCGCCAGAGGAGCGTGATCTCCTGGCGGAGGGAGGGAAGAACATGGGCCTCGTACCCCGACAGCTCCTGGTCGATAAGGCGCAAGGAAAGCGTCAGCGACGCTTCGTCCTGACTCGCGAAGTAGCTCGTTTCGAGCAGCCCCTGGAAACGGATCGCGATGGCCGACAGGGTTGTCAGGAATTCGCTTCGGCCTTTGGCGTGGAGCAGATAGGCATTCAGGAATGCCTGCTGGAGGTCGTTGAAAAGGTTCCGGATCAGCGGGGCCGGAATGCGGGGCTGGCGGGGTGCTGCCATCTCCCTGTTCCACCGGAGCTCCTCGAGCTGTTGCTGGATCTTCGTCGCGGTATTCAGCGCGTTCTGGTAGGCGGCCAGAACCCCGCTGATCTGGATCCACCGGAACCGGCGCGGCTGGTCGGTCATGAGCTGGTCGAGAGCCGCCGCCGTGTCGCGCATCGACCGCAGGTGCTGGTCGAACTCGCGGGCGGCCCCGTGCCGGGCGTGACGAAGCTCCTGCCAGGTGTTGCTCAGACGCTCGTAATACCTGATCGTCCGATGCCGTTCTGACAGGTCTTTGCGCAGATATTCCGAGGTGCGCAGCAGCCACCTGGCATGAAACAGGCTGAACATAAGTGCCAGGAGAAGAAGAAGCACACCCAGGCCGATCAGCAGGGTTCGTACGGAAACCCTTGCCCGTTGGGGGTCGGGGTTCATGCGGTACCTCTCACGTCCATGGAGGGCTGGTATCTGTCTTCTGCCCTCGGTTGTCCCACACATTCATTCTACCACATTCGAAAGGAATATTCGAACGCTGCTGACAATCCGCGCGAACGAAGCGCGGAAGGGGTCACTCCTGGAGAGGCGCGGTACTGGAGGCATCCGAAAGGGCACCGAGAATTTCTCCGATCTGACCGTGGAGTTCGATGGCATCCTCGATTCGGCCTTCCTCGGCGGCCTTGGCGAGTTTCTCCGCGAGTTCCTTGACGAGCTTCGGATCAGCCTCGACGGTCAGGGCTGCCTCGAACTCGATCAGCGGTAGGCCGCGAAAATTTTCGGGGGTGAAAGTGCGCAGCTTTCCGGAATCGGCCGGTGCTCCCTGAGCCGGTTCATCGCGCAGGACGAGCATCGGGATGCCCGGGGGCACCTTCGCGGCGGCCTGGAACTCGGTCTCCTCCTTGAGACGGATGCGCATCGAAACCGTTCCAGAGGCGGGGGGCGTCAAGGCGGCGATCTGGTCGATGTCCTCATACCGGACGAGGGATGGCGCGGTTTCGCCGGCCTTCGTCACACTCAGCCCTTCGGGTTCGCACCAGGAGCCGCCGGTGAGAAAGCCGTCGATACGCGGTGCCCCGCTTGCGAGTTCATAACTGACCGGAACTTCGATCTGGGCAGGGAGATCGCCGGGAAACACGAGCAGGGCGGCGGTCGTTCCGAAAGCGAGGGCCAGAAGCCGTGAGCGGTTGATCATACGATGTGCCTCCGTCATTGATGGGGAAGGGGGCGATTTCACCCCGATGGGAGGTATGGTAAACTACACGCGTTCTTTCGGACAATGCCGTCAGTGAGGGAGATGAAACGATGATCCGGTTGATTTGCCGATGCGCCATGGCGCTGCTGGTTTCGGGCTTGGCCCTGATCGGGGCGGGGGCCGCGGTGGCCCTTCCCGTGGCCGACCCGACGCAGATCGAGGTGGTGGGCCTGGTAAGCCGGGGGGAAGACGGCGCGGCGTGGCTGAAATGGGGCGGCCAGAAGATGCTGGTGACTCCGGGGTACATGATCGGGCGCGATCTGCGCGTGACGGCAATCCGCAACGACAGCGTGGTGCTGTACCGGCCGGCTGCACGCCAGTATTTCTCGATATCCCCCAGGCTCCCGCTGATTCCCGGGAAAGATCGGATGGACGTGATCTGGAGCGGGCCGCTTCCGCTCTGGAAGACCATCCGCATGGTCGCTCTCGCATACGGGAAGGATTACGTCTGTCACTGGCAGACGACCATGGAGGCGATGCCGCAGGCGCGAGCCTACGACATGAATGCGATGCTCGAGCGGGTTGTCAGCCCGCATCACCGGTATCACGGGGTCGATGGCGTGATTTTCGTTGCCCCCGTCCGGGTGCACGGGACGAGCTGGCAGTGGTTCCTGAAGCAGCTGCGCGGGTATGATTCGGCCGTGCTTGCCCGCTGGTTCCCGGCTCTGGCCGGGAAGGGCACGATTATCAGCGACGGACGTGACGTGGCGCGGGCTCTCGAGACGATCAGCCGGGCGACGAAGGTTCCGATCGTGTGGCAGGGTGGGATCAAGGCCCCGCTCTACTGTTCGCTCAAGAACCGGCCGTGGTATGAGATTCTCGAGTATATTCTCGTCTATAACGGCTTCGGCATCGTGCCCTCGCAGCAGGGGCTGACGATCACGGCGGGAGTGCGGTGAGATGACCCGTTTTGCAGGTCTCCGCCTTGCCATCCTGCTGGTGTGCGGGATGTGCGGGGGACTGGTCGGTGTGGGGCTGCCGGTGTGGCAGACCTGCGCTGCCGAAGCTGCGACAGCCGGGGCTGGTGGCGGCCGTGTATCTGCCGGAGACGTACCAGGGCGGCTGGATATCCTGGAACAGTGGCGTGGTGAGGGATCGGGATACCGGGAACGCCCGAGCTTTTTTCTGATCCGGAGTCTGCCGGAGCTGCAGGTTTTCTGGGAAAAGCACGAACCCGGCGAGCCGGTTCCGAACGTGAATTTCGGGACGCGGATGCTGTTCGTGTGGGTTCCCGGGCCGGGTCTGTGCGGGTATCGGGTGATGCGCGCGGCCGGCATGACGCGGCAGAAAAAAGCCTGGAGGCTGGAGCTCGAGGTCGAGCGGTCCGACTCGCTGGGAGCCGGGCGGTGGCGCACCCCCTGGCTGATGGCCCTGCTGCCGAGAGTGGACGGGGATGTCGAAGTCGTGCGAATCGGCGATGCGGTTCGCGGAGAGGCGCGATTCATGCCTCTGGCCATGATCTGGGACATGCAGCGGGAACGTCAGCAGCCGGCCACGGGTGAGCTGTCATCGGCTGCGAAGGCCGGCGATGGTGCTGCGTCCGGGGGCACGGAATGGGGGGAGAACCCGTTCGGAGAGGGGCCGAAACTGCCCCAGGGGCGCAACGTTTCGGAGGAGATCGTCGTGAAGCACGATCCGAATGTTGCAGCGAATGCCCGTGCCGAAGCGCGAGCCACGGCGGCCCGCTCTGCCGCCCCTTCCGGGGGAACCGCCAGCGGTTCGTCTGCACCGGCCGCGGTGATCACCCCGGCACCTGCCGCCGGAGATGGCGTTGGCCCCACCGCGACGGAGGCGAAGGAACCGGCGGCGAAGACGGCCAGCGCCGAGGTTGATCCCTTTGGGGATGCGTTCAATCTCGATTTTTAAATGATCTATAATGTATAATATTTAATATTGGAGATGGCGATGATCCATGCCTATATCGGAGATGGCAAGGGCAAATCAACGGCGGCGCTCGGCCTTCTGATCCGGGCTTTCGGCGCCGGCATGCGCGTGGGCATGGTGTATTTCGACAAGGGGAACAAAACCTACTCCCACCATGAGCTTGCTGTGCTTGACCGGCTTGGCGTGAAATACTGGGTCACGGGCCTGGAACGGATGCAGCCTGATGGCCGGTTCCGCTTCGGAACGACGGAAGAGGATCGGGCCGAGGCGGCCCGCGGCCTCGGCATTGCCCGGGAGGCGGTTGCCTCGGGGGAGTTCGATCTGCTGGTGCTCGACGAGGTCGTGACGGCGGCGAGTTACGGTTTGCTCGCGCCGGAAGCTCTCGATGAGCTATGCCGCTCGAACAGCCCCGGGTTGGAGCTGGTTCTGACCGGCCGCTGTTCGGACGAAACGATGCTCGGCCGCGCCGACCTGGTCTCGCGGATCACGAAGGTCAAGCATTATTTCGATGCCGGCGCGAAAGCCCGACCCGGCATCGAATACTGAGCCGGGAGTCACTCCCGGCCGTAGCTGATCTCGTCGGGGAGTTCGTTCACGTCATCCGCACGGCGCGGAAAATACTTCTCGAGCATGGCGCCGGCTGTCCGGACACCGGCCGCAAGCCCGGCAACGAAGTCCCCGCGGCGGAACTGGGCCAGCACGGTGTCGCGGATCATGTTCCAGAAATTCTCGGGGACGACCTCGTTGATTCCCTCGTCGCCGAGGACGGCGAACAGGCGGCTTTCCGTGGCGAGGTAGAAGAGGACGCCGTTCCGTTCGGCGGTCTGGTCCATGCCGAGCTCCGCGAACACCTCACGAACGCGGGCATCCGTGTCGGTGCAAGTGTGTTCGACATGGATGCGGATCTCGCCGGACGTGCGCTGCTCCGCCTCCTGGATGGCCCGGATGAGCAGTTTTGTGTCTTCCTCGGAGAAGATGGAGGGGCGTTCGTTCGTCATGACGTTCTCCCCGTGCGCGCTCAGGAAGCGCGGGATGTCGCGATGTTCTGGCGGAGCTTCACGATCGTGGCCGGGGCCGAGTAGCCCGAAACGGTCGCATTCGGGTACACCCGGCAGCCGGGGCCGAGAACGGTACCGGGATTCGTGACGCTGTTGCAGCCGAGCATGCAGCCGTCGCCGAGAATCGCGCCGAATTTGCGCATGCCGGTTTTGCAGAAGCTGCCCGCGGCGAGAACCTTCACTTCGGTACCGTCGTTCTTCAGGTTCGACAGCTTGGTGCCGGCCCCGAGATTGACATGACAGCCGAGAATCGAGTCGCCGACATAGTTGAAGTGTGGTGCCTTGGCATGAGCCAGCAGGATGGAGCGGCCGAGCTCGCTGGCATGGCCGACGACGGCGTCGTCACCGATGATCACGTGGCCGCGGATGTAGGCCCCGTGCCTGATCTCGACGTTGTTCCCGATGATGGCGGGGCCGATGATCATCGCCCCAGCCTGGATCTTTGTATTTTTGCCGATATATATATCCTCGCCACGCAGCCATGCGCCATCCTCGACGATGCCGAGAACCTGCGGCTGGACGCGTTTTGCGACGAAGCCCTGCTGGATGCGTTTCAGGACGTCCCAGACATAGACGAGGTCTTCGAATCCCTCGAGGTGCTGCTGGAACAGCTCGGGGCAGGGGAATCCCTCGAGGTTCTTGAAAAAGTCGGCAAAGGTGAGCATCCGGGGCCTCCTGGAGGAGAAATAGCGTATCGATGCATGCATCATACTATGCGTTCCGACCGCCCGACAAGCCGAAATGGCAAGCCGTCAGGGAAGCCTTTCATCACCTTGGTCCGAGGCGGGGCGAATGCCAGAAGGTGCATCACGAGAGCCAGGCCCATCTGAAAACTTCATCCACCCTTCGTTCTGCGGGGCTTCGGTTCCGAATTCGCCGTTCCCGGGCCGCGGAGGATCGCTGTGATTCAGACTCGTGCTCGCGGGGGGCGTTTGGCCCTGGAAAGGGGAGCGACGCCTTCGTTCGGGGCGGAGCAGAGGCCCTGGAGTCCGCACGCGGCGCAGACGTCGGGGTCCCTGCCATGGGTGCAGAGCCCGGCGATTCCGAGATGGCAGAGGGCAAAATCGTATTTCACCGGGTCTTCTGGGCAGAGGCGGGCGAGGGCCGCGGTGATCTCGACGGAGGTGTTCCAGTCGTCAGTAGCGCGGCGGGTGAACCCGAGATGGCGGGCGATCCGGCTGATGTGGCGGTCGAGGGGCATCAACAGGGTGGCGGGTGGGACGTCGGGCCAGAGGCCGAGGTCGACGCCGTCATCGGGCCGGACCATCCATCGGGTGAACATCAGCCACCGTTTGACGGCCCCGCCTCGGGCCGGGTCGGGAAGCAGGTGGGCGAGCCCGCGGGAGACCGGCCCC
>DATCTT010000209.1:0-12278 GCA_036567845.1 Candidatus Ozemibacteraceae bacterium | reverse complement strand
GCCCCCGGCCGCGGCGGTTCTTGCGCCGTTGTACGCTGAGCTGAAGAAGATCCGCAAGCCGATCGTGGTGTATTTCATCGGCGCTGATCCCGAGGCGATCCGGAAGGAAGGCTTCACCCCGGCGCACAACCTGCAGGAAGCGGCCCAGAAAGCCTGCGAGCTTTCGGGCGGCAAGCCGGTCCAGCCGCCGATGAGCGAAGCCGAGGCGGCTTCGAAGGCGAAGGGTCTCACCCTGCCCGGCCGGTATCTGCGCGGCCTCTACAGCGGCGGCACCCTGTGCGACGAAGCCCAGCGGCTGCTCCAGCCCGTGCTGGGAGAGCTGTATTCGAACACCCCCGTGAAGGGGTGCAAGACCCTCCAGAGCGTCCACAAGAGCGAGAAGCACACGATCGTCGATCTGGGTGACGACGAGTTCACCCGCGGACGGGCGCACCCGATGATCGATCCGACACTTCGCCAGGAGCGCATCGGGATCGAGACCGCCGATCCCGACGTCGGCTTGATCGCGTTCGACGTCGTTCTCGGTTACGGTTCGCACATGGACATGGCCGGCGAGATGGTCGCGGCGATCGAGAAGGCCCGCAAGGCCTCCGGCCGGAAGCCTGTCTTCGCAGCCTGCATCTGCGGCACCGCGGACGATCCCCAGAACATGCAGAAGCAGAAGCGCACGCTGGAAGAAGCGGGCGTGCTGGTGTTTCCGTCGAATGTCGCCCTGGTCACCTTCGTGAAGCAGGCGCTGAGCGGGAAAGGAGCCTGAGAACGATGTCGAGTCTGAAAACGCTGTTCCGCGAGGAAGTCAAGGTGTTCAACGTCGGCATCCCCAGTTTCGCCGACGACCTGAAGCGGCAGAACGTGCCGGTCGCGCACGTCGAGTGGCGCCCGCCGGCCGGCGGGAACAAGCGGGTGATCGAGCTGCTCGACCGCATCAAGCTGTGGCAGGCCGACTGCCAGAGCCCGGCGAAATCCTGAGGCGAGGAGAAGAACGATGGCTGTCAAACTCAATGTGCAGGCCGCAAACAAGGAAGCCGTTTCCCGCATTCAGAGCGCCGTTCCGGTTATCAAGGGCATAGGTATAGCAAAAGATATCGTTCCCGGCATGAAGAAGAACCTGATTCTGCATGCCGGCCCGCCGATCACCTGGGCCCGCATGTCCGGCCCGATGCGCGGCGCCGTGATGGGCGCGCTGATCTACGAGGGGCTCGCGAAGAATGCCGCCGAGGCCGAACAGGTCGCGGCAAGCAAGGCGATCGAGTATGCGCCGTGGCATGAGCACAACGGCGTCGGCCCGATGGCGGGCGTCGCGACGGCGAGCATGCCGGTCTGGATCGTCGAGAACAAGACCCACGGAAACCGCGCCTACTGCACCCTCAATGAGGGGCTCGGGAAGGTGCTGCGGTTCGGCGCGTATTCGGATGAGGTCATCACGCGGCTGAACTGGATGCGCGACGTTCTCGGCCCCGTTCTGCGCGAGACGCTGGAGATCAAGGGCGAGATCAACCTCAAGACTCTGATAGCCCAGGCGCTCCAGATGGGAGATGAGGTCCACAACCGCAACCGCGCGGGCACATCGCTGCTGTTCCGCGAGCTGGCCCCTGCCCTGCTCGATTCAAAGGCCCCGGCGGCGGACAAGAAACGTGTGCTCGAATTCATCAACGGCAACGACCACTTTTTCCTGAATCTGAGCATGCCGGCCGCGAAGGCGATCCTCCAGTCGGCCGAATGGATCGAGGGCTCGACGATCCTGACTGTGATGTGCCGCAACGGCACCGATTTCGGCATCCGGGTCGCCGGACTGAAGGACCGGTGGTTCACCGGCCCGGCCCAGCAGGTCAAGGGGCTGCTGTTCCCCGGCTTCTCGGAGGCCGACTGCAACCCCGACATCGGCGACAGCGCGATCACCGAGACGTGCGGTCTGGGCGGTTTTTCGATGGCGGCGGCACCCGCGATCGTTAAGTTCGTCGGCGGCGCAGCGGGCGATGCCCTCAACTACACGCAGAAAATGTATGAAATCACCGAGACCGAGTCGACGACGTTCCAGATCCCCTCGCTCGATTTCCGCGGTTCCCCAACCGGCATCAATCTGCTGAAGGTGTGCGAGACGGGCATTCTGCCCCAGATCAACACCGGCATCGCCCACAAGCAGCCCGCCATCGGCCAGGTCGGCGCCGGTCTGGTGAACCCACCGATGAAATGTTTCGAAGACGCCCTCGAAGCCTATGTCGAGACGTATCTCCCCTGAGAACGCACCGCAGAGGCACAGAGACACGGAGATGATCTAAGCACAAGGGCACGAAGACACAAATAATGAAATATAATATTTTTATGTATTTTCTGTGACTCCGTGTATCCGTGGTTCGTCACCTTTGTGGCGTTGTGTCTTTGTGGTGTAATATCCATGTGAAATCCATTCCAAAAGGAGTGAAGAACGACAGATGAAATCACCCAAGATGTATGACCTGACCCAGCGTCTCAGTATCCACACCCCGCCGTGGCCGAGCTACATGCCTCTGCAGGTCCAGTATTTCAAGCGCATCGCCGGTGCCCACATGGGCCAGGGCGCGAACGGCCAGATCATCAAGACCAGCAACCACGTCGGCACCCACATCGACGGAGAGATCCATTTCTGCGCCAACGGCCGCACGATCGGCGACACGCCGCTCGAGGATTTCTGCGGCGAGGGCGTCGTGGTCGACATCTCCGACTGCGTCAGCGACTACTCGCTGTATTCCCCCGAGATGCTCGAGGAGCGCGCCGAGATCAAAAAGGGCGACATCCTGATCATCAACACCGGCTACCACCGCTACGGCTGGGACCAGAAGGAAGCCGACGAGGTCCGTTACATGGTCCGCCACCCGGGCCCGAATCCCGAGTTTCACAAGTGGTGCGCCAAGATGAAGTTCAAGTGGATCGGCGTCGACTGCGGCTCGGCCGACCATCCAATGAACACGATCCTGCGCCAGTGGCATCCAAAAGCCTTTGAGGCCGCCGAGAAGAAACTGAAGAAGGATTTCGGTAAAGCCTGGGACGAGATGTTCCCCTATGACGAGTATTACCAGGTCATGCATCTCAAGATGTTCCCCAAGGGCATCATCCATGCCGAGAACCTCGGCGGCGACATCGACAAGCTGAAGAACAAGCGCACCTGGATCGGCCTCTTCCCCTGGCGCGCCATCGAGCTCGAATCCTGCATCAGCCGCATCGTCGCCTTCGATTTCGGCAAGTAACCCCAACGTCATCCGTACAAGGCCCGGGATACGCTCCCGGGCCTTTTGACGTTCTTGTGGATGCTGAAAAGGAATGATAAACTTTTCGTATGGCCGCTCTCCAGAACACGGAAGTCGTCATTCTGGAATGGATCGAAACGGCTCAAGAACCCGTCAGGGAAATTCCCCTTTCCCGTGGCCGTCCGAAATATGCCTGCGGCTCTTCAAAAACGCGAAATGAGGCCATGATGATGCAAACAATCGAATGGACGAAGGAGTTTGGCGGGGCGGTGACCGTGTGCGATGCGGACGGCGTGATTCTCAGCATGAATGAGAAGGCGTGCCGGACGTTCGCAAAGGACGGGGGCGCGTCCCTGATCGGGAAAAGCCTGTATGACTGCCACCCCGAAAAGGCGCGGGCTCGGATCCGCGAGATCATGGAAAAACGCATCACTAACGCCTACACGATCGAGAAAGCCGGCGTGAAGAAGCTTATATATCAGGCGCCATGGTATAAGGACGGCGCTTTCGCAGGCCTCGTCGAGCTGTCGATAGAAATCCCCCTGGCGATGCCCCATTTCATCCGCCCGACCCCCAACACAGCCTGAATCAGTTGTTTGTCATATCCTCCGGAAATAGTTACAATGAGATGAAACAATCTCTCGGAGGGGCGCTTGTGATTCAGAAACACCTGGTGGCTGCCGCGATTCTCGCTTCGCTTGCCGTCACCCATCCGGCGGTTTTGGCCGGTACGGCCAGGCCGGTGACGGAGTCAGGCATGGCGCTCAGCCTTGCTACCGATCACCACGGGGAGTATGAACGGGTGCTCAAACACGACATGGCTCTTTTCCAGAAGAGTGCATCCCAGCTCGAGCGATACTGCGAAAACGTGTTGAAGGACACCTCGTTTCTCTCCCGAGCCGGGATCGAGACGTCCATGACGTCCCCCCAGCAGCTGCGGGGAGTGTACCGGTTCTGGTCCTCGTTCTCGAAACATCTCGATACCCTCGAAGGTATTTCCGAGCGGTGGCACCGGGGCTGGGGCAATTCCCTGTTCGATAGCCAGATTCAGCAGGGGTTCGAAGGGTATTTCCTGGGCATCAACGCCAAGATCAGCCGCCTTCTCGCCGTTTCGCGACTGACGCATTATCTTGCCAAACGGAAAAAGCTCCGCTCGCTCTTCGATGAAGCTGTGCCCGAATACAAGATCCCCCAGGGATGTCTGACCCACCATGCCCTCGGCGCCGTCAGCCCAGGCAACGTGCTCGCCCTGTACCAGTTCCACACCTCTCATCAGGAGGACCTGGGGAAATTTTACGGAAGCAAGGCTCAAGCCGGATTCCGTCCCGTCGCCGATCCTGACGGCCAGATGTACCGCTATTTTCAGGGCACACGGGACATCCTCGATGGTCTGATCTTGCGCATCGCAAAGGATCCGACGTGGTACAAGTATGCTTTCGGCTCCCTGGCCGAAGAGGCCTTGAATCTGATCTCACCCATGCAGGAGTCCCTGTTCACCTGGGTCGGCGACACCCGTGTGAGGAAGAAGCAGACCCGGTTGATCACCCCCGACCAGGTCGATGCGATGGAGCAGGTCATGCTGCCGGGCGACATCATCATCGAACGACAGAACTGGTATCTCTCAAACATCTTCCTGCCAGGATTCTGGCCCCACGGAGCCGTGTATATCGGCGACGCGCAGAAGCTCGCGGCTTTCCTGGACAGCGACCCCGCCGTGAAATCGTTCTATGAGAAGCGCAAATTCACGGGCTTCCTCGACTGGCTGCAGAAAACATATCCAGAAAAATACAAACGTTTCACCGCCCCCCCGGACAAGGGAAACCACCCGCCGAGCGTGCTCGAAGCGATCAGCGAGGGCATCGTGCTCAACACCCTCCGGCACACCTGTTACGCCGACTACGTCGCCGTCCTGCGGCCACGGTTGCCGAAACTCGACATCGCAAAGGCGATCGAGGCAGGCTTCTACTACAACGACCGTCCGTATGATTTCGCATTCGATTTCTATACCGAATCCGATCTGGTCTGCACCGAGCTTGTCGTCAAATGCTTCGCTCCTTTCCGTGGCAAGAAAGGTCTCGTTTTCCAGACCGAATCGGCGATGGGAAAGCAGGCCGTGCGGGCCGATGAATTCGTTCGCACTCTGATCCGGGAGAAGGGTTCGCCGAAGGCCCAGCTCGAGTTTGTGTATTTCCTCCGCGGCATGGAGAAATCCGGAAAAGCCGTCGTCGCTGACCAGAACGCTCTCGAGGAATCCCTGAACTGGCGCGGCGGGCTTCCCGGCCCCAGGAACTGAGGCAATCGCGCACCGCGGCCGGGTTTTGCGACCGAGGCGTCCCGGCAGCCCGTTCCCACGACGCAGGAAGGGGTCGACACGACCATGACACTCACGTCGCTCGTGAAGTTGCGGATTTTCCTGCCGTTCACCGCCGGGTATTTTCTTTCATTTCTCCTGCGTAACATCAATGCCGTCATTGCTCCGGAACTCACGGCCGAGCTGTCGGTGACGGCCTCGGATCTCGGGCTGCTGACCTCTGCCTACCTGTTCGCATTCGGAGCCTTCCAGCTGCCGCTCGGCATCCTGCTCGACCGGTACGGCCCGCGCCGTGTTGAAGCCGTGTTGCTGCTGTTCGCCGCCGCCGGCTGCCTCCTGTTCGCCACGGGCGGGGGGCTGTCGAGTCTCGTGATCGGCAGGGCGCTGATCGGTCTGGGCGTTTCGGCCTGTCTCATGGCCTCGTTCAAAGCGTTTTCCCTGTGGTTTTCCGCCGACCGCCTCGCTTCGCTGAACGCTGCCGTCATGGCGGCAGGCGGCCTGGGTGCGTTGACGGCGACGACCCCCATGGCACGGGTTCTCGCGTGGACCGGGTGGCGCGGGATCTTCTGGGGGCTCGCGGTCGTTGCTCTCGCGGTCGCCGCCAGCATCTTCTCGACGCCGGAGAAGCCATCGCCGTGTGAGACCGAGCCGCTTTCGGAACAAGTGCGCGGTCTTGCCGGCATTCTCCGGAGCGGGGCCTTCTGGCGCTACATGCCCCAGGGCGCCCTGGTCTTGGGCGGATTCATGGCCCTGCAGGGGCTGTGGGCGATCCCCTGGCTGATCACGGTCAGCGGGTACACCCGTGATGTCGCGGCCTTTCATCTGCTGCTGACCAGCGTTGCGATGCTGGTGGGGTTTCTCCTGCTGGCCACCCTGCTGCCCGCCCTGGAAGCGCGCGGTGTGACACCGGAACGGATTCTTGCCGGCGGAACCGGCTGCGGCGTTGCCGCCCTGGCGCTGATCATTGCCGGGATCGGCGACTCGCGGCTTCTCTGGTTCGTGCTGGGTATCGTGTTCTCGATCAGCAACCTGTCGTATGCGCTGCTAAGCGAGCAGTTCCCCAGTCATCTGTATGGACGGGTGAACACCCTGCTGAACGTTTTCGTTCTCGGCGGGGCGTTCGGAATCCAGTGGAGCATCGGTCTCGCGATCGATGCGCTCGGCCGGGCGGGGTTCACCCCGGTCGAGGCCTTCCGCATGGCATTCACCGCGCTGTTCGTGGTTCAGGCCCTTTCCTGGATCTGGCTGATGGCCGCGAAGCCCCGAAAATATTGACCCAGAGCCGCATTTGACGCTCTCCCCATCCATCCCTATAATTGTACAAAATCTCATCCCGAGCAGCATGAGAGGTTGAGCGTATGAAGCGACGAGATTCCAGCACCCTGATCGTGAAAGCCCTGTTGGTCGTTGCGCTTGTCGTGACAGGGATCGCGCCGGGCAATGCCGGCATCATCGATGACGCTTCGTTCGTGATGAACAACGGCGCGGCGATGGTTTCCCACTCACGCAACGTCACCTCCGGCGTCCGGGAGCTGTACCGTGAGCGTCAGTCGGTCCGGAATTTCATCCAGAGCGCAGCGACGCTGATCAAGGCATATCGCAGCCTTTCCGCGAACAGGAGCGCCAATCTCCCGCAGATCGTCGAGATCGCGGGTGCCATCGACACCCTGGTGCGCGAGTACAACAACGTCGGCCCCAAGGCATCGGCGGTTTTCAACCGCATCAAGCCCGACCTCAAGTTCTTCGAGTCGATGCAGGAAGTGAAGAACGTCCAGGTTGGCCAGCAGGGCAACCAGCTCCAGATACGGACGATCCCCGACAGTTCGATCGGCAAGCTCGCCGGGCTGTCGGGCTGGTCACGGGTCTTCGACGCAATCAAGGACAAGCCGTCGAACCTATTCCGGTGGGGCCGGCTTCGTGACGAGTATTCGCTCGGCAAGTCCGAAGGCCAGCTTGCCCTGAAGGCCTGCCAGATCGCGATGGAAGGCATGTCCTACTATGACGAGGCGAACCGGTCGCTCACCGAGCTGCTCGACATCCGCAAGCAGATCAGCGGCATCATGGGCGGGGACCTCTCCGCGATCCTGAACATCGGCACCACCGTCAGCAAGATCCAGAGCGCCAGCGGTTCGGTCGAGCGGCTTTCGGGCCTGATCGAAAGCGCCACGCCCCGGTTCAACCAGCGATTCGCCGAACTCGCGGCCGCTCAGGACACCTACCTCAAGACCCACCAGGCATATCAGCTGAAATACAATCCGCAGCCTGCCACGGCTGCCAAGACGACGACCACTGCCCCCGCCGCCACATCCACGGCCCCCCGCACGACCGCAACGTCCACCCAGGCCACGACGGGCAAGATCGATCTGAGGACCGCGATGGCGGCGTATCAGAAGGCCTATCAGGAGTATACGGCCTGCGCTCAGGACTCAAACGCAACGCAGCAGCAGGTCGACACCGCCCTCCGGAACCTCCGAACCGCGCGCGATCAGTATGAGCAGGCAAAGGCGGCCGCTCGGTAACGGCACGAAACGCATCTTCCGACGGGGGCGCCGCAGTCCGGCGCCCCGTTTTTTTCTGCCCGGCCGGTTGAAGCGATCCGCCGCCCGCGTTACACTTGCCCGAAAGGTGCGAGGGGATCAGGCTGGATGAACAACCATTACTCCGGGATCGCCATCCGCCGCGCGACAGCGTTGTTCCTGTTCGCTGCGGCACTCGTTCTGATTCCCTTCGGAGCTGCCTGGCACCTCCTCGTCGTCCTCGAACGGGAGGAGGCATCCCTGACCCGGCGGACGGCGTCGGAGGAGCTGCAGGAAGTCACCGCCCATCTCGCGCGCCTCGCTCATCCGGAAACGGCGTGCAGCGAGCTCGCCGACCGGCTTTCGCGCACCCTTACCTGGAACGGCGATCTCCGTCCCCTGCTCGAAGCGTGGCCAGCCGAGACGGTCCGGCTGTATCTCTTCGACCCTGCCGGCCGGCGAGTTCAGCGGGCGGGCTGCGTGAGCGGCATGCAAGTCGCCTCCGAGCGGGTGTTCGCCCTGCTGCTCCGCGCGGCCAACGAAGGACCGGCCCCCGTTTCCCCCCTCGAAAAGCGGCAGATCGAGTCGTTTCTCGGAAGCCACATGCTCCTTCCCCAGCTGGCGTCCCGCGCGGATCACCTGCACGACGGAACGATCTTCGGGGTCCCAAAATACATCGGCTGGTATAATATAAAGGCTCGTTCCGGGGGAATTGCCGGGCATCTTCTCGTCTTCATCGACCAGCGCCGGATCAGCCCGACGTGGCTGGCATCGAGGGCCTGCACACGAATCAGCCGGCTGCGAGGCAAGGAGACGCTGTTCGGCTGGCTCGAGATCGGCAGTTCCACCCGTTCGATGCTGGGCAACGGGGCCCCGGCTCCGGCAACATTTTCTCAGCGGTTGGCCCGGTTACCCGTTAAGCCGGTTCACGAGACCCGGCACAGCCTTCTCGCGCTGAGCGACACCTCCGACGGGATTCGCCTGTTCGGGCTGTGCCGCGCCCCGGCCCCGTCGGATTTTTACGCCAGCCTGCGCAGCCTGCTCGTCGTGGTGCTGGTCGAGCTGATGCTGATTCTGGCCTGGTGGGCCATCTTCGCCCGCAGCCTCGTCATTCCGCTGAGGCTCCAGCTTCTGGGCTGGTTCGGCCTCGCCGCCATCGCCGGCCTCGCCTCGCTGATCGGGTTCGCTCGCGTCTACGGGGAAGCCAGCCAGGCGACCCTGATCCGGAACACCCGCGAGGCGGCGGTCCGCCTTCTGCAGAAAACCGACGGCAACTTCGGTCCCTCGTTCGCCCCCCTCACCCGCCGGTACCGTCAGACGGCACGCGGGCTCGAAGGGGCCGGGGATCCCGCCGGCCCCTTTGCCACCGGTCTCGGTCCGATCGCCGCGAACCGCGAGTTCGCCGCCGCCTTCTACATTTCGGCTACCGGCGGCATCCTGTCCCGACTTGTCGCGACCCCCGGCACAACGACCGGCAACTTTGCCGGTGAACAGCCGCAGTTTATTCGCGATCTCGCCTGCCAGATCATGAACCGGTTCAATTCGACCACCGAAACTCCAGGAAGCCCCAAGACCGGTTCCCAGAACATGCTGACGGCGCTCCTTTCCCGCCCCGTCGAGCAGCTGGTCCGGCAGCGGGGCACCCTCCAGCCCATGACCCTGAATGGTGTCAACGCGACGGTGTTCCTCGAACTGATCTGCGACGCGGCAAGCCAGGCAACGGCCAGCCTGCTCATCCTGCACGACACCTCCGCCCTGGAAGCCTCGTATCTGAGCCGGACGGCGGACTCCCTGGCCCACAACACCCGACACCGCCTGCTCGCGCTCCCCAAACGCGCGATGAGCCAGCTGCCAGCCGTACCCCAGCGGGGCCTCCTGCGGGAACCCGACCTCGACCGGCTCCTGGAACTGCTGGATCTCACCGAATCCGTCCAGCACCGGCTCGGCCGTATCGGTGGGGAACGCATGCTGATCACGGCGGTTCCCGGCCAGGCAATGTCGGATTATCACCTGTTCCTGATGACCCCTTTCCAGCCGATCGACGATCAGGTACGCGCGGTGTCAGCACGTATCACGCTACTGGCCGTCGCCGCGACCGGTTTTTCCCTGGTGCTGGCCTGGATGTTCGCCGGTCACCTGCTCGGACCGATGCGGACCCTCACGGCGGGCATTGACCGCCTTTCGGCGCTGCAGCTGGACGAGCCCGTCACCGTCGAGACGGGGGACGAGCTCCAGCAGATCGGCGACGGGGTCACCGAGATCATGGACGATTTGCAGGAGCGGGCTCTCGCAAAGACGGTGCAGGAACAGCTGATCCAAGGCAAGCCCCTGACAGGGCCCGGCTGGCATCTCCAGGGCTGGAGCCGAACCGCATCGGATATCGGCGGCGAGATCTTCGACATGCTCGAGCTGCCCGACGGCCGCGTGGCATTCATGGCGGGGGACGTCGCCGCACGCGGGGTCAGCGCAGCCCTGGTAATGACGATGGCCAAAACCGCCGTGCGGCTGTTTCTCGACGAGCCCGATCCCACGCCGACCGTCGTCCTTACCGAGCTCGACAGACACTTCCGACTCCATGCCCGGAGACTCAGCCGCGTCGGAATGTTCCTGGCGATCTTCACGCCCTCGGACCGGACCCTCCGCTACGTCGCCACGGGCCGGCTGTTCCCGGTGCTTCTTTCCGGCAAGGCCGTCCCCCGGCTGCTCACCGTCGACGGGGACGGTCTCGGAGCCGGCTCCAGCGGCCGTGCCTGCCCCGAGCACCGGTTCGTGCTCGAGGAGGGGGACAGGCTCGTGGTCTGCACCGACGGTGTGATCGACTCCCGGGATCCGGCGGGCCGGCCGGCCGGTCCCGACGGGATCTGCGACCTGCTGGAGGGTCTGCGCACCGAAGCCCCCGGCCAGCTTGGCAACCGCCTCTGGGAGGCTCTCGACTCCTGGCAGGGCGGCCGTCCGCCGGAGGACGACCAGACGGTTCTCGCGCTGACCAAGATTCCTGACGAAGCCTCCGGAAAGGGGGAACACGCATGACCGGCCCCCTTCGCAACGCGTGGCTGCTCCGCCTGACCCTCTGGCTCGGCCTGCCAACGCTGATCATCGCCGTGGCACTGCACATCGGTCTCACGGCGCGACAGGACGCCGCCCGCAGCGACTCGTTCGCCCGGCTCGAGGAGGAGTTCACCCGCCTCCAGGAAGAAGCGGATCCCAACGTGTTCTTTCTGCACGAGCTGGAGGAGATCTTCGGGGCTCTGCGCGGTCTCGCGGCCCGCCAGGATGCCGTCGATGCCGTCCTGAAAGGCTTTGGGGGAAGCTGGCCGGCGGGCTCGATCGAAATCCACGTGTTCGACGGCTCCGGGCGCATGCTGGCACGCCACGCCTCCCCGCCCGACATGCAGGTTGTCATGGATCTCATCCGGCCCGACTGGTCCACCTCCCTCGATCTGCCTGCCACGCTCACCCAGCGGCTGAGCACGGTCATTCCTGCTGCCGGCCCGATCATTCGGGCGATGAAAGGGCGGCCCGGCACCGTCGTTCCCCTTGGAGGTGGCCGCACCTTCAGCTGGGGGTTTCACCAGTTTCAGTCCGGGATCACCGGCCAGCGGATCGCCGGCATGCTCGTTTTCATCCATCAGCAGCGGCTTCCCCGGCATTTCATCGCCACCCGCGCGCTGACCCGGCTGGGACTCGCCCATGCCCGGATCGCCGGCGACGAGGATGCATCCGTCGATCTGCCCGGCCTGAACCGGACCATGACCCTGTCGGAACTCCGGCTAGCGCAGGCGCGTGCCGCCGACGACCATCTGCTCATCGGGGATCATCTCCTCGTTCTGAAGCGGCTCGACGATACGATCCTTGCCGTGCTCTCAGCCCCCGACCCTGGGCATCCCCGCGCCGCCATTATTATATTTGCTATCATATATCTTATACTATGCATCGCCATCATCCTGACAAGCCGCCGGGCCTCAATCCGCGAGCGGCGGTTCTGCATGCCCGTCTGGGCGAAGCTCACGCTCTTTTTTGGCTTCGGATTCGGCTTCCCGCTCGCCCTTTCGATCGCCCTGGGACAGATGTATCTTGCCGAGCGCCGGGAAGGGATCTGGGAGGAGCAGCGGCAGGAGTCGTTCCGGCAACTCTCGGCCGTCGACGCCGGCTTCGCCCCGTATGTGACGCGCCGCCGTCTGTTCTACGGCAGGCTCTGCCGGGCGATCGAGCGGCGGCTTCCCATCT
>DATCTT010000208.1:0-13074 GCA_036567845.1 Candidatus Ozemibacteraceae bacterium | reverse complement strand
GCAGCCACCAGACGTTGGACTACAGGACACCGGACGAGGTATACTCAGAGCAACCTCTGGAACGGATAGCTGCATGACTCGCAGTAGTTATATCACTAACTATTCTTGGAAAGCTGTCCAGTCACCCCGGACCACCTCTGTTCTCCTCTCTGGTGATGAAAAACTGCGTAAGGCAGCCGCCAAAGAGCGAGTCGCCTGTCGGGGTACCTTGTGGTTGCTGGAGGAAATGGTCCTGGGCAAGATCATCACTCCGGGTCACGCAGTCCTCCTTCTCGAACGCATGTTCCTCATAGGCCGACGGCTGCCGGCAGATGAGGGCAATCGTCGAATCATCGCATGGGAAGGAGGCGGTAGATAAAAATCGGCCCAGGTGTTGCAGCACCCGGGCCGGAAGAGAATAAACAACGTATCCGTAGCGCGTAGACCATGACCTGGTCTGCTTTTCCACAACTACCGATTCCTTCCGGAAATGGCACTGTGGCCTTTTTTTGATGATTTGGAGTGTAATATGATCTTTTATCTTCGTCAATCTGAAATCGAAGTTCTCTTTCGGCAGAAACCCCAAACCAAGGACAATGGCGGTTTTCAACATCTTCTTGTAACGCTTCAAAAGCGCACTAGCCGGAAATCTGGGCGCATTGCCCTGTTCGACCGGGATATCGAAAAAATTCGGCGATATGCCTTTGCATACGGCAATGGGGGCTGGGAATGGCGGCTCAAAGCCATTTTTGCCCGAGTCCTTGGACCCAATCTTGGTGGTGATCGCCCCCGACCTGTTCAACTTACCTTCGATTGTCTTGCCGCATAATATACTATAAAATATATAAATCCGGTGAAGAGTTGTCTCTTCACCGGATTTCTGTGTACGGCCCCCTCTGGCCCTTCAGTCGAATGGAGCGGGGAAAGTGATGACAACACCTCCTGTCATTGCCTGAATCTCTTTCGGGGAATGCCGTTCAATCAGGCTGGGCCTCTTTCGTTCGCTTGAACAGCGTGTCGAAGAGGGCGGGGGTGTAGGTGGGCTTCCAGCGGGTGAACGAGAAGACGTCGCCCTGCTCCACCTGTTTGAACAGGAGGGTTTTGCGCGGCCCGGAGGTGACAGGGTCGAACGAGCACAGCATTTCGGAAAGGCCGTCGTGGTCTACGTCGGAGAAGCGAACGTGGCGCAGAACGGTTCCTTCCGGGACCTCGAGGCCGATCACGTCATTGCACAAGGCCGGATCAGCCGAGGGGATGTCGAGATAGAAGGCATGCTTTCCCGGCGTGCCGTCGTTTCGCTTTCCTTCGTAGGTGATCAGAAAGGCTTTCCCTGCGGCGCTGTCGGTGTGCCAGAGCACCTCGATTCGGCCGTTGTCGACCTGGAACAGGGGGGAGACGTAATGCTCCCAGTAGTTGCCGAACGTGTCGACGAAGAGGAACTCCGAGCCGGTGAACACGTAGAACCGGTTGGCGATCGCCCGGACGAACTCGAACTCCTTCACACCGGCCGGAAGATGCTTGACCAGAACGCCACGGACTGCTTCCAGGGCGTCGTCCCCACGATGATCCTGCGACCGTTCGAAGCCGCGACAAGTCTGGGCCAGACCCGGGCCGGCGAATGCGAACACCGCCAGAAACAGAAAGACCACGGCAAAACGGGTTTTCATGCAAACCTCCGGACGTTCACTGTGAGATGGGATGATCCGATTGTAACAGAATCAGGGAACTGGCGAATCGATGTGATATGTGTGAATAGTCATTACAATATGATAGAGGGGCGGGTTTGAAGCCCGCCCCTCCAGGAAACAACAATGGACATGCGCCGTCAGGCGCGGGCGATCTCGTCGAGGATGGCGTTGAAGGTCTTGCTGGGCCGCATCACGCGGGTGAGCTTTTCCTGATCGGGCTGGTAGTAGCCGCCGATGTCGGCCGGCTTGCCGCGGGTAGCGTCGATCTCGGCCAGGATCTCCTTCTCCTTCTCGGCAAGCTTCTTCGCGGCCCCGGCGAACTTCGCCTGGAGCTTCGGATCGCTCTTCTGGGCCGCCATCGCCTCGGCCCAGGCCCGGGCGAGCAGGACGTGGGTGCCGCGATTGTCGATGCCGCTGGCGGCGTCACGCGCTGGGGCGACGTTGGCGTCGAGGAGCTTGCCGATCGCATCGTTGAGCGCCTTGGCTAGGACGGCGGCGGCGGGGTTGTTGTTCCGGCGGCCGTAATCCTCGAGCGAGACGCCGAGCGCCAGGAACTCACCGAGCGAATCCCAGCGCAGATGACCCTCTTCCACGAGCTGCTGGACGTGCTTGGGGGCCGAGCCGCCCGCGCCGGTCTCGTACAGACCGCCGCCATTCAACAGGGGGACGATCGAGAGCATCTTGGCGCTGGTGCCGAGCTCGAGGATCGGGAACAGGTCGGTCAGGTAGTCGCGCAGCACGTTTCCCGTGACCGAGATGGTATCCTTACCCTCTTTCGACCGCTTCATGCTGGCCACGATCGCCTTGCGCGGTGGCAGGATCTGGATGTCGAGCCCCTTCGTATCGTGATCTTTGAGATACTTCTGGACCTTGCCGATCAGGCTCTTGTCGTGGGCCCGGTCCTCGTCGAGCCAGAACAGCGCCGGGGTGTTGGTGATGCGGGCGCGGGTCACGGCGAGCTTGACCCAGTCGCGGATCGGCAGATCCTTCGTCTGGCACATGCGCCAGATGTCGCCCTTCTCGACCACGTGCTCGATCAACACCTTGCCGGCCGCGTCGGTCACGCGCACGACGCCGTCGTTCTGGATCTCGAAGGTCTTGTCATGCGAGCCATATTCCTCGGCTTTCTGGGCCATCAGGCCGATGTTCGAGACGCTGCCCATCGTGCGGGGGTCGAACGCGCCGTTCTCCTTGCAGAACTCGATCGTCGCCTGGTAGATGCGCGCGTAGGAACGGTCGGGAATGACCGCCTTCATGTCGTGCAGTTTCCCGTCACGGCCGTACATCTTGCCGCCGGCGCGGATCGCCGCGGGCATCGAGGCGTCGATGATGACGTCGCTGGGCACGTGAAGGTTGGTGATGCCCTTGTCGGAGTTGACCATCGCGAGCTCGGGCCGCTCGGCGTAGACGTTCTCGATGTCTTTTTTGATCTCCTCCTGCTTGTCAGTCGGCAGGGTCGCGATCTTTTCGTAGAGCTCGCCAAGCCCGTTGTTCGGGTTGATGCCGAGCGTGCGGAACGTCTCGGCGTGCTTCTCGTAGACGTCCTTGAAGAAAACGCTGACGACGTGGCCGAACATGATCGGGTCGGACACCTTCATCATGGTGGCCTTCAGATGCACCGAGAACAGCACGCCCTTCGCCTTCGCGTCGGCGATCTGCTCGGCGATGAAGGCGCGCAGCGCGTTGCGGCTCATCGTGGCCGCGTCGATGACTTCGTCGGCTTCGAGCTGGAGCTTGTCCTTGAGAACCGTTTCCTTGCCGGTCTTGTCGACGTGCACGATCTTCACGGCGCCGGCTTTCTCGACGACGACCGATTTTTCGCTGCCGAAGAAGTCCTTGCCGGTCATGTGGGCCACGTGGCACTTCGAGTCTTTCGTCCAGGCGCCCATCGAATGCGGATTCTTGCGGGCATACTCTTTCACCGGATCGGCGACGCGGCGGTCGGAATTGCCTTCGCGCAACACGGGATTGACGGCGCTGCCGAGGATTTTCGCGTAGCGCGCCTTGATCTCTTTTTCCTGGTCGGTCTTGGGCTCGGCCGGGTATTCGGGAACCTGGTAGCCGTGCGCCTGCAGTTCCTTGATGGCTGCCTGCAGCTGCGGAATCGAGGCGCTGATGTTTGGCAGCTTGATGATGTTGGCATCGGGCTGGTTGGCCATGTTGCCCAGGAACGCGAGGTCGTCGCTGTGCCGCTGCTCGGCTGTCAGGTTCTCGGGGAATGCTGCCAGGATGCGGCCCGCCAGCGAGATGTCACGGAGCTCGACGGTGATGCCGGCCGGGGCTGTGAACGTCTGGATGATGGGCAGGAGGGAGGCGGTCGCGAGGGCCGGGGCTTCGTCGGTCTTGGTGTAATAGATCTTCACGGGAGTGGATGTCATTTCAGGCATTCCTTTCTCTTGGTGTCGGTGAGCCGGTTCCTTGATTTTTTCCATCTCTGTTTCGGGACCCCGCAATTCTACCAGAACTCCCCCGACCTCTGGCAAGCCGGTGTGACATCTTGTGAGATCGGTTTGCAAAAATCGTGGCAAGAGGCCAGAATGGAGACCATCCGGGCATGCATCCGGAGTTATAGAATGTACACTATTATATAGTTATTGTCTTTTGAGGTCGTTCGGCGAAAGAGACGGGGGAGGTGTGACGCGATGCAGAAGCGATGGACGTTTTGTCCCGGCAGACGGGTGCTCTTGGGGCTTCTTCTGGTTGTGGCGAGCCTGGCGGGCGCCGAGCCAGTCTGCGCGGAAGAGAAGCCGGTGTTTCTCGCGGGGCTGCGTGTGGGCTCGCTCGACTGGCTCGTCGACAGCATTCTTGCGATGCCGGAGATCGCCTGCCTCGAGCGTGAGGTTCCAGGCGGCCTGCGCAGCCTGATTCCGGCCGAGGCGCTTTCGCGGCTGGCGGAAATGCCTGAAACCCTCGTTTGGGCGCGGCTCCAAGGGAATGGGCGGGCGCGATGGCTCATCCGGCGCGGCGGCGATCTGCCGCAACCGCTCCCCGATCGGGGCGGTCTGTTCGGATTGGTCGAAACCCTGCTTCGATCCGACGTTTCAGGACAACAGGGTCGTGAGGCGACGGAGGCGGAGCCGTTTCCCGCCATTCCGGAGGGCGTGGGCAATGGCGAGATCGTGGGATGGCTCGAGCCGAAAGCCGTGGCACGGCTGCTGACGGAAGCGCTTAGGGCCGAAACGGGGCGGGCCGCATCGTTGGGGCTCGCCCGCTGCCGGCGCAACGAACGGCGGATCGGCCGCCTTCTCGACAAGGAGCCGGCCCTGGCCGCGAAGGCGAAAGCAGGGCAGCCGGTGACTCTTGCCAGCATGCCCGTCTGCCCGTTCGGGGGCCGGTATCTTCTCGATCATCTCGAAGGTTCGGGCAAAACGCAAACGCATCAGATCCGATGCGATCACATGCCGCCGGCGGAGCCGCCGCTCGTTCCCGACACGCCGATCGGGAAAGCATTGGGAATCGCCCTGGAAGACCTTTCGGCCCTGCCGGTGCTGACACTGCGATTCTCGGCCTCAGCCGGAACACTGCGGATCGAGCTGCCAGCCGTTTCCGCAAAGCCGGGCTACGCGCTGCCGCCAACGCCCTGGGAGCCGGACTACGCTTCCCTGCTGACCTGGGTGCCTGCCGAGCGGGCGCGCCTTCCTCTGAGCAAGGGGTTCCCGGGTGGGCTGTTCCTCGGGATCGATTCGAGAAGGTTGTATGATTCGATGGGCGGCCCGGCGGAAGCCCTGGACTCTCTCGAGGTTCGGCCTGGCCTTGTGTTGCTGGGTGGGGCCGACCCGGCTCTGGGCGAGCCGATGCGCGGGGATATGCCCAGCCCCGTGATCGGAATCGCGGCAGCGGCGGATCGCCTGATTCCGGCCATCGCCTCGGCAGGGGTGATGCTGATCGGCAGCCAGCTCACGGAGGAACTGGAGGGGGTCGATGTGCCGGTCTGGCCCCTCCGGGACGGCTCATCCATGCGGGGGGGCGAAAAGCCCGCACTGCATGTTCTCGAGCGGGACGGAATGACATACCTGAGTTTCGAGCGCCGGTTCGTTCGTGAACTGCTCCGGAGCTGGAACGGCGAGTCGTCGCGCATCGTGCTGCCCGAGCTGAGGGGCGAAGTGAAGTTTGCGCTTGCCGTCCGGATGGACGTCTTCGGCCATCTGGCCGCCGGATTCGCCCGTGAGGCCGCGTTCCGGAACGAAGCACGCCGTTGCGGGGAAGGGATGAGAATGTGGCTTGCGAGCCACGATGCGGAATCCGCGGCCGGGCAGGAACTCCTGTTCGGTCAAACGGGTGAGATTCCGCAGGATCTGCAGGGTATCTGCCCCGCGAAGGGCATCATGTGGCATCCCGCGCGGAAACACGTGATGTGCGCCGTTCATGAGGGCGGTTGGGGCGCTTTGAGACGGAATCAGCCGCCGGTGCCGCCGGACCTGATCCCGACCGACCGCTGGCTGTACGTGACGCTTTGCCGGTATGACGGGAAAGCCGTTCTCGAGGCCCGGATCGTCACGGGAACGGAGGTCGCGAAATGAATAATAATAAATATATATACCTTTGCGTCATCGTGATGCTTTGCCTGTTCCCTGCCGAAGCACGGGCGAACGGTTCCCTGAGCCTGGCGGGCCGGTTTTCGTGGGTGCGTCCCTTGGCTCACGAGAGTCGCGCCGTCACCCTGGTTCTCGATGACGGCCTGCTCATGATGGAGATCGAGGAGACCTTTTCGAATCCGAACGAGAGCCGGCTCGAAGGGGTGTACCGGTTCAGCCTTCCCGATCAGGCCTTCGTGACGGGTTTCCAGATCATGACGGACGGGAAGAACTGGGTTCCGGGCAGGGTCATGGAGATCGGCCAGGCACGGCTTGCCTACCAGGAGATCGTGGCGCGCCAGATGGATCCGGGGCTGATGGAGCAGCATGGAAACGAGCTGTTGATCAGGGTGTTTCCGATCGAGCCCAATGCTTCGGTGAGGATCCGGTTCCGTTCGCACCTGGCCGCCCCGGCCGTGAAGGACCGCATCGACCTCGCTCTTCCCCTCGGGATCGACTCTGAAGCGGAGGAGGAGGTCTTGGGGCCCGACGGCGGGCCGAAAGGCCGGACGAAGCTGACGATCAACGGCACGATCCGCGATATTCGTGGCGTTTCCACGTTCGAGACCGAGCCGGTTTCGACGGTGACGCGAAAAGAAGATGGGGAAACCGCCTTCCGGCTCGGGCTGCCGGCCGGTCCTGCCGGTGCCGTGCGACTCCGGATCCGGCTGAAAACGCCGGCGGCGGCTGGGGTGACGGGATATGCCGAACCGGATGGCACGCGATTCCTTCTGGCGCGGATTCCACCACTGCCGGTGCCCGAGAAGGCCCGCCGGGGGCGGGTGAACGTCGTTCTCGACACTTCCGGGTCGATGGGCGGGAACAACAGAGCCCGTGCCGAGCGTCTGCTGAAGCGGCTGGGTGAGGTCGTGGAGACGGATCTGTATGCCTTTTCGGGAACGACGCTCGCTCGGATCACCCCTGATGTCGTAGCGGAGCAGACGTGTTTTGGTGCCGTTTCATGGGGCCGTCTCGAGCTGCCGGTGGCGGCTTCCGGTGCCGACGGAACGCTGCTGATCACGGACGGGGAGGAGCTGAGCCCTGCGGATCTTGCTCGGATCTGGGACCGGTCCGGTCGCCGCCCGCTCTGGATCGCGCTGTTTGCCCCCGAAATCCCGGGCGAACTGGTCGGGTTTCTTGCGGACAAAGGGGGCCTCGTTCGGCTGTTCGATGAGGCTGGCCGGGAGCAGGCCGAGAGCGCCCTTGCCCGGGCGATGCGGGATATAGGAATATCGCTACATATACAACTTCCCGGAGACGACCGCGGGGTGCCGTTGTTCGGGAAACTTGCGTGCGGAGAAGGGACGGAGGCGTTCCTGGTCGTGCCGGCGGCATCGCTGACCGCTCCGATCCGGGTTGCCGATCATGCCGGGACCGTTCTGTGGGAGGCGGCCGATCCGGGGCCGGCTTCGGATCTCCCGGCCCGCGGCTGGCTGACGGCCCTCGTCGCGCGACAGCGCGTCCTTTCGCTTGCCTGCCGGCCCCAGACGCCCGACGTCGTGCGGGAGATCACCCGGCTCGGGCTGGCCCACAATCTTGCGACCGAATACACCGCGTTTCTGGCCGTTCCCGAGGATATCGCCCGGCAGTATGCGGAGCTGCTCAACCCGTCCTACCTCGCCGTTTTCTCGCCGCCGGCGTTCCGGAAAGCCCGGGAACAGTCGCGCGGGAAAGCCTGTCTCGCCAACCAGCGGGTGCTCCTCGGCGCTGTCGAAATGTACAACATGGACCACGCGGTGATGATGGATCGTGACCCCGAGACGCTTTCCTTCGATATCGACCGCCTGACGACGGATGGATTTCTCAAGGGCGGTATCTCGAAACCCGATCCGGCATGCCGCTACCTGGCCGGCCCAGGCAGTTTGCTGGCCACCGGGTCGATCTTCTGCGTGCGGCATGGATATGCCGAGGGTAACCTCGGGAAGCCCGCCGAGGAACAGTTCGCCGACGCCTGCGCCGCGGCCGGATACGACCCGGCCGATTTCGATATCGAGTTCCCGGCGGATGAGTCTCCCCTGGAATCCTGGCTGTCGGAGTATCGGCAGGTGCTGTATTTTATACGATTGTATATATAAAAAACGATCTATTCAAGGGCGTTCGTGCAATACTCCGGAACGGATCCCTGTCCGGCAATCCGGCATGGAGGTCGTTCGTTGGGAATCCTCGGCAGACCGGTGGGGTTTTGCATCCGGTGCCGGGTGTGGTACAAGAGAAAGGCTGTCGGCAGGCGCGAGACAGAGGAAGGCCTGCGAATGAGCGGAGGAGGTTCGTATGACGCGTTTTGGGTGGGTTGCTGGAGCGGTTGCGGTGGTGCTCGGGCTGGCTGTGCTGCCCGTCGTCGCGGCACGGGAGGCCCCGGCCGGCGAGACGCAGGGCGTCTTCCAGGTCGATACCGGGAAGAAGCAGATTCTCGAGCTCGCTCCCGGCGTTGCCGACCGGTTCCGGCTGCAGTTTGTCTCGGTGACGGTCGATCAGCCAACCTTCTGGCCGAACGAGGATGTGCATCTGAAGGTCGCGATGCCGGCCCGGCCGATGGAAAAGATCAAGGTCACGCTTGGCCGCAAGGATGCCGCGCCCCGTGATCTGGGCGAATTCAGCCTCAATGACGGCGGCCTGCTGATCGAGACGATCATGAGCGGCGCGAACAAGCCGCTCGAGGTCGGGGAATACCGCGTCGAGGTCGAGACGGCCGACGGCGGCTTCAAGGGCGATGCGACGTTCGCGGTCATCGAGGGCACGCTCGGCGCCGTTTCGTTCGCCTACGAGTTCCAGCAGCTCACCAACGCCCAGGCCCTGGAAGAGGCCCGCGCGGGCTGGTTCCTCGGCAATGCCGCCGGTGTCGGCGCGCGCTGGGGAAACGGGCTCAATGTGAAAAACGAGCTGCGCGTCTTCAACAAGCCGTTCGACGGCCACGTCACCCTCAAGACCCGGTGCATGCTGCCGGGCTGCAACGGGTGCGAGGCCGGTCCTTCTATAGAATATGATATGAAAAAGGGCGCCCTGGCTTCGGTGCTCGATGTGGGCGGCCACTCCGGTCCCTTCGAGCTTGAAATCGTCACCGAAAAGGGCAGTGTGCGGAACCTGTTCGGCCGGTCCGGCCATGTCGAGCGCCAGGTCAGCCTGATCTCCGCCGGCTTCACCAGCCAGTTCAAGGCCACCGTGGCTCCTTACGAGAACACCGTCGTGGTGCCCGGCCGCGAGATCTACATCCAGAAGGAGGATGGCGACAAGGAGGCCGCATTCGAGCTTTCCTCGGCGATCACCGGGGACGACAGCGCCGCGAAGATCACGGCCCGCGCCGATCTCGAAGGGGTGAAGGCCTGGCGGCTCGTTCCAAAGGCCGACGGCAGCTTCGCTCTCGACCAGCTGACCATGTCCGGCCGCCTGAAAAAAGGCGAGGATGTCACGTTCTCGGTCTCCGGCCCGTATTCCTTCATCGCGCTCGGCGGCTGGGCGACGAAGGAGAACGAAAAGAAAGAGAAGGAGCAGGTTCTGCGCCAGGCCTGGGCAATGCTGTTCACGCCCAGCTCCCTGCGGGTGAAGCTGGATACCCCGAAGCAGGCCGGCCCCGAAAAGACGATCGATATCGCTCTCGAGACGTTCGACCGCGCGAGCGGCAAGCCCCGGTCGGTGTGGGGCATGCTCGAGGTGTTCGACAACCGCGTCGCCGATCGCAGCCCCAAGGACCCGTTGATCTCGGCGACCGGCGACTCGTTCCGGAACGCCTCGGCCGGTCTTTCCCGCTGGGAAGACCAGACCGGCATCCAGCGCAGGGTTCGGCCCGCGACAAAGGCGCTGATGATGGCCCCGCCGCCTCCGGCGCCCTCCGCGGCTCTGGACGACGGCTTCATGGGAAAATCGATGATGGCGGACAAAGAAGAGATGTCAGCCCCCGCGATGGCGCCGAGCGTTGCCCCCGGTGCGATCGCCGGTATGCGTGGCGGGCAGGGATCGAACGAGGTCGAAACCGAAGCCGAGAATCCCGAGGCGGTGCGCCAGGGCGAGAAGAAAGTCGTCTTCTGCCAGCTCGTGAAGACGGATGCCGCCGGCCGGGCGAAGGTCAGCGTCACGATGCCGCCCCAGAGTGGCCGGTGCAAAGCCCGGTTTGTCGCTCTCTCGGGCTTCGACTATCTCGAGGCGGTCAATGACGTCGATGTCGCCCGCCGCGGCGGCACGGTCGAACTGAGTGCTCCGGCGATGCTGCTGCGCGGTGCCGAGGTGTCCCTGCGGGCCTTCGCCGTCTGTGACGGCGGCCCCGGCAAGCTGAAGATCTCGGGTGCTGGGCTGAAGCAGCCTCTGACGCTGGATGTTCCGGCCGGCGGCAAAGAGTTCCAGATTCCGGTCGTTGGCGGTGGCAGCGGCGAGCTGGTGGCCGAGCTGACGAAAGCCGACGGAACCCCCGTCGACCGCCGCGCGGTGGCGATCCGCGATTCCGGCGAGTTCCCGGTGACGTTCACCGAGCTCACCCTTTCCGACGGGAAGATGATCCGCATCCCGCGGAACCGCAGCGTCAGCGTGTTTGCGAACCCCGGCCAGCTCCTGCGCGGCATGACGGCAACGATCGTGACCACGATGAAATCCTGGTTCGGTCACAGCGAGGCGCTGAGCGCCATGGCCTCCATCGATGCCATGCTCCTGCGCAGCTTCGCTGAACGCCTGCTCAACGACGACGGTCTGCGTGCAACGATAAAGGCCGATATAGAAAAAGCCGTCCGCGACCTCGACGAGACCTTCTTCGACAAGCAGACGAAGCTGATGCGGCCGTATCCCGGCATCGAGGGTAATCCGGTCTGGTCCGTCTGGGTGCTGAAGAATCTGCTCCAGGTCAGCAACACCCTGTCCGGCGATGCCGCCCTGAAAGCCGAGTTTGCCGCCACTCTCCGCACGGCCGGCCGGCTGGCCGAGGAACTGACCGCCGAGCTGGGCCGCCGCAAGGTCTCGACCGAGGAAGTCGGCCTCTTCACACCCGGCTCGTCCGGCGGCGACCTGGTTCCCGTCGTGGTCGACGGGAAGGTCGTGTACCGCGCCCTCACCGACGCGGCGGTTGTGAACTGGTATGTGAGCCAGATGGCACCGGCACTCGACATCGCAAACGGGTCGGGGCTGAAGGGGCTCAACGAGCGGTTCATCAAAAACTACGACACGTTCCGGTTCCTGCGCGCGTTCGAACGCACCGGCCCGCTCTACTACCTGCTGCTCAACGCGAAAGCCCTGTATCTGAAGAAGGACCCGGCATTCGGGCCGTTGTTCCGCACGATCGCCCGCGGCATGATCCTGACCGGCGAGCCTGGCCTGATCCAGGGCCCGGCCATGCTGGGCGGCGTCTACGGCGCTCCCCAGACGGTCGTGAAGTTCCTCGATTTGCTCGTCACCATGGCGAAGGACAAGGCAGGAAAGCTCGCTGGAAACGTTGTGATCGAAGTCTCCGGCAAACCGGCCGACACCCGGCCGCTCGCGGAGAAACCCGTCCGGTTCGAGACGGCCGCCGGGGAGGCCGGCATGACGGCCCCCGAACAGGCGGTCGTGCTGATCGAAGACCGACGGCCGATGCTGATGAGCGAGTATCTGACGAAATCCGCCTTCTTCACGGTCGGCATCGACTCCGCCTCGCTCGGCGTCGGTGAGGAGCGCACGATCCTGATCGAGCTCGACAAGAGCCTCGATCCGGTCGATTACTACGCGGTCATCGCCCTGCCCCCCGTGGTGTCGCTGCGCCAGACCGAGGATATCCTCGCCGATTACCGGGGCCAGCTTCTGTATGGCCAGAAGTCGAGCGGCGGTGAGCGGATCCAGTTCGTGACCGTGCCGTTCCGCGGCTCCCGCACGATGAAACTCGTCGTCGAGGGCGCTCTGCCCGGAAAGAGCCACGGCTTCGTGATGGTCCGCCACCAGTCGAATCCCGCGACCGTCCAGACGGTCGAGATCCCGACGGTCACATGCAGGTGATCCGAGCGCTGTTTCCCCGCGGGGGCCGGGCATTCCGGATCCCCGCGGGGATTCTATTTCTCTCATTATTCATTTGCGCCGCCGCTCTCTCCCAGGAAGAAGGGCCGCCGCGCTTCCGGCTGTACGGAACCTACGGTACGGCCGGCCATGCCGACGGCCAGTTCATGCACCCGATGGGAATGGCCGTTTCCCCAGATGGAAAGAGGCTCGCCGTCTGCGATACCGACAACAACCGCGTCGTCGTCCTCCAGATCCGGGTGCCCGACACCCCGGAAACGCCGGCGGCCACCCCGACGAAGCCGCTCCGGATCGAGCTCACGATCGGTGACATCTGGCCCTGGGAGGGCAGCCTGGCGCCGAACGACATGCACGACCGGTGGCGGGAAACCGACAACGCCGACGGCGTGCGTTCCCCGCGCGAGCTGCCGGGGCGTGCCTACATGGGCGGCCAGGGGCGGGTCCGGCCGGGGACGAACATTCCGATGGACCGGTTCAACCGACCCCAGGCCGTAACGTGGAAAGACGACGAGACGCTCGTCGTGGCCGACACCGACAACCATCGCATCAAAGCCGTGAAGCTCGACGGCGAGATTCCCTGGATTCTTGGCCAGGAAGGCTGGAAAGACGGGTATTTCCACCATCCCCTCGGGGTCGATTACGACCCGAAGGGCAACCTGTACGTGTGCGAGCCGCGTTCCGGCTATCTGCGCGGCCTCGGCCTCGATGCCCTCCAGCGCCAGAGCACCCAGGGCAACCGCCTCCAGCTGTTCGGACCCGATCTCAAACCGCT
Organism: Candidatus Ozemibacteraceae bacterium; assembly: GCA_036567845.1. GTDB lineage: Bacteria > Muiribacteriota > Ozemobacteria > Ozemobacterales > Ozemobacteraceae > MWAR01. The sequence continues at coordinate 97 of DATCTT010000208.1, read as the reverse complement.
CAAGCGCGCAGGCCACATGCACCACATGTCGGGCCGCCGCGACCGCCAGTTCAAGGACCTGGTGCGCGTCTGGGCGGCGCCCGACGGCGGCGCCTGG
>DATCTT010000207.1:0-3364 GCA_036567845.1 Candidatus Ozemibacteraceae bacterium | reverse complement strand
GTCATGGCCGCCCTCTCGGCTCTCGCGCAGCTCGGCTGCACCCGGCGCGTGATCGGCCTGATCCCCGCCGCCGAGAATCTTCCCGACGGCAATGCCTGCCGGCCCGGGGATGTCATCCGGCAGTACGACGGTCAGAGCGTCGAGATCATCAACACCGATGCCGAGGGGCGGCTGCTGCTGGCCGACGCCCTCGCCTACGGCGCCACGTTCAACCCCGAATTTTCGGTCGATCTTGCCACCCTCACCGGGGCCGTGATCACAGCGATCGGTGACCGGTTCACCGGCCTCTTCACCGCCGATCCGGCCCTTCAGGGCCGCCTGACGGCCGCCGCGGCCGCATCCGGGGATCTTCTCTGGCCCCTGCCCCTCCACAAATGCTTCACGGATGCGATGAAAAGCAGCATTGCCGACTGGAAGAACGCCGGTGGCCGGAAAGGCGGCGCCTGCCTCGCGGCCGCTTTCCTTTCCGCATTCGCCCCTTCTTCCTGGGCGCACCTGGACATCGCCGGCACCGCCGACCAGCTCCGCGAGAGCAGCTATCTCAGCAAGGGCTCTTCCGGTGTCGGTGTGCGGCTTCTCGTCGAGCTGCTCGAACCGGCCGGCTGAATCGGGGCTTTCGCACCTCAGAAAAATCCCGGCTTCTTCCGATAATCCTGAGACAGGACTTATCGGAGGTGCCCCATGGCATTTCTTTCTTCGCATCGCTACACTCTGTTCGCGCTTCTGGTCTTCGCGGCGGCCATCATGTTCGGCGGCTGCACCAATGCAAACTCGGTCGCCGCACTGCAGACGACCGACGAGACCACGACGACCCTGACGGACACCGAGACCACGACGGGGAATCTGGCTCCCATGCTGAATCTCTCGTCGGGCGCCAGCCTGACCGGATTCGGCGGGGAAGTCATCCTCACCGCCGACGCGATCGACCCGGACGGGGATCCCGTCCAGATGAACTGGACCGCATCCGGGGGCACGATCGTCAGGAACGTCTCGAACACCGCCACCTGGAAAGCCCCGTCGATGACGGGCAGCTTCGAGATCGCATGCATCGCCGACGACCGGAAAGGCGGCGTCACCACGAAAAAGACGAGCATCGACGTGGTGGGCGGCCGCATCTACTCCGTCACGGTCCAGATCAACCGCACCTCGCTCCTGATGGCTCAGAGCTCGGCAGCGGCTGACGGGGAGTGGCTCCCGCTGTCCCAGGCGAAGGTGACGATTCCCGCTCTCGGTCTCGTGGGAATCACGAACACGCAGGGAAAAGCGGAGATCCCGCTGGACAGCGGCAGCCTGGTCGCCAGCTCCGCCGAGGTGCGCCTCCAGTATCTCGACTGGGATCTGCGGTTCACCGCTGTGTTCCCGTCGAACGGCACTTCTATATCAGATAATATACAACTTCATCCCGGCTTCGAGAACGCCTCGGTTGCCGTCGGCCGCGGAGACTCGTTCACCACGCGGCGCGGCGGGGTCGAAGTCCAGGTGCTCGAGACAGTTGCCGGGGTCGATACCCCGCTGAACGAGGCCGCGATCACGGTCGGGACGAACCAGCAGGTCACCAGCGGCGGGGCGGCGTTCCTCAACATTGGCGCAGGCACCGGCGAGACGGTCATCTCGGTCGTCAAATCCGGGTATGCCGAGCAGCGCGACATGCAGATTCCGGTGGCTCTCGACGGTCTGACCATCGTACGGATGCGGCTGCACCCGGCCAATGACGTTCCCGTCACCGACCCGATCATCTCCTGGACGCGGCCCTACAACGGCCAGACCGGGGTCGATGTCAGCACGGCCTTCGAGATCGGCTTCGGCCAGGCGATGGACACCGCCACGATCTTCGACCAGTTCGAGATGACGCTTGAAGTCGACGGGAAGATGACCGTCGCCATCCCGGGTTCGCAGGTGAAGACGCTGTTCGATATCGAATGGGTCGGCAGCAGCATCCTGCGCCTGAAGCCCAGGCAGGCTCTCTCGCCCCAGAAGAAATACAGCCTGATGCTTTCCCAGTGGGGGGCCCGGGCCGCCGATGGCCGGCTTCTGCGCAACTACACCGGTCTGTTTGCCGCGTTCACGACGGCTGCCGACCCGTCTCCGCACGTCGTCGCCACCTCGCCGAAAAACGGGGACACGGGCGTGTCACGTGCCGGCCCGTTCCAGGTGAAGTTCGACCGCCCGATGGCTCCGGCCAGCCTCCAGACGGGGCTGCGGCTCGATGTCACCGATGTGCAGACGGGAATCTGCGTCACGCTCGACGGCACCGCCCTGAGCGAGGAGTTCGAGATCAGCTGGAGCAATGACGATACGGTCCTTTCGCTGGTGCCGCACCGGACGCTGGCTCCGAACCGGTCCTACCTGATCCGGCTTTCCAGCAGCGGCCTGCGTTCGCGGTCGGGCCTGGCGATGGATGGAGCTTCCCAGCTCTGGTGCCAGTTCACGACCGGGACGTTCTGACCGGGGCCCGCCCGGGGGAGGTTCAGATCCCGGTCCGGAACACCAGCGTCGGGATCGTGTCCAGCAGGATCATCAGGTCGAGCGAGACCGACAGATTCTCGATGTAGAACAGGTCATACTCGACGTGCGAATGGATCGGCAGATTCGCGGTTCGCGCGTAGACCTGCCAGAGGCCGGTGATTCCGGGGCGCACCTTGAGGCGTTTGGCTTCCACCGCCGTATAGCCCTGCACGATGAACGGCATCTCGGGCCGCGGACCGACGAGGCTCATGTCGCCGGTCACGACGTTCCAGAGCTGGGGCAGTTCGTCAAGGCCGGTCGAACGTAGCAGGGCGCCGATACGGGTGATGCGCGGATCGTCGCGTGTGGTCGGCGTGGGCGAGTAGACCGGGGCGTCCAGATACATCGTCCGGAACTTGTAGATCGTGAACTCCTTCCCGTCGCGGCCGATGCGCCGCTGGGCGAACAGGATCGGGCCGGGCGAGTCGAGGCGGATCAGGAGCGCGAACAGCGCTCCCAGGGGTGCGAGCAGGACCAGGAACAGCAACGAGATCGCCACGTCCATCACGCGCTTGACACCGAGGGTCAGACGCCGGGCGGCGGGGGAGGTGACGCTCAGCATTACCGCGCCGTCGAAGAAGCCCCCCGCAAACTGGCGCAGATACAGGTTCCCAAAGGACGGCACGAGGTGCAGCAGGATCAGGGGATTGCGGGACTTTTCACGGAGCTCCCAGAGCTGCTCATACTCGATGCGATCGCCGAACAGAAAAACCTCGTCGATATATTCTGAAGACAATAGTTCCGCCAGGGGAATGCCCGCGCCGGATGCCACGATATCGGCACCGAGCCCGGGATGTTCGCGCAGCCGCTTTTCGAACAGCTCGAGGGTCGGCCCCGATCCGGTCAGGATCACGCGGCG
>DATCTT010000206.1:0-4378 GCA_036567845.1 Candidatus Ozemibacteraceae bacterium | reverse complement strand
TGCCGGCAGGGTTGGGCAGCCACGTGCAGGCCGACCGCCGCCTCGATGCCCGGCTCGCAGCAGCCGTAATGGGGTTGCCGGGGGTGCACGCCGTCGAGATCGGCCAGGGCGTCAGACAGAGCCGCCTGCCGGGATCCCAGGCCCATGACCCGATCCTCTGGGACGGATTGCGCGGCTGGGTGCGGCCCACGAACCTGTGCGGCGGCCTCGAAGGGGGCATGACGAATGGTTCCCAGCTCGTGCTCCGTGCTGTGATGAAGCCGCTTCCCGGCGGCATGCCCGGTGAAGTCCCCTCGATCGAGCCGCCCCACGCATCGGTTCCGCTGGCCGCCGACCGCTCCGATACCGTCGCCCTGGCCGCTCTCGCCGTCACCGCCGAATCGGCCCTCGCCCTCGAACTGGCAAACGCTTTGTTGGAACGCTTTGGTGGCGACTCTCTGTCTCGAATTGCCGGAACGATTGCCCAGCGGGGGCCTGCCGTATAGAACGCGGGCGGGGCTCAGCGGTGGGTTGTGGCGATCTTGGTTTCTCCTACGGCTTTCGCGGTGGCTGTCCGCTTCTGATCCTTCAGCAGCAAGGCCATTTCTCCGAACACGGTAACGGGGTTCAGAACGGCCAGAACGGACTTCTGGCCGTCCTGCTGGATGGAGATCTCGACCTGACCTTCAGTGAGGATATAAGCTGTGTTTCCAATCTCGCCTTCCCTGAAGATGACGGCTTCCGTCTGGAACTCGCGAACAATAGATTTCATGTGCTGATCCTCGTGTGAATCGTCATCATTTCCCCGCCTCCTGGGGAGCTGTTTTGCTGTAGGAGGACATAACTCAGATCCATTGCAGTTTCCGCAGGAGCCACCAGTTGAACCAGCCGAGGATGGCCATCAGGCCGATGAAAGCGGGGTAGGAGACGAGCCAGTTTTCGGGGCCGGTGATCATCGACCATTCCGACATACCGCCGATGCCCGAGAACAGCGTGAGGGGCATGAACACCGTGGTGATGGCCGTCAGGCGCTTCATGACCAGGTTGGTCTGGTTCGAGATCTGGGCCATGCGGGTGTTGGTGAGCGAGAGATGGAGCTCCATCAGCGAGGTGATCAGTTCCCGGTTGATTTCGATGAACTCGAAGAACTTGGCGAGGTGATCGTAAATATCGCGGAAGTAATAGATCGCCTTCTCGCTCACGAAGGGGGAATCCCGCCGGCAGATCTTCACGAGAATCTCGCGCTCGTGGAACAGGCTCTTGCGCAGGGTGAGCAGGCAGGAACGCAGTCGCATCAGGTGCTCCGGCTGGAAATCAGCCGTCTCGGCGAGGATGGTTTCCTCCGTCTTGTCGACCTCTTCCTGGAGCGCATCGATCGCGGAAAACTTTTTATCGACGATATAGTCGAGAATCAACTGCAACAGAAAGTCGGGGCCCCGGTTCACCTCTGACATGCCCCGGAACACCGCCTCGTCGAGCTTGTCGAAGAACGAGGGATTGAAGGCCTTGTAGCCGCGCACCGTGACAAGATAGTTTGCCCCGAGCATGAAATCGACCTCGTCGATCATCAGCTCGCCGTTGGTATACGTGTAGCAATTGAACAGAATGAACGTGTTCTTTTCGAAATTCTCGGTCTTGGGGATCTGCTCGTCGTCGAGACAGTCCTCGACGCTCAGGGGGTGGATGCCGAACGGCTCGACCAGCTCGTTGAGCTGCTCCTTCGCGGGGTCGATCATGTCGATCCAGACATACTCGCCCTTCTTCTGAAACTGCAGCGCCTCGCTCACCGAGCCGAGCCGGGCGACTTTTCCCTTCCTGGGGATGTGAAAAAACCGGGTTTCGGGCATCGTCATCCTCTCCGTTCGTGTTCCGATACGCCCTATTTCACCACGACACCTCGTTCCAGGTCAAAACCCTCCGCTCGATGTCGTGCAAAAGAAAAAACGCCCCGGCGGCTGCCGGGGCGTAATGATCGGATGTGGTTTTATCAGAAGGTGGTGTCGAACGCATTGTCGAACGCGTCACCCGCGGTTCCGGCGGGCTGGGCGGCCGGGGCCGGCTTGGCGGCGGGAATCGGCTCGCTGCTCGCTTCAGGCACGATGCTGGTCGGCGCGGCCGACTCGATGCTCTGGGCGATGATGTGCGGCGTGATCAGGATGATCAATTCCTGCGACTGGCCCGTCTTGCCGTTGTAGTTGAACAGCGACTTCACGATCGGGATGTTGCCCAGCAGCGGGATCTTGTTCTTTTCACGCGACTCTTCATCGCGGATCAGGCCGCCGATGAGGATCTCTTCGCCGTCGCGCACACGCACGGTGGTCTTGGCGGAACGGGTGCCGATGACCGGATACATGCCGTTGTTGGACCAGGACTCGACGAAGGAGACTTCGGGTTCGGCATCGACCGTGATGTAGCCGTCATCATTGATGCGCGGGGTGATCTTGAGTTTGATACCGGTGTCTTTTTCCTTCGGGGGCTGGTCGGCGCCGCCGGGGTAGATGACCTTGGTGCCCACGACGATATTGGCTTCCTGTCCGTTGACCGCGGCGATCTTCGGGTTGCTGAGAACCTTGGTTTCGCGCTGGGTCTCGAGAGCGTTGACCGTGGCCTGGAACAGCAGCGTGTCGCGATAGAAGTCGCCAAGTCCGAACAGCGCGCCCTGCGGATCCGTGAACCCGCCCTGATACAGGGTCGAGTCGGGGTTCTGGGCGAAATACTCCTTCGTCGCGAACACGGTCGGGCTGTTGTCGAGCGGCTGAGCGTTATCCTTGGTGCCCGTTTTCCAGGCGAAGCCGAGGCGCTTGGCCGCGTTCGTGTTCACTTCGACGATCTTCGCTTCCATCATGACCTGATGGACCGGCGTGTCGATCGTCTCGACCAGCTTCTTCACCTCGTCGAGAATGTCCTTGCCGCCCGACACGATGACCGCGTTGATGCGCTCGTCGGTGGCGACCTTGACGTCCTTTTTGATGGTCTGGGCGATGATTTTGCTGACGTCACCGGCCTTGGCATACTGCAGGCGCTTGGTGATGGTCAGGCCCTTTTCGAAGGCCTCGATGAGCTTCTTCTCGTCGGCCAGGATCCAGGTGTTGCCGATCTTGCGGACGGCGAACCCGTTGGTCTTGGCGATGAGCTGCATCGCTTCCTCGTAGTAGACGTCCGTCAGGCGAACCGTGACGTTGCCGCGGACGCTCTTCTCCGCGATGATGTTCGTACCGGACTTCTGGGCGATGATCTTGATGATCTCGCGGATGTCCGTGTCGCGGAAGTCGAGGGAGATGTTGTCCTCTGCCGAAGCGGGCTGCCCCCAGAGGGACGCCAGCATGGCAGCGGCCACCATCGTGTATTTGAGGCCCTTACCTGTTTTCTTCGTGGAATTCATTCTTTTCCACCTCCGATCGGAAATGTCCGACGCATCTGTTCCTGAATTGAATACACGACGACATTGTCAGACAAGATATCGACAACTTTGAACGATCCATCCACTGTCATTTCTTTGAAAACAACATAGGATTTTTGTTTGTATTCGATCATCGCCAGCCGCTCATCATCATTGCCGCAGATTCCCGTGACCCGGATCTGGAGGGGTTGAATCACCGGCTTGATCTCGACCGCCTGTGTTGCAGGCGGGGGAGTGACGCTCTCCTCCTGTTTGGGAGGAGCGGGCTTGGTGACCAGGGGCTTGAACGGGTCTTTTTCGGAATTCGCCGGTGCAAAGGAGTGCTCCTGCGCGAGTGCCGCGATCCCTTCCGTCTCATCGGCATCCGCCGGAACCGCCGACTGTGCGGTCGCCGGGGAGCCGGCGAGAACCGTCAGAAGCAGCCCCAGGGCTGCGGGAGAGAGTCCCAGGAAACCGAAGTTGAACCGTCTGGCGTACTGCTGCATACCGTTTCTCAGTCCTTGCCACCGCCGCCAATCGGGAAGGTGCGGCGCATCTGTTCCTTGTTCGAGTAGATCACGAGCCGGTCGCTCATGACGTCAACCACTTTGAACTTGCCATCGATCACCTGGTCCTTCTGGACGGTGTAGGGCTTGCCTTCGAAGGTGATCAGGGCCAGCCGTTCGTTGTCGTTGCCGCAGACGCCTGTCACGACCAGCTGGATTGGCTTGGGCGGCGGCGGCGGCGGCGGGGCCGAAGAGGACTTCGGGATCGAGGAGGGAGGCGGCGGCGGGGGCAGCACGACCTTCTTCTCGACCAGGGGCTTGAAGGGATCTTTCGAGGGGTTGCTGGGGGTGAACTTGTGGTTCGCCGCCAGCATCTCGATCTGCTCGGGCTCGTCGACGGCCGGTGCTGCGGCATTGGCCGCATCCCCCGCGCCTTCGGCCCCGATATTGCCCGTGGCTGCCTCCGCCGGAGGTGCACCCGGTGCTTCTTCGGGATTCGCCGGGGTTTCCGCCC
>DATCTT010000205.1:0-19287 GCA_036567845.1 Candidatus Ozemibacteraceae bacterium | reverse complement strand
TTTTCCCAAGAGTACAACGAAGGAATTTGACAATGAGCCGCAGAAAACCTGCCCGGATGGGGGTTTTCCAAAACGCAGCTCGCAAATTCGCTCATAATCATCGTTTCAAGCTAATTCTATTCTTAACCTAATGCACATGGGGTCTCAGGTCTTCCACTGATGGATACTTGCCCATTTGGTGACGAAGGCCATTCGGAAAATGCTGTTTACTGTTTTGATGTTCGGTCCGCTTCTCAAACTTTCTTACTTACAACTTGGAACCGTGTCCCTTCTTCAGATGGCGGAATAGCCACCGTTTCCGGCGATCAACCTGTTGGCCAAGCTCAAGTTAGCTTGACCTCGATTCCTGCTAACGCTATCCCGGGTTATGCCACCTATTTTTGGTTTATCCCTGACAGGAACATTGTAGCAACGGTCAGATTCAACCATATTAAAACCGGTCTTCATGGAATGACCCGATTTATGCGGGAGTTTATTGGGAAGTTTTCCCGATTTGTGGTGGTAAACCCAGACAACCACGACGAGCATGAAATTATCGGCTATAGATCGGATCCGAATGCTCGACCAAGTAAGGCATTTCCGAAATTCAAAATCGCTCTTTTAAAAAAGCCTGGCGCTATCGAATACATCAGGCGATCACGACCAGAGATAAAGAAACTTATCAGGAAAAACTTCTTGTCGGGTTCCAAACAGAGAGATAAAGGCATTCTAGAGAAGATCCTTATTGGCCTTGGGTTGACATCGCCGTCAGTTGATAGAACGCCATATAAGGTCAAATATGAAATTAACTTCTGCCCAGATGAGGCACAATTGAACGAGATCCTTGACTCTTGGCAACAGGCTCATGATGCGAAATGGGATGATATTGGTTTTAAATTTAGTGGCGAGCAGGCTCCCTACTGGATAAGCAATGCGATTGCGCGCGATAAATTCTCCCTAGAAGTAACAAGAACAAACGAGGAACTTGTGGCTCTTGACTCTATGTTGACCGCACTCACTAACAAGAAGGACGAAATTTTGAGAATAGCCGAATGAAAATTAAGCTGTTCATTGCAGCTATTGCCATAGCTGTATCTTATTGGTTATTTCGTATTGGTGGCGGGATTCCATTTGCTGAACAGTGGCCGCAGGTTGAATCCTTACGGGAAATTTCTTCTATTATTTTTGGGGTTTTTGGTGCATGGATAGCTCTCATCTACCCTGGTAAGTTAGAGGAGATATTTAAGCGTGAAAAAAAGGAAGATCGGAAAAACGATGTTATGGCAATCGAGCGTCTTCTTCTTCCTATGCGGCTTACAACGGTCATTTTGTTTTTTCTTCTACTTTTTGGTCTTTTTGGTCCATTTCTTAAACAACTCCCATGGGCAGTTGCTAATACCGAGATTTTCAGGGGTCTTTCATTCCTTTTGCTGTCATTTCTTTCAATTCTTCAAATTGTAGCTATCATAATGGCCTTGTTCCCGGCAGGGGTTATCTCAAAAGAGATCCGCCAAGCCGAAGCCGATCTGAATAGATCCGAGGCCCTCCGTTCCAAGGTTCAGAAAGCTACTAAATCCGACATGGAAAACCCGGGGTAGAGTATTTGAAACGCTTTTCCACGAATCAAAAAAGAGAACTGAAGTTTTTATTCAGCCTCTGTCAATTTATAGGGTGCTAACCTTACCCGTTCCTGTTGCTGAATAAGGGGGTCTGAAATGAAGCAGCCGAAGAAGTCTCAGGAGTCGACATCCGGGTTTTTCCCGGACGATTCACAGTTTGAAAATCCTCTGGAAAAGGCTTTCATGCCGCCGGAAACGGATACAGCCGACATCGAGGAAACGGCGCATTTCCTCAACTACACGACGCCAAAAGGCGCTTACTGTGAGCTTTGGTGGAAGGGCGGCGACGGCGGCACTCCCCTGCTGTCTTACCTGGTGGATAAAGCCGGCGCTCATTATCTGCCCGGCCTTTCTCAACCCAAACTGGACGGTGAGCCGCCATTCGCCAACCTCGAAGAGGCCCGCGACAAGTTTCTCGTTCTGGCCAAGGCTTTTTACGAACCCCCAAAAAAAGGGCCTGCTTCCTAGCTCCGCAGCCCCTCCGGCACCTTGCTTCCCTTCTTTAGCCGCTCTTCGTGGTATTGGCTGATGATCGGTCCCACGGCGGCAAGTCCCTTCCCGGCCCGGTAGCGGTAGCCCTTCAGGAAAAACTTGCCGATCTTCTCGGGAAGCTCATATCCGAACGCCGCCTTGCAGAACCCGCGCACCTGGTCCATCGTGGCGGTATAGGTGCCGCCGGTGTGGCTCCATCCGCCGAGCCGCATATACAGCACCAGCCCGATTGATTTGAAGTCGGCCTTGTCGAGATCCCAGATGATGAGCTTCTGCAGGTGGTAGAACCGCTTATCCTGAATCCCGCCGATTAGCTCCTTGAGCCGTTCTTTGTCGGCCTTCGGTTTCAGCCGCAGGCGAACCCCCGCCGCCGGTTCGATCTTCGGGCCCGGCTTCGCCGCTCCTTGGGTGACCTTATGAACGATTGGCATTTCTCTATCCTCCTTGCCTTTCGGCAGTCATTCTACCCGCTTCCCAGCTCCGCAGCCCTTCCGGAACCCCGCTCCACTTCAGGCTAGCCGAAATTGCCGTGGTGTCGGGCAGCCACGGAGGTGCCACCGGACCGACCCAGGGGGATTACGTGAAGGTGCTCGCTCTCGATGTCGCCCTGAGGCCGGGAGCATCCTGGCGCCTCGAGACGAGCCCGGACGACACTGTATTCGCCTACCTGTTCGAGGGGGCGGGCACGTTCGGCACCGGGACGACGCCGGTCAACAGCCACCGGGCCGTCCTGTTCGGCGAGGGCCGGGAGCTCGCCATCAAAGCGGGGCCGGAAGGTCTGCGGTTCATGCTGTTCGCAGGCAAACCCTTGCGCGAACCCATCGCCTGGGGCGGCCCGATCGTGATGAACACGCGCGAGGAGCTCCGTCAGGCGTTCGCCGAACTCGATAACGACACGTTCATCCGCCATCCCCGCTGAAGCCGTGCGTGATGGTCTGCGGTCTAGCCCTGGCGGGGATCACTCCCGGAGGGCGCCGGCGGTGATCCCGTCGATGATTTCCCGCTGGAAAGCCCAGAAGAGGAGAATCAGCGGGATCGAACTGACGGCCGAGCCGGCCATGAGGGTGCCCCAGTCGGTCGAAAACGGGCCCTGGGTCAGCATCGCGAGGCCGACGGGCAGGGTGCGGCGCGCCGCCGAATCGGTGAGGATCAGCGGGAACAGGAACGAGTTCCAGGTGACGATCGCCGTATTGATGACGACGACGGCGAGCGCGGGCCGGCACAGCGGGAAAACGACGTGCCGGAGGATACCGAACTCGCCCGAGCCGTCGGCGCGCGCAGCATCCTCGAGATCGGCCGGGAGAGCCGCGATGTACTGACGCAGCAGAAACACGTTGAAGCTGTCGACACAGAACGGCAGGATCAGCGCCCAGAGCGAGTCGTGAAGGCCGAGCCGGACGACGAGGTCGAGGATCGGCACCATCAGGGTCTGTTTCGGCACCATCAGCGTGACCAGGACGAGGCCGAACAGCAGGTTGCGGCCGGGGAAGCGGAACCGGGCGAAGGCATATCCGGTCACCACCGAGGTGAACACGTTCGCGCCGACGACGACGGCCAGCACGAACACGCTGTTCAGCACATACTGCATGAACCCCGCGCCCCCGAAGACGGTGCGGTAATGCTCGAGCGTGAATCCCATACCCGACGACGCCATTCCCGGCTCGAACCGCATGAACGAACGGGCCACCATATATATCAATGGATATAGATAACTGAACAGAAGCAGGACAAGGAACGCCGAGAGCACCGGCCCAGCCCGCCGGCTGCGCGGGGAGGAAGCGGGCACGGGGCCGGGCGCGCCGTTTCCCGGAACGGGATCGGTGCGGCTCATCGGCTCTTCTCCTGGAGAATGCGCATCTGAAGCAGGGAAAGGGCCATGATGACGGCGAACAGGACCCAGGCCATGGCGGAGGCGTATCCCATCTCGTGATACCGGAATGCGGCCTCGTACACCCGGTGCACGAGGGTGTCGGTGGTTCCCAGCGGACCTCCGCGCGTGAGGGTGAAGATCTCGGGAAACACCTGCCAGCTTCGTATGGTATTTATCACGATAATAAAGAGCGCCATGCCGCGGATCTGGGGCAGCGTGATGTGGCGGAATTGCGCCCACTCCCCTGCCCCGTCGACCTCGGCGGCCTCATACAGTTGGGGCGGCACGGATTTGAGGGCGGCGAGGAACAGGACCATGTAATACCCGACCGAGGACCAGATGTCCATCGCCATGATCACGGGCAACGCCCAGACGGGTTCGATGAGCCAGGCGTGGCGCGACAGGCCGATGACCGAGCAGATCGCGTTCAACAGGCCATCCGGGGCGTAAAAGGATTTGAAGATCGTGGCAATCACGACCATCGAGATGATCGAGGGAAGGAAAAAAGCGGACCGGAACAGGCCCTGAAGGACGCGCACACGCTCGATCAGCAGGGCGAGAGCCAGGGCAAGCACCGTCGTCACGGGCGTCGTTCCGAGAACGAAAAACAGGGTGTTGCCAAATGCCTGCCGAAACCTGGCATCGGCGAGGAGCCGCGAGAAATTGTCGAAGCCCGTCCAGCGGAACGCCCCGGCATGGAACACGTCGTAGTCGCAAAAACTCAGCAGGAAGGAAAACACAAGGGGATACAGCCAGAACACGAGGAACGTCAGGATCCAGGGGGCGAGGAACAGCAGCGCATACCCGGCGTTCCGTGTCGGATGAGCCCGGCCGGAGGCACTCGAACGGTGCGCTTCAGCCTGGCCCGCGGCTTTCAAGCGGCGTTTTTTTTTACCTCGCCGTAGATGAACACGAGAAGAACCGCGTTCACCACGGTTCCCACGGCAATCAGCGCCAGCAGCAGAACCGCCCAGCCCGGCAGCCCGGCAGCCAGAACCGGTCGATCGGCCTGGCCGCAGGAAGCAACGACTGAGGTCGACACCGCCCGCTTTCGCTCCTCGAACTGGAGGCTGACCCGCTCGTAGGCCGTGGCTGCGGCGCCGAGCACCTCATCGATCGAGCCGCCATACAGCACCTTTTCGACGGCATCGTTCACGATGCTTTCGAGCTCGATCCAGAGCGGGTGAACGGGGGGATGCACCCCGGTCTCCATTTGTTTCACGAACACGCCGAGGCGGGGATTCTTCGTGAAGAACTCGTCCGCGAAGGCTTCCTTGTTCGCCGGGAAGCTGACCAGGGCCTCCTTCGTGATCGGAAGCGTGTTCTCGGCTCTGGTCAGAAACCGGATGAACTCGGTTGCAAGCTGGGGATCGCGACAGTTGCGGAACAGGACGAGGATCTCGCCGCCCAGGAAAGAGCTGGAGGTGCCGCGGCCGGCAGCCGGCGCGGGAATCAGCGTCGTGCCGAAATCAAGATCGGGAGCTTCCTTCGGGTATCTTGCGAAGTTCCAGGAGCCGGAAATCTCGAGGCCGAGCCGGCCACGCTTGAAGGCGTCGTCGAGGATGTCCTGCTTTTCCTTGAGGCCGTAGATCATCAGCCGGCGGTAAAACTCGAGCGCCTCGCGCGTGGCCGGGCTGTCGAAACAGAACTTCCCTTTTTCATCGATGATCGAGCCGCCGTTTCCCCAGACGAACGGCAGGAATTTCTTGTAGAGAATGTGCCCTTCACCGGCATTGACACCGAAGCCGTAGATGCCCTTCTCGGGCTGATGGATCGCCTTCGCGGCGGCGAGGAGCTGGTCCCAGGTCACGGGCGGGCGGTCGGGATCGAGGCCTGCGGTCCTGAACAGACCACGGTTGTAGAACAACACGCGTGTTCCGACGAGCCAGGGCATGCCGTAGATGCGGCCTTCCCAGATCGCAGGTTCCCACAAGTGATACTGGCCGCGCAGGTCGGAAACCCGTTCGGTGAGATCGAGCAGAACGCCCTCGGACATGAACTTGCCGGTCCAGGTCGAGCCGAGCTCGCAGATATCGGGCGCACGGTCGTTGGCAAGGGCGACAACGATCTTGTCGAGGCCGTTTCCCCAGTTGAGCTGCTCGCTGCGGATCTTCACACCGGGGTGGAGCGCCTCGAACTTCTGGATGACCGGCGTGATGAACTTCTGGTCCCAGAAGTTCCAGAAGATGAGCTCGGTTTCGGCAGCAGCGGTCGTTGCGAGAGCGAGAACCAGCAGCACCACCACGACCGGCAGCCGCCATGCGGCATGCAGAGGGCGGAACAGGGTCACGCGGTCACACGTGTTGATCGGCATGGGGCTTTCTTTTACCAGAAACCGCCCTCCCCCGCAAGGATCGCCAACGGCCCCGGTGCTTTGAAGGTTTCACCGCCGAGATCCTCCTTTGAAATGCAGCTCGAGTTCAGGAATACATCCGCAGCTGGAGAGCGGATGAATGCAGAAGAAAAAGACAGATTCGGAACGAACACCTGGGACCATCCAAATTTTGCGTATGCGCAGAACATTCCATGAAAAGAGACATTCAGGATTTCATCTGCGCCATCGGCGTCAACTGCGGACATGTTCTTGTGATGAAAACCACAAATCGGGCGCAGAGACGCGAAGAAAAAAAGAGAGATGCAACGCAAACGTTCCAGGCCGTTTCAGCCTGGGATGGCGGATGTGAGGGGGCGGAGGTCGACGGCGAAACGGGTGAACAGGGCGAGATACCGCTCCATCATCGCGCCCCAGCCGGCGGTTCTGAGGATGCGCGCGCGGGCCGCGGCCCCCATTTCACGGCGGCGGCCCGCATCGAGGGAAACGGCCTTCGCCAGGCTCTGCCGCAGCGAAGCCGTGTCGCGGTGGCGGAAGAAAAAGCCTTCCACGCCTTCCTCGAACATCTCGGACATTCCGCCTATAGCAGGGACTATTGCAGGAACGCCGCAGGCCATCGCCTCGAGAGCGGTGTAGGCATACGTCTCGTGCGAGGTGACGGCCAGGGCGAACAGGTCGAAGCCGGGATGAACGGCCTCGATGTCATCCCTGAACGGTACGGGATGAAACCGGTCTCCGGCGCCGTAGCCGGTGGCGCGAGCACGCAGGGCTTCGATATATCCCGGTTGATATTCACGCCCGACATAGGCGAGATGCACATTCGGCCGGCCGGCTCCCACGCCGTCGGGACCGAACACGGTATCGATAAGGATCTCCGAGCCCTTCTCGGGGTGGATCCGGCCGGCGTTTCCGATCAGGATCGCATCTCCGGGAATACCGAGACCGGCGCGGAATGCCGCCCGGCGTGCCTCGTCGGGGCGGTACCGATCAGTGTCGACCCCGCTGCGGATGCAGACGACCTTGTCGTTGGCGATGGCCCAGTAGTTCAGGATCTTGCGAGCGACATGCTCGGCATTGGGCACGACGGCCGCGAGGTGCCGGAAAAGCACGCGGTGCAGGGGATCACGTCGATGGTAGTTTCCCGCCCCGATCCGGTAGAATAGGAAGAACGGCACGTGGGACTGTTTCAGCAGCCGCGCGAGGTGAAGCGGATAGATCGCCTGGGTGCGGAACGCGACGACGGCGCGGGCGGGCCGGCCGGTCAGATCGTGGCCGCCGATGTTCAGCGGCTCGCGCCCCTCGATGAACCGGGCAAGCCTCAGAACAGCGTGTGGATCGAATCGGCGCAGCTCGGCCAGATGAAATGAGGGGATCCCGCGCTGCCGGCACTGCTGGTCGATCAGACCTCCGGCAGGCGAGGCGACGGCAACCGGGATGCCGCGTGCCAGCAGATCGCCGGCGAACCGGAGACAGAACAGTTCGAGCCCCGACAGGCTGGGATACGGAAGCAAAAACAGGATCGGCCCACCTTCCGGGGCCTCCCGGCAGCCCGGACACGGAGAAACGCCGGAACCGGCCGAAGAGCAGCGTGTCGCAGAACCGGTTCCGGCGCATGTGTCCATGACAATACCTCAGGCGATGCCGGCTTTGGCAAGGGCGCTGATGCCCTCGAGGCCGAGCTTGAGCATGCGGGCTTTTCCCTTCGTGACCTTCTCGCCGTGCGGATCGTAGTTTCCTTCCTCCCATTTGAGGGGGTTGCCGTCGACGGTGAGAATGCCGCCGGCACGCACGCCGCGCAGCGAGGCGATGACGAACAGGGTCGCGCACTCCATCTCGACGCCGGGCACGCCGGCCTTGCTGTACAATTCGAGCGAGCTCGGCAGCAGCCCCGGGTAGAACAGATCACTGGCGACCACGATACCGCGCCGGTAAGAAGCCTTCTCGTCGCGACAGGCCTTTTCAAGCGCGTCAGCCACGGCACTGTCGGCGACAGCAGGGTAGCCGAGCGGGATCAGCAGGCTGGAAACGCCGTCCTCGCGCACGGCGGCCGTGGTGACGATATGGTCACCCTGGCCCAGGGCATCGGTCAGCGCGCCACAGGTGCCGACGCGGATGATGACCTTCGCGCCGATCTTGATCAGCTCCTCGAAACAGATCGCCGCGCCGGCCGAGCCGACACCATGCGACGTGATCGTGATCTGCTGACCGTTATAGGTCCCGACGAAGGTCCGGTATTCGCGGTTGTATGCAAGCTGCTTCGGGTTCTGGCACAGGTTGGCGATCTGCTCGGCGCGTGCCGGGTCGCCGCAGACGAGCACATAAGGGGAGATACTGCCGGTATCGAGTTTCAGATGGGGCTGCATGGAGACTCCTCGTCGTGAAATGGATTGTGGTACACCCTGGCCGTGAGCCGGAACGCCATCCCGCGGCCGCTCTCACTATACAATCCGGAATCAGCGTTGCGCAATCTTTGAGCATCATGCCCGTCCCAGACAACGGTCGCAATTTCGGAGCCGCGAAGACAATGGCCAGATGAGGCTTCTATGGCATGGCATGGTATATGCGACAACAACCGTCGTGCCGTGCGAGGCCGAATCACCGACCGTGCGCGGCGGCCCGTTCCCCGCCCCCTCGGGTGGGGTTCGCGAAAGGAGGGCGTCATGATGGATATCAGTATTCTCGTGTGGTTCCAGAAGTGGATGATTCGCACCCGAACGGATTTCCAGCCGAACAAGGGATGCTGACACCGCGTTCTTGTGAACATCCCGCGCACGAAAACTTGTTGACAAGTGTACCGAATTGTGAGTAATGTAGGCGCGCACCGTTGAAGGTTGCGTACAACGTAAGAAAACTAAGGTTGGAGGTCATGTGATGAAGAGGTTGCTCCCCGTTATGTTGGCGGTTGCTCTGTTGGTTCCGGCGTCCTCCGCTTTTGCGGCGAAGGGCACCAAGAAGGCCAAAAAGGTCGCCATCGAGCGCTGCTCCGGCGATCGCGATGTGAAGAGCGTCTCCCTGGGTAAGGAAGTCGTCTACGTCAGCGAGGATCTGAAGTCCGCCTCCTTCGCGAAGGACGAGAAGCACACCCAGAAGCACAACCTCATGTATTACAGCGCCAAGACCGAATATAGCCGCCGCACCCCCGGCGTCGACAAGGAAGGCAACGCCCTCGTTCCGGCCTTCAAGCACGGCGATGTCTGGCACGTTCTGAGCCGCGATGAGAACGGCAACCTGGTTGTCGACGGCGCCGCCGCCCCGGTCGCTGACACCACCGTCGCCCCGGCCGATGAGAAGAAGGAAGAAGTGAAGAAGCCCGCCAAGAAGGCCAAGAAGAGCAAGAAGGCCAAGAAGGCGAAGAAGGCCAAGAAGGTCGAAGAGAAGGCTGCCGAACCCGCCGCCGCTCCGGCCGCTGAGCCGGCTCCTACCGCTGCCCCGGCCACCGAAGGCAAGTAATCCGCTCTCCAAAAACCCGGGACATCCGTCCCGGGTTTTTCTTTGTACGCCGTTCGTCATCCCCGCGGGGCTTCGGCTCCGAATCTTATCGACGGTGATATATTCATGAGACAATGGAATTTCCTTCTGCCGGCCGGATCGTGCCGGCGCACCCTCTTTTCCGGCCTTCTTTCAGGTCTTCTGACACTTTCGACGGCGGCGGCGCCGGCGCAGACGGCCAGCACCCCGGATGCGATCCGCGCCCTGGCCGCCTCGTTCACGCTCGACTCGGTTCCGGTCCTGCTCTCGACGCTTCATGGAAGCGACCCCCGATGCCGGGAGGAGGCGCTGTTCGCTCTCGAAACGCTCCCCGAGCTTCCGCCGTGGGAGGAAGCCCCCCTGATCGAGGCGACAATCGATCTGCTGGGCGACGCTTCCGAGACGATCCGGTTCCAGGCCGTCAAAGTGCTGGCGGAGCGTTTTCCCGACCGTGAACGGGCTCGGCAGGCGGTTTCAGAGCTGGCCACACCGACGATTCCAGCCGATCTGCTTGTTTGGGCCCGGGACAGGATGTTTTCGGGCGGTCGCCGCACGGCCGAAGCACGGCTCGAACTGGAGCGGATCGCCTCGGAAGCAGACGCGAAACTGCGGACGTTCCTGCACGAGGCGCCGCTGCTCGAGTCGGCATCGAAAACGCGGGAATGGCTTCTGAAGGAGCCGGGAATCCAGGCCGTCGAGGTGTCGCGCGACGGTTTGTGGTTCACCACGCAGGCAGGCCTCGAATCGGGGCTTCTGCTCGATGCTTATCGGGGAATCGCGACCCGGAGCGCTCCGGCCGCTTCCGACGCGACACAGTTTCCCCGGGCCCCGCGGTGATTGACAAGACCGGCTTCAATTCCTAGAATGGGGCCGGTTTTTCCAGCGAGCATCATATAACGATACGTCAAGGAGAAAAAGGAATGTCAACGGTTCGCCCCTTCAAGGGTCTTCGCGCCCCCAAGGAGATCGCCCCGAAGCTGGCCGCGCTGCCCTACGACGTGCTCAACTCCGAGGAAGCCCGCAAGCTGTCGGGCAGTAATCAGTATTCGTTCCACCACGTGACCAAACCCGAGATTGATCTCGATCCGAAGATCGACCTGTATGATCCGAAGGTCTACGCAAAGGCCAAGGAAAATTTTGCGCTGTTCCAGAAAAACGGCTGGCTGAAGCACGACCCCACCCCGAACTTCTACATCTACAAGCAGGTCATGGACGGGCGAGCCCAGGTCGGTTTGATGTGCTGCTGCGCCGCCGAAGAGTATTGGAACGACACAATCAAGAAGCACGAGCTGACCCGCAAGGACAAGGAAGAAGATCGGCTGAAGCACGTCGACGTGACCAACTCGAATGCCGGCCCGGTGTTCCTCACCTACCCCGCCGTCGATTCGATCAACGAGCTGATGAACGAGGCAATGAAAGCGGCCCCGGAATACGATTTCACGAGCGAGGATGGGATTCGGCACGTGCTGTGGGTCGTGACGGACAAGGCCTGGCACGAAAAGATCATCGCCGCGTTCGCGAAGGTCAAGACCCTGTATGTGGCCGACGGGCATCACCGCTCGGCCGCCGCGGCCCGCATCGCCAAGGTGCGCCGTGAGCAGAATCCGAAGCACACCGGCAACGAGGAATACAATTTCTTCCTCGCCGTTCTGTTCCCGCACAACCATCTCTATATCATGGACTATAACCGTGCGGTGAAGGATCTGAACGGCATGACCGTCGACCAGTTCCTGGCGAAGGTGGGCGAGAAGTTCACGGTCGAGAAGACGACCGAGAAGAAGCCGGCGAAGGCCACCATGTTCGGCATGTATCTGAAGGGCCAGTGGTACCGCCTGACGGCGAAGCCGGGTTCGTTCGATGCGAAGGATCCGATCGGCTGCCTCGACGTGTCGATCCTGCAGAACAACCTGCTGGCGCCGCTTCTGGGAATCGGCGACCCGCGCACCGACAAGCGCGTCGATTTCATCGGCGGCATCCGGGGCGTAAAGGAGCTCGAGCGGATCGTCGACGAGGGGAAGTTCGCCGTCGCGTTCTCGATGTTCCCGACCTCGATCGAGCAGCTGATGCACATCGCCGACGCGGGCAAGATCATGCCCCCGAAATCGACCTGGTTCGAACCGAAGCTGCGCTCCGGCGTCGTGATCCACACTCTCGATTAAATTTATAGCGATCTTCATACAAACCGCCCCCGGCAGCCCTGCCGGGGGCGGTTTGTGTCCGGAACCCGCGGAATCTCAGACGAGGCCGGCGCGGATACGTTCAAGAAGGCGGGCGAGAACGTCCCCGGAGATTTCGAGCAGGTCGTGGGCCGCGGTCAGACGGGCGGCCTCTTCCGCGGGGGCCAGGGCGTCCCGGAGCCGCTTCATGTCGATGGCCAGCAGCAGCGCCTGCTGGGTGAGACATTCGGCCAGACGCGGCTTATTCTCGCGGCGACGCCAGATGGCCTCCTCGTCGCGCAGCTTCTGAAGAGCCCTGTCTAGCTCGCCCCGCATGCGGTGGGCATAGGATTGGCCCGCGAGGCTGTGGGCAACCTCCTCGACCATGCCAAGGTCGCGGCTCACCCGTTCGTGGGCCTGGAGCCGGTCAAGCAGCGTCTGGGGATCGTCGTCGGGCCGGATGAACGCGACGCGCTCGATCAGTCGGTGCTGGATCTTTCCCCACAGTTCCTCAGAGGCGGGCTCGACACCTGCATCCGCAAAACTCTTTTTCCGCATCGCGTCGAGCACGGTGGCGATCTGGTCGGACAGCGCCACGAGGCCATGCGAGCGGGCCATTCCCCAGGCTTCCTTCATGAGCTGGACAGCTTCGCCGGCCGTGTCGAACCGACGGCCGAGCAGCGAGGCCTGGGCGGCAAGAGCCTTGACCAGGCCGGCCTTGAGGCCGAGTTCGCGGCAGATCGCCTCCTGTTCGCGGAACAGCGCCATTGCCCCTTCCAGATCTCCGCTCGTCTGCAGGATCTGCGCCTGGCGGCCGATACATGCCTGAAGTCCGGCTTTGATGCCGAGCTCGCGGCAGATCGCCTCCTGTTCTTTCAGGAGTTTCATGGCCATTTGCGTATCACCGCGGGTTTTATGGATGCCGGCCATGTATTCGAGGGCGCGCTGCAGACCGGATTTGTAATCAAGCGCGCGACAGATGTGCTCGACCTCGCCGAGCAGCGCCATCGCCGTGTCGAGCTCGCCGCGCCGCTCGAAGATAACCGACATGCTGCACAGGACCCGCTGGAGCCCCTCGCGATGGCCGAGCTCACGGCAGATGCGCTCGCCCTCTCGCAGCTTCTGAAGGGCGGCGTCGAACTCGTCGCGGGCCTGGAGAATGGCGGCCTGGCCGCACAACGAGACCTGAAGCCCCTCTTTGTAGCCGGATTCGCGGCAGATGCGTTCCTGCTCGCGGAACAGGGCCATCGAGCCCTCGAGATCGCCGCGGTTGCGCAACACTACGGCCTGGCTGCCAAGAGCGGCCTGAAGCCCCTCGCGGTATCCTGCCTCGCGGCAGACGGCTTCCTGCTGCTTGAACAGGGCCATCGCCCCTTCCTGGTCGCCCCGGATGAGCAGGATCACGCCCTGATTGTAAAGCGACACCTGCAACCCGCTCCGAAGCCCGAGTTCGCGGCAGATCGCCTCCTGTTCCCGGAGCAACTCCATCGACCGTTTCCAGTCGCCCCGGGCCCGGTAAATGACCGCCTGGCCACCAAGCGCGATGTGCAGGCGGTCGCGCAGGCCCAGTTCCCGACAGATGCGTTCCTGTTCCCGGAACAGCCCCATCGCCGCCTCGACCTCGCCGCGGAAATACAGGATATGTGCCTGATGGCCGAGCGAGACCTGGAGGCCAATCTTGATGCCAAGCTGGCGGCAGATCTTCTCCTGTTCGCGCAGCAGGGCGAGAGCGCCATCGAGTTCGCCACGCACCTTCAGGACGAGGGCAAGCTGCTCGAGCACCCGCTGCAGACCGGCGCGCAGATTGAGATCGCAGCAGACCCGTTCGCTCTCGCGCAGCAATTGAAGCGCCTCGTCGAGCTCGCCCCGGTCGAGACAGATCGAGGCCATGTTGCCGAGAATTCGCGGCAGGCCTTCCCGGTATCCGATCTCGCGGCAGAGCCGCTCGGCCTCTTTCAACAAGATCTTCGCCTCATCGAGGCGGCCCCGGTCGCGCAAAATGACGGCATGACCGCACAGCGAGATCTGCAAACCATCCTTCTTGTTGATCAGTCGACACAGCCGCTCCTGCTCCTGGAACAGGCGCGCAGCCTCGTCGAGGTCGCCCCGGATGCGCCGGATTGAGGCCTGGCCGCCGAGAGCCGTCTGAAGCCCGTCACGATACATCGTTTCGACACAGATCGCCTCGGCTTCCTGATAGAGTTCAAGGGAAAGATCGATCCGGCCGCGGGTGCGCACGATCGAGGCACGCTGGTTCAGCGCATCCGCGAGCCGCTCGCGATAGCCCATCCGGCGACAGATCTCCTCGGATTCTCGCAACAGGCCCAGCGCCGTCTCGAGATCCCCCCAGGCCCGCAGAATCAACGACTGGCCGTGCAGGGCCCCCACAAGGCCGGATAGGCGGCCGATCGAGCGGCAGATCTGTTCCTGTTCGGCATAAAACGTCTTGGCCCCGCCCAGGTCACTCTGCGCGTAGAGATACCCCGCCAGGTGGCCCAGCGCGACCTCCTGGCCGAAGGCATCGCCGATCTCCCGGAACAGCCGCCGGCTCTCCCGGCACTGCTTCGCCGCGAGATCGTTGCGGCCGCAGGAGCCCGCGATCAGAGCCCGCCGCAGGGCGATACGGGCGGCACCGGAACGACCGCCCGGCACGGGGGAGTCGGCGAGGCCCGCGAGGATCGTCTCGGCCCGGGCGAACTCCCCGATCTCCATGTACCGTTCGCCGAGGAGTTCGAGGGCGGCCCAGACAGCGGCCTCGTTGCCAGTGGCACGCAGGTGGTCGATGTAGGGCAGCAGGAGGGAGATCGCCTTTCCCGGCAGCCCGGAGGCGGCGAGGATGGCAGCCCAGGTGCCGAGATGCGGATACCAGGCTTTCGGTTCGAGAAGCATGCGGCTGGCAGCCTCGAGAAGCCGGAATGAGGAGGCAGCCTCGAGGCGGCGCCACAGATCGGCAACAAACGGAGCCGGAATCGCCGCGAGGGTCCCGAACCCGGCGGGTTCGGCCAGCAGACGATACAGCCCTTCCCAGGAACGGGTCTCGACGAGATGCCATGCGAGTTCGCGCCACTCGTCGGGCCACAGGGCGCGGGCGGAGAGGTGGGCGATGATACGCTGCCGCGCCGAACTCACGTGCGCCTCACTGAGCAGATATCGCGCACGGACCGCCGCGGTGACGATACCACTCGAGAAGACCAGCCGGCCGGCCCGTTCCTGGAGAAACGGCGCCAGCGCCCACCGCACCGGCTGCCAGTGACAGGCGGGAAGCCGTCCGCCGTCTTCCCCTGAGGCCAGAATCGCGAGCAGATCGTCCTCGGCAATTCCATTGGGGGACACGGCGATCAGGGAAAGCGCATCGCGCACCAGCAGACACCGGCGGCTGCCACAATCCCGTTCTACGCGAGCCAGCACGGCATCCGTCAGTTCCACCGGCCCCGTGGTCGCGAGACACTCGTTGAGATACCGCGCGGCAGAGCCGCTCGTTCCCAGCAGCCGGGCCTCGTGCAGCAGCGTGACGGCGGTGAACGCGAAGCCGGGATTCTGAGCCATCTGGCTGCGGTCGATCCAGGCGCGCGGCAGTTCGAGTCGCAGGGCGGACATCCAGGCGGCCATGAACTCGGCCCGATGCGGGCGGTCTGGGTCCCCCACCACCAGGGTCGGCCAGCCGCGACGCGCGAACAGGTCGATCGGGGGCTGGTCTGGACGGAGAGCAAGAATGAACCGGATGTTCGATGGCCAGGCGGCCCAAAGCCATTCGAGGCGGAAGCACCCTTCGGCGTCAGCGGTATGGTCCAGGCCGTCGAGAATCACCACAACACGCCCGTATGCGGCACCGATGTGAAGCCACTCCGGGCCTTCAGCACGCCACTCGGCATCCGTCTCTGGCAGGGGAAGCGAGCAGCCCGTGCGGCGTTGGATCTCCGTAACAATCCGCTTCCAGATCCGGATGTCAGGGGCTTCGGGAACCGGCGTCTCAAGATGAACGGAAATGACCGTGACGACCGGGTTGTCGCGGGCATACTCCGCGGCCCAACCGGCCAGCAGTGTCGATACGCCGTTTCCCGGGGTCGAGGTGATGAGCAGGGGTGGGCCATCGGCGGCGGCATGGTCGGACAACCGCTTCATCACATCGCGCCGGGCCACGAAAATCTCGCGTCGGGCCCGGGCCCATTCCTCATCGGCTTCGAGCAGCGGGGATGCGGGTGGTGTCTCCGCCGGGAGGAGCGCGGTAAGAGCGGCCTCGAGATCGGCGCAGATCGTCGTGACTGCCATCGACGGAGCCGGGCCGCACTGACGCACCTCACACCCATGCTCGCGCGCGAAGGTTTCGAATCCCGGCCGGGGCCCGGTGCGGTCGGAACCGTCGACCAGATATAGCCTGGGAACGAAGGAGCCGCCCGGTCGTGTGACCGCGCGCCGGATCTCGAGTTCGAGAGCGGGTGCTCCCCGGGCCTCCATCATCCATGGCTCGTATGGTGAGGCTTCGGCGGGGATATGTCGGGGCACGGGCCCCGGATCGGTACCGGCGACGGCGATGAAGAACGGGGCACAGCGGTCGATCTCGGCCATCCCCCATCGCAGAACCGTGTCCTCCGACTCGCCCGCCGGCGCCCCATCCCGGAGATCGATGATGGCCAGACGGCAACCGCCGCGGGCAGCAATGGCCTTCAGACGCGGCCAGACGGCATCGGCAAGCCCGGCCCTCAACGCTTCACAGCCGGGACCAATCGCGCAGTACAACCGGATCGAACGTATCACGCCGCTCTCCGTCCACATGTCAGGATCACCGCAGAGGCGCGAAAACGCCGATGGAAAACAATATTATAGCAATAATGACATATACGATCATCGCGCCGGTGTCGCCGAACAGACCGCGCATGGCCCGGGCCTTGTGATGCTCCCAGAAAAACGCGGGCCTGCGGACCGCCCCCCAGAAGGCGAAGGCCGCCGTCAACACGAACACCCATCTCATCAGCATCCCGATATCCTCGTCTCGATCTCACATGCAGTATACCGTACCTGGTGCGTCTTCTCATCCCTCCCCGCTTCCGGCTGCCAGAAAGCTCTCTCCCGAGGGGTTCCGCGAGGATATCCGCCCCCGGCTCTTGACTTCGACGCCGAAAACATTTATTTAGCATATAAACTTTTTAGAGGTAAATAGTTTATGTCCGTAGAACCCATCGATCTGTTCAAGGCCCTGCTATACACTTCGAAAACCGCCGTGCGCACTGTGTTCGCCCGGTGCGGGCTGGGGCAGGAAACGAATCTCACGGGGCCGCAGTTCGGCCTGCTGATGAACCTGCACCACCGGGGGCCGATGTCCCCGTCGGAGCTGTGCGAGATCATGCTGGTGACGCCCGCCAACATCACGGGCATGATCTCCCGGCTGAAGAAGCTCGGCCTGGTCGAGCGGCGCCGCCTCACCACCGACCGACGGTGTCTGAAGCTCGGTCTGACACCGCTCGGCCACGAGAAACTCATGGCAATCATTCCCGTTTGGGAAGAGACGGCAAGCGCCTGCATCACCGGGTTCTCCGAACGCGACCGGCAACACCTCTTCACCCTTCTGAACAAGCTTCGCGAGGTGATCAACACCCACGCGAAACAATCCTGACTTTCGAGGGTATCAACGATGATCCACCGTTTCAGACACACCTGCATCGCGGCGTTCCCGGCTCTGCTTCTCGCAACGGCCGTCGCCACCGCCTCCCCTCTTGAGTCCGCAGCGGGGGCGACCGCCTCGCCAGCCACGGCCATCGCGACCGAAGCCGGGATTCTGCCGGGAAACGGCACCTTTGCCGCCATTCCCGATGAACTCACGCTCGAGGAGTGTCTCAAGCTCGCGCTCGACAACAACCGCAGCATCCTTTCCAGCCGGGCCCGCACCGCCGCGGGCAGGGCGAAAGCGGACCAGGTGTTCCGCTCCCAGCTGCCGACGGCGAGCGTGGTGTCGCAGGAGACGACCTACCGTGACCGGACATCGCCAAACGTGAGCGACCGCCAGGATGTGCACCGGCTGGCCCTGAACGAGTCGTTTCAGCCGCTCGGCCGATATCGCTCCCAGAGCCGCGCCGCCCGGGCATCGATCGATGCAGCCATCGCCGAGGAGCGCCGGACGCTGGTCGACGTCGCGTTTCAGGTGTCACGAGCTTTCTATGACATGCTTCTCGCCGACGACCTGATCCGCGTCGCCTCGGAATCCGTAGAGCTGCGCCAGAAACACCGCGATCACACGGCCCAGCTCGTCGAGAGCGGCACGGCCCCCCGATTCGATCTGCTCCGCGCCGAGGTGCAGCTTTCGGCGGCCCGGCCGGCACTGATCAAGGCCATCCACAACCGATCGACGGCGCTGGCGGATCTTCTGCATCTGCTCGGGATCGACCCCTCGGCCCAGCTCCGCGTGGTCGGTTCGTTCCCGGTCGTTTTTCCCCCCCTCCCCCTGGACGAGGATCGCGCCATCCAGCTTGCCTGCGAGCAGCGGCCGGATCTGGCCGCTGCCATAGCTTCGGAGGAGGCGGCCCGGCACCAGGTCGATATCGCACGTCAGGCGCTCCAGCCGAGCATCCAGCTCAACGGCACCCTGGAACAGACCCGTGGAATCCGGGCGCCGATCGGCCAGTACAAGGACAACTGGACGGCCACCGTCGGTCTGGTCTACCCCGTGTTCGACTCGGGGCTGTCCCGGGCCCAGCGGGATGAAGCGAAGGCAGCGCACGATCAGGCCCGGCTCAACACCGAGAACACCCTTTCCGCCCTCCGGGTCGATATCCGCAAGGCGATTGCCGGCGTGATGGAGGCCGAGGAGGTTTTCGCCTCCCAGGAGAAGAACGTGGAGCAGGCCCAGGAGGCGCTCGACATCGCCCAGGTCGCGTATGACACCGGGGCAAAAACGGCTCTCGACGTGCTCGATTCCGAAGTGGCTCTGACCCAGGCGCGCACCCTCCGCGCCCAGGCTTTGCACCAGCGCGCCGTTGCGATGGCGCAATTGACCCGGGCTATTGGCCTGGTTCCCGATCCGATCAAAAACGCGTTGCGCTGAACGGCGCCGGACAATTTATACGCATAGGAATTCTATTATGAATATCTTCCAACGCCACACTCTTCTGTCCGCTCTGGTCGCCCTCATCCTCTCCCCCGCGGCTTTGACGGCGGTCGTCCCACCGGCACCCGAATCGGCGACCCCGGTGGTTTCCACAGTTCCGGCTGCCGCTTCCGCACGTGAAACAGATCCGCTCGCCTCCATCGGGGAACTGATCGGAGAAGTCGGCCCCATGCGGAAGGTCGCCCTTGCGTTCAAAGTGAGCGGCCGGATCGACCGGGTTCCGCTGTTCGCCGGGGACTTCGCCTCAGCCGCGGCCCCGATCGCGACCCTCG
>DATCTT010000204.1:0-6178 GCA_036567845.1 Candidatus Ozemibacteraceae bacterium | reverse complement strand
GCGGGCTCGGGGGCGGCGGGGGCCGAGAGCTGATCTCGGATCTTGTCGATCAGGGATTCGGCCATCCCGCGCAGCTTGTCGCCCGGCTCCGTCTGGCGCATGATGTCCATCAGCAGGGTCTCGGCCCGCATATAGTTTTGCAAATGGAAACATGACATTGCGAGGTGGAAGTTCGTCTCGAGGTCCGTCGGATCAGCCTTGAACACCGTCTCGAGAACCGTTCTCGCCTCCTGATACCGTTTCATGAAGATGTAGGACGAGCCGAGTTCGCGCATCATCCTGATCCCGACCTTGTCGAGAGGACCTTCGAGGCCGGCCGTCAGTTTTTCATACATCCGGGCCACGTTCGGCCAGTCGCGCTGATGCTTGTAAATGCGGGCGAGGGAATGAATTGCCTTGCGGTTGTCGGGCTCGGATTCGAGATACAGCGACAGCGACTCGCGGGCCGCATCGAACTCGCGCTCCTCGAATGCCATCATTCCCAGGTAGTAGTGAGCCTTCGCCAGGTCGGGATGATCCACGAGGGCTTCGCGGAACAAAGACCGCGCCTTTTTATACTTCCCAAGATTGTATTGTTTGACACCTGCCGCGAATGATGCCGGGAGGCGGCTCTTCGGCTTGCGCGGGGCGGCAGACTCCAGGTCGTCCTGGCCGAGAACGGGCTCGCTCGCCCCTTCCTCCTGTGACGGAACGGATGCCGACGGAATCTGCTGGCCATCCGCCGCCAGAGGCGGCTCGGCGGCAACGACCGGGGCCTCCTCGATGATCGGCATGACGGGGGCACGGCCCAGTTCGTCCTGGAGCTGGGCGGGCATCTTCTCCCCAAGCGTGAGGAGCTCCAGGCAGCCTTCGAGCGCACCGAGGAACATCTCGTTGGTCGGCGGCTTCTTGACCAGCGCCGCTTTCTCGAGAACCGAGTCGAACAGCTCCACGCCGCCCATTCCAAAATGGCTCGTGACGTAGGTCGTGAAGATTTTCGGGTCGCGGGAGTTGATCTGGGGAGCGAGGGCCTGAAGCCCCTTGAGGCCGTAGATCGCCCCCACGGCACGGATCAGAGCTGAAACGACCTGGTGGCGGGTGTCCTTGACACGCTGCCGCATCAGCCGGATCCCTTCATCGTCGGGATGCTTCGCGAAGAACTCGATACATGCAACGATGTTCGGGTAAGCCGTTTCCAGCTTGAACTGCCTCAGGATCGGCTGTTTCGGGAAGTCGGGAATCCCGGCCGCCATCTCGATCGCGAACTTCCGGATCCATTTGTTGGGATCCGTGATAGCCCGCTCGATCTGGCTGCGCACGAACTCGGCGGGGAACTTCCGGAGCGAGAGAATCATGCGGCGGCGCACGTCGTCGGACGGGTCGACAACCAGCCTCGCAGCCAGTTCCTCGTTGCCGGCCGGAGAGATTTGGCCAAGGATGTAGGCTGCGCTGCGCCGGAGCTGGACATCGTTTGACTCGACCATCTGAACGATCTCGGGCCGCATATGCTCGGCCTGGGCCCGCGCAAGGGCCAGGATCGTGTTGGCCCGGATGCGGTTGTTCGGGTCGTGCAGAAACGGCATGATGCGGGCCTGGATCTCCCGGTGTGGCAGCTCCAGCTCGCCGATTGCCTCGATCGAGTTGGCCTTGAGACGGGCATCCTTGCCCTTGAGCCCCTCGTCGAAGATGTTCACCAGCGTGACGCTGCGGAACATCGAAAGGAACGAGACCATCTGCGCTTTCCTCCGCAGATCCCCATCCTTTGCGAACTGCTCGGCGAGGAAGGGGATCGACTCGTGCTCCTTCATCCGGCACAGGAAGCGCAGGATCGTCATCGAGATCCACTCGTCCTGGTCCGAGATGTAGCGGCACAGCGCCAGGGCCGCTTCACGGCCGCCATGGACAAAGAGGCTGCTGGCGGCCTGATACCGGACGTGCCGGTCCTCGTCGCCGAGCAGCTCTTTCAGACATTCGGTGCTGGACGGGGTCCGGAAGTTACCGAGCACTTCGGCGATCACGTCCCTGTTCTGCGCCCGCTTCGTGTGGACACGTTCGATCAGCTTCGCCAGCGCCTCTTCCCCGCCAACCTCGCCGGCCGCGCGAATCGATTCCTCGAGGTCGGGAAAAGCATCGAAAAAGTCCAGCACCTGCCTTGCGCTTCCCGGAGCGTGGGATTTCGCGATGACGACAGCGGCATGTGCCCGGATGGGCAGAGGCAGGTCGGCCGCGAGAAGCGGAGCAAGGCGGCTCGCCGCCTGTTCCTGCATGGTTCGGATCTTTCCAATGGCGGTCTCATTCATTCCACGATCTCCTGCAGCATCGCCCGCACCAGTTCCTGGTTGGCCGTTTCATCGCGCAACAACTTGGTGAGCGAATCCTTGAGGGTGACGCAGCCTTCGCGCCGCGCCATGAGCATCTGGGAAGTGAGTTGCGAGTATTTCTTGTCGCGGATCAGGGTGCGAATTGCGGAGTTGGCGATCAGCAGCTCGTAGGCAATACTCGCCCGCTGCTGGGGGGAGACACGCGGAATCAGGAGCTGGGAGAAGATCCCGACGAGGTTCAGCGACACCTGCAGCCGCACCTCATCGTGCTTGTCGACGGGGAAGAAGCTGACGATGCGTTCGATGGTCGGCGCCGCCCCGATCGTGGGCAGGGTCGACAGCACGAAGTGGCCGGTCTCGGAGGCGACCAGCGCCATCTCGACCGTTTTCTGATCGCGCATTTCCCCGATCATCATCACGTCGGGATCTTCGCGCAGGGCGTTCGTCATCGCTTCCTGATAGGTCGGGATGCTGGTGCCGACCTCGATCTGCGTGAAGATCGACTGGACACGCGAGAAAACGAACTCGATGGGGTTCTCCATCGTGATGATGTGGCGCGCGAACCGTTTGTTGATGGCCTGGACCATTGCGGCCATCGTGTGGGACTTGCCGCTGCCGGCCGGCCCCGTGACCAAAAACAGGCCGCGCGGCTTGAGCGCCTGGTTCTCCAGCTCATCGGGCAGCTCCAGCTCGCGGATCGTCGGGACGGCGTTGTTGATGAACCGGAAGGAGCCGGCATACCCTTCCCGCTGCTGGAAAATATAGAACCGAATACGGGCCTTGCGCTTGTAGGGATACATCGCGTAGCACTCGAACGTGCCACGGAGCGACTCCTGCCGCTTGATGTCCGTGACAGGGAGGAACAGATCGTACATCTCCTGGGGAGCCAGCGCGTCCTCCTCGGATATCACGAGATGGCCGTTCATGCGGAACGCGGGCGGTGAACCGGGTTTGAGGGTCAGATCACTCGCTCCCAGCTCGATCGCCTGATCGAAATACGTGAAAATTTTCGGTTTCATTGCGCAGGACCCTCCGGAGTGACGGTGATACCGGCCTGTTCGACGATCTTCTTGACGACGGACTGGTTGCCGGCCCGCATCATAGCCTCGGTCATCGAGATCTTCTCCGAGATCACGAGCTGGGCGAGGGCC
Source organism: Candidatus Ozemibacteraceae bacterium (assembly GCA_036567845.1). GTDB lineage: Bacteria > Muiribacteriota > Ozemobacteria > Ozemobacterales > Ozemobacteraceae > MWAR01. Next base: position 2,727 of record DATCTT010000204.1, on the reverse strand, counting down.
TGATCGAGCGTGCACATACCCGAGTCACTGCCGGACTCCTGATAGGACTGGATCAGATGGATGCGGCTCTCGGCGATCAGGGACCGGATCATCTGGAGTCCCATCAGAATCTCAAACGCCGCAACGCGCCCTTTCCCGATCTTGCGGGGAATCAGCGTCTGCGTGATGATACCGATCAGCGTCGTCGACAGCCGGCCGAGCACCTGCGCATGCTGCGTCTGGGGAAACAGATTCACGAACCGATCGATCGCCTGCATGGCCGTGTTGCTGTGCAACGTCGCGAACACGAGCTTGCCCGACTCGGCCGCGGTGAGAGTCATATTGACCGCATCCGGATCGCGCAGCTCGCCGACCATGATTACATCGGCATCCGTCTGCATCGCGCCCCGAATCCCCTCGTCGAACGAGCGGCAATCCACACCGACCTGGCGCTGGCTGACCAGCCCGATTCCATCGCCAAAGATATACTCGATCGGATCCTCGATCGTGACGACGCTTTTTATTTTATGCGCGACAATATGCGTGATGAACGTCGACAGCGTCGTCGATTTGCCGGCGCCCGTCGCCCCGGTCACGAGAATCAGCCCGAACGGCCGCTCGATCATTGCCCGGGCCGCCTTCGGCAGGCCGATGTCATCGAACGTCAGCTGGAGGAACGGAATGACGCGGAACACGGCGCTGCCGCCGTTGTAGTCATGGAACAGGTTGACGCGAAACCGCGCATTGGCGAAGCTGTAGCCCAGGTCCAGCTTGCGGTGCTCGATGAACTTGACGAGCTGGTAATCGTCGAGAATCGCCTCGAGCATGTTCTCGTAGTCCGCATGGTCGATCTCCTTCATCTTGAGCGGCAGCATGCTGCCGTCGACGCGGAGAATGGGCGGGTAGCCGACCTTGAAATGCAGATCCGATGCGCCGCGTTCCGTACACAGCTTGAGCAGTTCGAAGATCATTCAAGGATCCTCCATGAGATATACCCCTCAGACGCCCTATCATACAACGCCTGTTCCCGACTGCCAACATATTCGTGAGGGAGGGTGGCGGGAATCCGTCCGCCGTGGTATGATCGGCCCGCCGAGATGATCGAACTCAAGAATGTCACCAAAATCTACCCGAACGGCGTCCGGGCGCTGAACAACGTCTCCCTGTCCGTGCCGCGCGGCGATTTCGTCTTCCTCGTCGGCCCCAGCGGTGCCGGCAAGAGCACGTTCCTCCGTCTCCTCTTCCGCGAGGAGCAGCCGACAGAAGGTCTGGTGATGATCGACGGGAAGGACATCACCACCATGCCCGAGTCCCGCGTGCCGTTCCTGCGCCGCAACATGGGCATCGTCCTCCAGGATTTCCAGCTTCTCCAGCGCCGCACCGTCACCGAAAACGTCGCGTTCGGCCTGCGCGTGCTCGGCACCCCCGACAACATCATCCAGGCGCGCGTCCAGGAAGCCCTCGAACAGGTCGGCCTGTCTCACAAGCGGCGCATGTATCCCGACGAGCTGTCGGGCGGCGAACAGCAGCGCGTCTGCATCGCCCGGGCCCTCGTGAACAATCCGCTGATCCTGATCACCGACGAACCGACCGGCAACCTGGACCCGATGATCTCGTTCGAAATCATGCAGCTATTCCTCGAGATCAACACGCGCGGCACGACGATCGTCATGGCCACGCACAACCACAACCTCGTCAACAAGCTCCGCAAGCACGTCGTGGCCCTCGTCGAAGGCCGCATTATCAAGGACGAGCAGGGCGGCACCTACGCGTATGAGTGACGCCGCCCGCCCCCGGAGGATCGCCTGATGTTTTCCTCCCTCTCGTTTTTCTTCACCGAAGCCGTCACGAGCTGCCGGCGCGCCGGCATGATGACATTCATCACCGTCTCGACAATCGCCGTGACGCTGCTTCTCATGGGCGCGTTCCTGCTCGCCGCCGTCACCACCGAAGGCTTCCTGCACCGGCTCCAGCAGGAGGCGCTCGTCACGGCCTTCCTCGCCCCGAACACGCCGCGCGACCAGGTTCAGGCCCTGAAGCTGCGCCTGGCCCAGTTCGACGAGATAGAGCAGGCCGAGATCGTCTGGCCGGAAGCGGCCCTGAACGAGCTCTTCGCTGACGCGGCCGACCGGGAGCTCCTCCAGCTCGGCCTCGCCAGTGATTCGAACCCCCTTCCCCCGACCATTCGCATCAAAATGCGCGGCAGCCACGATCTCCAGTCCCTGCTCGCGAAGCTCAAGGGGCAACCCCCAATCGAGAGCGTCAGTTACGGGGAAGAAGCGTATCGCCAGTTCCAGGGCCTTTCCGAGCTGCTCTGGCTTGGCAGTCTGCTCGTGATCATTCTTCTCGGCCTCGCCTCGCTGTTCATCGTCTACAACACCGTCCGTCTGACCCTCTACATGCGCCGCGAGGAAATTGTCATCATGAAGCTGGTTGGTGCCACGAACTGGTTTATCCGATGGCCGTTTGTCATCGAGGGATTCCTGCAGGGCGTCGCCGGCGCGCTCCTGGCTTCGGTATTTCTCGTCTTCAGCTACAAGTTCATTCTGGCCCGGCTGGCCGTTCTCGTGCCCTTCTTCGCCATCCAGGTCGGCATCGCCCACCTGCTCAAGCTGTCCGTGAAGCTTCTGATGATGGGCATCGCGCTCGGCATCTCGGGAAGTCTGCTCTCCCTGCGCGACCTGAACTCCTTCTGCCGCGACGCGTCATGAACGGCCGCGCTCTTCTCGCCGCCGCCCTCCTGCTGAC
>DATCTT010000203.1:0-2231 GCA_036567845.1 Candidatus Ozemibacteraceae bacterium | reverse complement strand
CGTGAAGCCCGTGCCCGCCGTCGCGAGCATGTACGGCGCTGTCGGGCTCCGCCAGGAACCGGCTCCCTGCCTCGTCGGCGAGCGCACCAACGCCAACGGCTCCCGTCAGTTCCGCGATCTCCTCCTCGCCAACGACTGGGACTCGATGACCGTCATGGGCAAGCTGCAGGCACGCGGCGGAGCCCATCTGATCGATTTGTCCACAGCCTACGTCGGCCGGAGCGAGCTGGCCGATATGAGCGAGCTCGTCCCGCGCTTCGCGAAGCAGGTCCGGCTGCCCCTCGTCATCGACTCCACCGACCCGGCCGTCATCCGGGCTGCCCTGCAGCGCCACGGAGGCCGCTGCGTCATCAACTCGGTAAACCTGGAGGATGGCGGCACCAAGCTCCGCCAGGTTGCAGAACTCGCCCGGGACTACGGCGCAGCTCTTATATGCCTTGCTATAGATGAAAAAGGCATGGCCCGGACGCGGGCCCGCAAACTCGACGTCGTGCGCCGGCTCCACGACATCCTCACCCGGGAGTTCGGCCTGCGCGACGAGGACCTCATCTTCGACACCCTGACCTTCACCGTCGGAAGTGGCGATCCCGGGCTGCGCACCGCCGCCCGCGAGACGCTCGAGGCCGTGAAGGCTGTGGCGGCCGAGTTCCCGGCCTGCCAGACCATCCTCGGTGTAAGCAACGTTTCGTTCGGCCTGGCCCCCGCCGCACGCGAGGTGCTCAACAGCATCTTCCTCGCCGAAGCCGTTGCCAACGGCCTGACGATGGCCATCGTCAACCCGGCTGGCATCATCCCCGCCTTCCGCATCCCGGGCCGTGAGCGTGATCTCGCCCTCGCCGTGCTGCACGATGCCGCGGGCGACGGTTCGGATCTCGCCGCCTATATGCAGGCGTTTTCCGGCACGAGAAAAAAGAGCGAGACCGGCTCCGACCAGGCCCAGACACCCGCCGAGATGCTCCACGACAAGGTGCTCGACGGCGATCGCTCCGGCCTCGAGGCGATCCTCGATGCCCTCCGCCATGATTCGGCTCCTGAAACCATCATCACCGACCACCTGATTGCCGCCATGCGCGAGGTCGGGGAACTGTTCGGCCGCGGCGAAATGCAGCTCCCGTTCGTTCTCCAGTCGGCCGAGATCGTCCGCGCCGCCGTCGACCTCCTCAAGCCCCACCTCGGCCGCAAGGCTGCCGAGCAGGGACCCGTCGTCATCCTCGCCACCGTCACCGGCGACGTCCACGATATCGGCAAGAACCTCGTCCGCATCTTGTTCGAGAACAACGGCTACCGGGTCGTCGATCTTGGTATAAAGATCGATATAGATACCATGGTGCGTGCCGCTGAAGAGCATGGTGCCGATATCATCGGCATGAGCGGGCTGCTGGTCCGCTCGACCCAGATCATGAAGGAAAACCTTGAAGAACTGCTCAGACGTGGCCTGCACCCGTCCGTGATTCTCGGCGGAGCGGCCCTGACACGGGAGTTCGTCGAGAACGATCTCCGCGCGCTGTATGGTGACCGCGTCCATTATGCCGCCGACGCATTCGATGGACTCGCCGTCCTCGATCGGATCGCGAAGAACACCCCCGCCCGGCAGACCGCGGGCACGGAAATCAGGCCGGTCACGGGGAAAGGGGTGCAGTCTTCCGCCCCAGCCGTCCCGGCCTGTCGCCGTTCCGTTCTCGAGTCCCCGACCGTCTGGACTCCCGCCTTCACCGGAACCCGCATCGTCACGCTTGATCCCGAGGCTCTCCTCGACCGGATCGATACCCGCGTCCTGTTCCAGGCACGCTGGGGCTACAAGCAGGGAAAACGCTCGGATGCCGAGTATGCCGATCTCCTCGATAGGGAGGCGCGGCCGGCCCTTGCCCGCACCCGCGCCCAACTCGCCCGCGAGAACCTCCTCGACATCCGCGGCGTGTTCGGCTTCTTCCGGTGCCGCTCTGTTGGCAACGAGCTTCACCTGCTCGATGAAGAGGGGCGCATGATTGCTCTCTTCGGCTTCCCCCGCCAGCAGCAGGAGCCGGGTTTCTGCGTTGCAGACTTTTTCTCGGCCGCCCGCGAGGATGTGATCGCGCTCTGGGCCGTCACGATTGGTCCCCGCGTTGCCAACCGCGAGGCGGAGCTCATGAACGCCAACAGGTACCGTGAGTATCTGCACCTGCACGGCCTCGGCATCGAGCTCGCCGAAGCCGCCGCCGCCGAAACGGCGCGCCGGGCCGTGAAGGAGCTCG
>DATCTT010000202.1:0-2477 GCA_036567845.1 Candidatus Ozemibacteraceae bacterium | reverse complement strand
CCCGTCACCGACCATCATGACCGGGCCGTGGGCCTGCGTCAGCTCCTCGATGCGGCGGCATTTTGCCTCGGGGGTGAGCCGCCCTTCGGCCTCGTCGATTCCGACGGCCTGGGCATAGGCACGGGCGGCCTCCGACCGGTCGCCCGAAAGCAGGAGGGTGTGCGCGATCCCGTTCTGGCGCGAATGGGCGATCGCTTCCTTCGCCTCGGGGCGGATCGCATCGCCCAGGGTGACGATACCCAGAAGCCGCTTGCCATCCGAGAGAAACGACACGGTGACGCAGGTGGCTGATATCACGGGAAGATTCTGGAGAGCATCGGGGCAGTGTTCCAGTGCCCAGGCAGCTTCTCCGAACCGGTACGTCGTGGCGCCGATACAGCCGAGCACGCCATGGCCCGGTACGACGCGGAACCCCTCGATGCGGGGAAGAACGAGCCCGGCCTCATGGGCCCGCTTCCGGAATGCGGGGGCGAGAGGGTGTTCCGATCCGGCTTCGAGCGCGGCGGTGATCCGGAGAAGCTCAGTTTCGGTCAGTCCGCCGACTGGGATGAGTTCGAGAATCGCGGGCTCGCCGACCGTGATCGTGCCGGTCTTGTCGAAGGCTACTGCCGTGATGCCGGCGGCATCCTCGAGGACGCTGCCGCTGCGGACCAGGATGCCCGAGCGGGCGGCCGCGGCCATCGCCGAGACCAGGGTGACGGGTGAGGCCAGCACGAGCGAGCAGGGGCAGGCGATCACGAGCAGGACCAGCGCGGCGTAGAGGGATGCCGACACTGTCCAGATGCCTGTTAGCGCGGGAATTGTCGCGACGGCGACGGCGATGGCGACGACGGCGGGGGTGTAGATCGCGGCGAACCGGTCCATGCCGCTTTGGAAGGCTGTCTTCTGGGCCTGGGCCTTCTGGACCGAGAGCATGATGCGGGAGAAGCGGGATTCGGCTGCCGGTGCAGTGACGGCCAGCAGCAGCGTGCCGTCGAGGTTTTGCGTGCCGGCCAGCAGCTCGCTGCCGGAGTGCTTGGCGACGGGGGTGCTCTCGCCCGTCATGCTGCTCTCGTCGACCCCGGATGAGCCTTCCACCACCATGCCGTCCATCGGCACGGTTTCGCCGGGCCGGATGCGGATCTTCGCGCCGACCGCGATCTGGCCGACAGGCGTGGGGTGCTCGTGCCCGGCCTCATCGACGAGGTGGGCGAGCGAGGGAAGATTTCGGCGCAGGGCCTCGATCGAGGCGCGTGCCTTTTCGCTGCTCATCCGCTCGAGCCACTTCGCAATGGCATACAGGAACAGCACCATCGCGCCCTCCTGCCACTCGCCAAGCGCGGCGGCACCGATGGCGGCCGTCAGCATGAGGGTGTTCATGCCGAGAGTGCGGCGGCGAAGCTCGGCGAGGGCTTTTCCCGAAACCGGCCAGCCGGCGACGATCAGGGCGGCCGCCAGCGGCGGAATCGTCCCGGTCAGCCAGGCGAGGCCGATCAGAAGGCCCGACACGATCATCACGGCAGCTTCGAAGGGCGCCGGCGCGGTTGACGGGGCAGGGAGTTCGGCCTGCGACGTGCTCCCGGCGGGCATGATGGGCTGGAATGTGACGCCATGCTCGTCGGCGAGGCCGTCGATGATCGCCTCGCAGCCGGTTTCGAGGGTGCAGGAAACGCGCACCGTGCCGCCCATGAAGTCGAGCTCGGCTTCGGCGACGCCGGTTCGCGCTCTGATCTCGGTTTCGAGCTCCTTGGCGCAGGTGGGGCAGTCGAGGCCGACGATCTTCCAGACGTGGGTGTGAGGGAGTGGCTTTTTCATGGCTGGAACATCCTTTCAGCAGCCGTCATGCGTGACTTACTCCGCGATTTCGGTGACGTGCCAGGCGGTGTGTGGTTCGGGCGGCTCGCCGGTATGGGTGATGGCGACTTCGAGCAGATCCGAGACGTGCTGGTCGGCGAGCGAGTAGTGCATGTGGCGCCCCTCGCGGCGGACGCGGACGAGTCGCATGGCCCGCAGCAGCCTGAGCTGATGGGAAACGGCCGACGGGGTCGCTCCTGCCGCCGTGGCCAGTTCGCCGACCGTCCGCTCGGCCGTGACCATCGCCGTCAGGAGTTTCAGGCGGGTCGGGTCGGCCAGGCATTTGAACAGGTCTGCCACGTCGTCGAGCCGGTGGTCGCAGCACCAGTCGGGGATGTGAATATGTGAGCACTTGTTCATATAATAAATATATCCCGTTTTCCCCAAAAACACAAGGCACCGGCTGCTTTGTTTGGAGCCGGTGCCCCGAGGAGCGATCAGATGCGTGTTGTCAGGGCTCAGCCATGAACGGGTACTCGAACGAACGCGGGGGAACGAGGGTTTCCTTGATGGTGCGCGGCGTGACCCACCGCAGAAGATTGAGAGGGCTGCCGGCCTTGTCGTTCGTCCCGCTGGCACGACTGCCGCCAAACGGCTGCTGGCCAACAACGGCGCCGGTCGGCTTGTCGTTGATGTAGAAGTTG
>DATCTT010000201.1:0-21449 GCA_036567845.1 Candidatus Ozemibacteraceae bacterium | reverse complement strand
CAGTTCGACGCCGGCAACGCAACCCGCGGCCAGCGCGAAGTCGCCATCGTCGTGCGCAACGGCCAGCGCGTGTTCGGCCACGATTTCGGAAAAGTCTCTCCCGATCTCGGCACCGGCATCGCCCACGACCGCTGGTGGACCCGCGTTGAAACGAAGGTGGCCGGGCTGAAAACCCGCGTCTACTCGCTGCATCTCAACGCCGTGATCCAGCAGAAGGACGGCCGGCCGTATGCCTCCCGACGCTGGGATGTCACCCGCGAAGCCCTCGAGGATCTCGAGAAGCGGTGGAAGGAAGACATCAAAGATGGCTGGCCCGTCGTCATCGGCGGCGATTTCAACTGGAACAACGGGCGCGAACACGCCCGGGCCCACGAGATGGCCCCCGGCCGCATTCTCGATCGGCTCGGCCTGGCCTTCGTGAACACCGAGCTGATGTGGCTGGCCTGGACGCCGAAGACCCATGCCATCGCCAGCCGCCGGAGCGTTCCGTCGGTGAGCATCCCCGGCCTCTACGCCGGTGAGCACCCCGCCCTGTTCGTCACCCTGCGGTCACGCGGCTCGGCAGCTGGCGTTCAGCCGGAGGAAAACGGCGGGGGGAAGGACGGCGACAAAAATGGCGGGAAGAACGGCGGAAAGGATGGCTCAAAGAACCCTTCGGCCGATGACGGCATCGTCAAAACCGCCGACGAGATCATCCAGGGCTTCCTCGAACGCATCCAGCAGCTGATCGACCGCGTCACCCAGGCCCTGAAAAAGATCACCTCTCTGCTGAGCGACACCAGGCGCCGCTGACCCGCCGTGTGATGATTTAAGCGGCCCAGTCGGCGCAGAGGAGTTCGGCCTGGGCGAGAACGGTTTTCGTGGCTTCTTCCTGAAGGTCGGGCGGGTAGCCGTGTTTCTTCAGGATACGCTTCACCATGACCTTGATTCTGGCACGGGCGCTCTCGCGAACCGTCCAGTCGATGGTGACGCTCTTGCGGACCTGGGTGACCAGCTCGGCAGCGATCACCTTCAGCTCGTCGTTGCCCATCGCCCTGACGGCGCTTTCATTCGCGGCGAGAGCGTCGTAAAAGGCGATTTCATCATCGCTCAGCCCCAGGTCAATGCCACGCTTCTTCGCCTCGCTCATCTGCTTCGCGAGTTCAATCAGTTCCTCGATGATCTCCTGCGTTGCAATGGCGCGGTTATGATACGCGTTTAACGCCTTCTGGAGCATCTCGCTGAACTGTCGGCCCTGAACGATGTTCCGGGCAGAAATCCCTTTGATCTCGTCCTTCAAAAGCTTGGCCAGCAGTTCCGCCGCGACGTTCCTGTGCTTCAGCCCCCGGACTTCAGCGAGGAACTGGTCGGAGAGAATCGATATATCGGGTTTCTTCAGTCCTGCGGCGGCGAAGACGTCGATGACGCCCTCATCTGTCATAATCGCCTGTGATACGAGCTGGCGGATCGCATGGTCCAGATCCTCGGGAGGCCGTTGCGACCCCGATGTCTTCGCGAGTTGCGCCTTGATAGCCTGGAAGAAAGCGACATCGTCACGAATCTCCGTGGCTTCATCCGAAGCGGCGCATAACGCAAAGGCTCGTGAGAGGTCCGTCACCACCTGAATGAACCGCTGCTTGCCGTTTTCCTGTTGTAAGACGTGTTCCTGACCGGCAGGGAGCAGAGCCATCTTCTGGGCCGGTGTTCCGAGTGTCCAGGCGGTCCAGTCAAACCCGTGCATGATATCGCAGGCAATATGATACTTCTCCAGCATCACGGATATCGCCTGTGCCGTATCGATGCTGGGCGTTCCCTTACCGCCGCTCTGGGTGTATGTTGCAAGAGCGTGCTTCAGTTGGTCAGCAAGGCCAAGATAATCGACGATTAATCCGCCTGGTTTATCCCGAAACACCCGGTTCACGCGTGCAATCGCCTGCATCAATCCGTGGCCGCGCATCGGCTTGTCAGCATACATCGTATGAAGACAGGGCGCGTCGAACCCCGTCAGCCACATATCCCTGACGATAACGATACGGAACGGGTCTTTACTGTCCTTGAACCGGTTCGCCATCTCCCGGCGTCGCAGTTTGTTCCGTATATGCGCCTGCCAGTCAGGGCCGTCCTCGGCGCTGCCGGTCATGATGATCTTCATGACACAGGACTGCTTTCGTTCCGCCTCGATATCGTCATCCTTCGCACCTGCCCAGTGGGGGCGCAGTTTCAGGATGGCGTTGTGCAGGTCCACGCAGATGCGGCGGCTCATGCAGACGATCATCGCCTTGCCGTCCATCGCTTCGAGGCGTCGCTCATAATGCTGAACGATATCTTCCGCTATGAGCGCGATGCGCTTCGGATCACCGACCAGCGCTTCGAGAGCGGCCCATTTCGACTTGAGCTTCTGCTTCTTCTCTTCTTCCTCGCCCTCTGTCAACTCGTCGAACTCCTCGTCCAACTTCGGAAGAAGCGCCTCGTTCAGCGACAGCTTCGCGATGCGGCTCTCGTAGTAGATCGGAACCGTCGCACCGTCGGTCACCGCACGCTGGATGTCATAGATGCTGATATATTCTCCGAAGATGGCGCGGGTGTTGGCGTCGGCCTGCTCAATCGGCGTACCCGTAAACCCGATGAACGAAGCGTTGGGAAGCGCGTCCCGAAGGTTCCGGGCGAGGCCGTCGATGAGATCGTATTGGCTGCGGTGCGCTTCGTCGGCGATGACGACGATGTTCTGCCGGTCTGACAGCAGGTTTACACGCCCGCCACGCTCCTCCGGCATGAACTTCTGGATCGTCGTGAAGACCACCCCGCCGCTGGCGACTTTGAGCAGGGATCGGAGGTGCTCGACGGATTCCGCCTGGACGGGCCTCTGGCGCAGGAGCTCATGACACCGCTGGAACTGCCCGAACAGCTGGTCATCGAGATCGTTCCGGTCTGTCAGAACCACGAGTGTCGGGTTCTGCATCATCGGATGCCGGATGACCCTCGCCGCATAGAACAGCATCGAGAAGCTCTTTCCCGAACCCTGCGTATGCCAGACGACGCCGGCCCGCCTGTCACCTTTCTTTCCGTTCAGCATGGGACCGACCCAGTATGTCCCTGCCTCTTCCTGCGTGCCCGGAGGGGGCGTCATGCCGCTTGCCCGGATAGTCTCATCTACGGCGGCATTCACGGCGTGGAACTGGTGATATCCGGCGATGATCTTGTTCAGCCTGTCGCTGTCGGTATCTTCCTCGAAGACGATGAAATGCTGAAGCAGATCCAGAAGCCGGGCTTGTTCGAAGACACCCCGTATCAGGACTTCCAGTTCCAGGGTGACGATAGGTGACGCCGCTTCGCTGTCGATGGTCCGCCAGACCTTGAACCACTCCTGGTTCGCCGTGAGTGACCCGATGCGAGCCTGCATCCCGTCAGAGACGACAAGCAGTTCGTTGAAGCGCATCAGCGAGCCGATCTGCGCCTTGTAAGTCTGGAGCTGCTGATACGCGGACCAGATGGTAGCGTTCTCATCTGCGGCGTTCTTCAGTTCGATGACGGCAAGCGGCAGGCCATTTATAAATACGACTATATCTGGTCTCCGCTTGTTCTGGCTCTCGACGACGGTATACTGGTTCACCGCCAGCCAGTCGTTGTTCACCGGATTCACGAAATCGACGAGCCGGACCCGGTCTCCTGCGATGCTCCCGTCGGGGCGCTTATACTCAACCTCGACACCATCTCGCAACATCGCGTGGAACCGCCGGTTGTTCACGACGAGAGACGGCGTGTCTTGTCGAAGGAGTTTCCGAATCGCCTCTTCGCGCGCTTCTTCAGGGATCTTCGGATTCAGCCGCTGAACCGCATCCTGGAGCCGACGCAGCAGAACGACATCGTTGTAGGAATCGCGCTCTGCCTGAGCTTCGCCGGGAGCGATATCCAACCCGTGAATGACCGTGTAGCCCAGTTCCGAGAACCAGGTCAGCGCCGCTTCTTCGATGGTCGCTTCGTTGAATGTCATTCCTGGACCTGCGACTCCTGTATTTCCTTGAGGGGCTTTCCTTCTTTCGATTTCCACTCCAGCCGTCCATTGGCTGAACGGCCCAGGACGACTCCCGCCGCAGTGGAGGGGGAGTTGAACACGTAGTCCTGTGAAAACACGTATCCATCACCATCCTTCTGGAGCACTCCATTTGCATGCAGGGCTGAACGGAGTTCACGAAGATACTGATGACAGGATGGCGCTTCTGTCGACGCAGCACTACTGCCGGTTTTCACGGCAAAGCCTTCAGAGGTTTCCTGTCCCTGTGCTTCCACGCCTTTTCCCTTCAAGTGGAGAAGCTTCCCGCCCTTCGGGGAGGCAGATGGTGCCGAGAAAACGTTCAGCCCCAGCAGAGGGCAGCAGAGGAGAATCTCTCCGAGGAAACCTTCAGCGTCGGCGACATCCGATTCTGACAGGGACGGCAACGTAGGAGCATTCCCGTTATCGAGAAGACATCGTTTCGCACGCATGGCGAGATCGAGAAGGCGAGATTCGAGATACTGCACATGCGCCTTGTTCAGGTTCTCGTCCTTACTCGTGAACGCAACACAGCCGGTCCAAAAGTCCTTCTTCACTGCATGCTGCTCAAGACGAGGCTTGATCGGATCACCCTCCCCGACATAGATCCGAGGCAGGCCGGAGTCTTCGGGTGGCCCCATAAGGATATACACGCCTGTTCGTGACAATTCCCGACGCTGCTTCGAATCGCTCATGAGAGCGCGGGGGATGACAATCCCTGCTCCGCTCCAGTTCGACTTCTCGATAGTCCGGATTCCGTCTGGATCGCCCCCAGGCAGGAATATCTTGATCGAATACGGTTTTCTCATGAGGCAACATCCCCGACGAGAGATTCAGCATTCGCGACGCTCAACTCCCCGCTTAACAGCTTCGGCAGCAGCGTGTCGCGGAGTGCGGCAAGGGTGCGAGATTGCTCTTCATTTGCGTATATGGCTGCAAAGACGGGGGAAATCTGTGAATCAAACGTTTTGAGTATGGCCTGCGAAGGAATTACCTGTTTGCTCATGTAGGCATGGTTGCGATTTAGTCCCGGGACAGCGGAGTCTGCGCTGAGATTCGCAAGATCTTGTGCAGAAAGTGCATAATACAAGAAATACAAACTTCGACAATCACTGGTAGGCACTACGTAGAAGGTGGTATCAATCGGGTAAAAATCATCATGCGCCCAAGTCACAACACCTGGATTGCCCTTACGTCCGATAACGATCCCAGGACCAGGGACAAGCCTTTCGTTGTGCCAGCCGACAGGGCCATTTGCACCATATACGGAAACATGACCGTTCTTTCGATCTTCCGCCTTCAGGGGTTTTCCGTAGGCTAATTCGAGTATCTCCCCTATGGTTTTAACGCTCCATCCCTTCGGAATGAGTCCGAGAGATGAGTCTTGAAACGCCCCAGGGAACAGGGCGGCGGTTTCTGCGTCCATTCCGGCGGGTTGTCTGCCGTCGAGTTTGGCGCGGACGGGGTCGAAATCGACGAACCAGCTCTGGAACAACGCCCTCGCCATCCCATCCAGCGTCTCATTCATCCGCCGGTTCAGTTCTATTTTATTATCTATAGTTCCAAGAATATGCGCAATTGCTTTCTGGACGGGGAGCGGCGGGAGCGGAACGCGAATATCTTCGATTCGGAAAAGCGCAAGTTTCGGTTGGGTAGATCCTACCGTGAGAGCTTTGATTTGATGCTGCCCCCAATCGGATCTCAGGAATGTGAAAAGATAATCCCGGTTAACGTGATTGGCAATGTTACAAATCTTAGCAGCATTTTCAGTGAGATTTGCACCATCCAAAGTTTTATCGATTACACCGACCAATCCTATCGTGCCAACTATTGAAATGTAAATATCGTGTGAACTGATGATATAGCGAGCAATTCGTGGAAAGACATCGTCTGGCACAAACATCAAGCCGGATTTGTCGATACGTCCATCCTTGAAATCAACAATCCGAAGATAAGGATGTAGTGTTCGCGTCGGAACAAGCGCAGTTCCAGCGGGAAGCCTCTTCCCACCTTTTACTGATGCAAAATCACCAATCCGATACAGCGGCCACTTTTCAGGAAACCGAGTAAAATCCGAGAAGTCATATGCCATATCCAAGCCCTTTCAGGTTCGCCTTGATGGCCTGTTCCAGCTTGGCGGATCCTTCGAACTGCTTCGAAATGTCGGTACCGTGGCGGGAAAACACGCTCACCGTCGAGATGCTCACTCTGAGTCGCCTTTCCTTGGCAATTCGAGAATATGCCGCCGTTCGAATTGGGCGATCTGTGCACAGAAGTGAGCCGTCCTGGCGCCGTGGCTCGATTTTCAGAGAGCGTGCCGGCGATCCTGGAGATGACGCTTGTACAGAGTTGCCAATCATGTTCTATCCTTCCGCTCATCCATTTCTCGTTCGAGATCGTCGATGGATGGCAAGGCGCCATGAAGCTCTTTTGGAAGAGCTTTCACAATCCGGGTTTCCCAGGAGGCCACCCCGACGGGCTTTTTCAGGTCGCGAAGGGCATACTCGACGACCAGCTTGTTCTTGTCGCGACAGAGGAGAAGGCCGATCGTTGGCTTGTCTTCGGGATGCCGCATCAGATCGTCCACCACCGAGAGGTAGAGGTTGAGCTGGCCGACGAAGCCGGGGTTGAAAGCCGTCGCCTTCAGCTCCACCACCACGAAGCATCGCAGTTTCAGGTGATAGAACAGCAGATCGATGTAGAAGTCCTGGTCCCCGACCTCGAGATGCACCTGCCGGCCGACAAACGCAAAGCCCGCGCCCATCTCCAGAAGGAACCGCTGGATGTGATCGACGAGAGCGTTCTCGACCTCCCGCTCCTGCCGCTGGTCAGCGGTTCCGAGAAAATCGAAGAGATACGGGTCTTTGAACATCTGCGCAGCCATATCGGACTCAGCCGGCGGGAGCGTCTGGGAAAAATTTGAGATGACCTTTCCTTGCCGCTGGTAAGCGTCATTTTCGATCTGGAGGGCCAGGATGTTCCGACTCCAACCTTGAGCGATGGCTTGTCTCACATACCATATCCGTGCCTTCTCGTCAGCAACACGCTCCAGGAGCAGGCAATTATGGAACCAGGGAATTTGTGCAGCACCCTGCTGCACAAATTGAGAATCCGGCCAGGCGGCAGCAAAAGCACGCATGTATTTGAGGTTCCGGGGTGAAAACCCCTTCATGTCGGGAAAGGCCTTCCGGAGATCGGCCGACAGCCGGTCGATGACATGCGCCCCCCACCCCTGGGCTTCCTGCCGCGCCAGGATGGCTTTTCCGATGTCCCAATACAGAAGAATCATGCCGGCGTTCGCCGCCAGGACGGTCCGCAACCGTTCCCGGCCAATCCGCTCTTTGATCTCCCGCAGCAGGGCTCCATACTCTTCCGGCATTCGGGTCAGAGCCGCGGCGCCGGGAATGATGGCCCCTTCGCGCTGCCGCCCCAGCGACAACCGCTTCGAATCCGGGTTTTCCTTACTCTTTTTCGATGCCATACCCGAGACCTTTCAGATTTGCCTTGATAACCCGTTCCAGCTTTGCGGATTCTGCAAACTGGCTCTGGAGTTCGGCGACAAGGCGGGTCATCTTCTGCTCGAAGGGTTCGCCATCGGATTCGACTTCTTCGGCACCGACATATCGGCCTGGGGTGAGCACGTGGCCGTGGCTGGCGATCTCATCCGTTGTAGCGGATTTACAGAAGCCGGCGATATCCTCGTATGTTCCGGCATCCTTCTCGCCCCTCCACGCATGGTAGGTGCCGACGATCTTCTGGATGTCAGCCTCGGTCAGTTCGCGGTGGACGCGGTCAACCAGGGTTCCGAGCTTGCGGGCGTCGATGAACAGGGTTTCGCGGGTGCGTTTGCGGAACGCGCCGTTGGTCTTGTTCTTCGTCAGAAACCACAGGCAGACGGGAATCTGCGTGCTGTAGAAGAGCTGGCCCGGCAGGGCGACCATGCAGTCGACGAGATCGGCCTCAACAATTGCGCGTCGTATATCACCTTCTCCCGACTGATTCGACGACATGCTGCCGTTCGCGAGAACGAAGCCGGCCATACCGTCGGGCGCGAGATGATGGATGAAATGCTGGACCCAGGCGAAGTTCGCGTTGCCTTTCGGGGGCGTTCCGAACTTCCAGCGCACGTCGTCGTCGACGCGGTGCCAGTCGGAATCGTTGAACGGTGGATTCGCGAGGACGTAGTTGGCGCGGAGATCCTTGTGAAGGTCGCGCCGGAAGGTGTCGGCGTGCTCGGGGCCGAAATCGGCGTCGATGCCCCGGATCGCGAGGTTCATGATCGCGAGTCGGCGGGTCGTGGCGTTGCTCTCCTGGCCGTAGATGCTGATGTCGCCGATCCTGCCGCCGTGTTCGAGAACGAACTTCTCCGACTGGACGAACATGCCGCCAGATCCGCAGCAGGGGTCGTAGACGCGGCCCTTGTACGGCCCGAGCATTCCGACGAGAAGCCGGACAATACATGAGGGCGTATAGAACTGGCCGCCGTTCTTGCCTTCCGCGCTCGCGAACTGGGTCAGGAAGTATTCATACACCCTGCCCAGCACATCCTTCGAGCGGTTCGCGGCATCACCGAGCCCGATGGTGCCGATAAGGTCTATCAGTTCACCGAGACGGTGTTTGTCGAGAGCTGGACGGGCATAGTCTTTCGGCAGAACGCCTTTGAGGCGGGTATTGTCACGCTCTATTGCAACCATCGCGTCATCGACAACTTTTCCGATGACCGGCTGTTTCGCGGATCCCTGGAGATGCTCCCAGCGAGCTTCACGTGGAACCCAGAAGACGTTCTCAGCACGATATTCGTCGGGATCTTCAGGGTCGGATCCTTCATACTCGCCCGAACCGGCGACGAGCTTTGCACGCATCTCTTCGAATGAGTCGGAGATGTATTTCAGGAAGATCAGCCCCAGGACGACGTGCTTGTATTCCGCCGCGTCCATGTTGTTGCGCAGTTTGTCGGCCGCCAGCCACAGCTTTGCCTCGAAACCCACATTCGCCGTCGATTCGGCGTTCGAACCCGTCGCTTTTCTGCGTGCCATGCCGTCTCATCCTCGATATCGTCGAGATTCGAAGCCGCGCGCTCCCGCACATCCCGCGCCCGGCTCACCATGCATTACGGTAGCCCTGCCCGGAGCCCCCTGTCAAAATACCATAGAATAGAGGAATATACATTTTCAGGACGGGTGTTTGCCGGGCCGAGGCAACGGGATGCTGAAACGGATGTTCCGGAAACAAAAAAGCGCGCCCGAAGGGATTCGAACCCCTGGCCTTCTGCTCCGGAGGCAGACGCTCTATCCAGCTGAGCTACGGGCGCAGCTGGTTCAGAGTATCACAGGTGGCGGCCCGGCGCAAGTGCCTTCGGGCAAATGCGCTTTCCAGGCTTCTTCTGCCCCCCCTTGACGGGTTGAGCCGAAATCGGATACTATACCGACTGGACGATATATAAAATAAACCGTCCGGACGGTTTAACAGAATGCGCATCCGCCGTGATGCATTCATCAAGGAGGCTTACAGCATGAGTCCGAGAGTGAACTGCCGGGATCTGATCCTGGACGCCGCGGAAAAAATCGCCATCCACGAGGGCATCGTCAACCTGACGCTCGACGGGGTTGCAAAGCTCTCCGGCGTCAGCAAAGGGGGGCTGCTGTACCACTTCCCCTCCAAAGAGGCCCTGATCGAAGCCATGATGCAGCGGCTGGATATCCGCATGACGGACGAGTTCAACGCCCTGCGGCTCAAGTATCCCGATACCCCTGACCGGGATGCCCGCATCTACGTCCAGCAGGCGCTGAACAATCCGCGACCTGAGCGGCTCGTCGCATCGATCCTCGTCGTCGCCGCCTCCGCCCCAGGGAAAGTGGAGTTCCTCAAGCGGATCACGGCGAGCAGGATGTCGAAAATAGCCAACGTCAGCCCCCAGGCAAAGATCGCCTGCCTCGCCGCCGATTCCCTCTGGCTGTTCGAGTTTCTCGGCCTCTCCACGTATTCGGAAGCAGAGCGCCAGGAGCTCATCGCCGAGATCATGCGCATGGCCGGTTCAACCTCCACCAGCAAAAAGCCCGCAGGAAAAAAATAACGGCGGCTCAATCAGGAAAGGTCGTCATGAAAGGCCGGATTGCCTCGTCATCCGGAGAGTGAACACGATGTTTTGCCCTACCAGGAGCCACAGCCCTTTTCACACAATCCTCCTCACCCTTCTCCTTGCCTCCTCCCGCCTCGCAGCGGCCGAGCCGGCCCCCGTTCAACCGGCTGACGTCATGGCCCGCGCGGAAGAGGCCTCGGCGACCCGGGCTCTGCTCGCGGAACTCTTTCCCGACGTGCAGCGTCAGAACGAGTCCGATGGCGACCAGGCCGGCATGTTCGATCTGGAAGACTGTCTGCAGGCGGCTCTCGAATCGAATCTCGACGTCGGTGCCTCGAAGAAATCGGTCGGCATCGCACGCAGCCAGGTTTCTCAGGCTCGCAGCGCGGCCCGGCCGCGTCTCAATGTGCAGGCCGAGCAGGTTCATGTCGACAGGCTGACGAGTTTCGGCACGCTCTCCATCGGGGATAAAGACCCCGCGTATTCCCACGCGGTTCTCCAGCAACCCCTCTTCACCTCCGGCCGGATCGAACTGGGGATCGCGGCATCGCGGGACAACCAGAAAGCCGCCGAGTGGGGTGTCCGGGCGACAAAGGAGGACGTGATCCTCCGGACGATCAAGGGGTATCTCGCGGTCCTGTCACAACACAATCGCCTTCGTATCGCAAGCGAGAGCCTGCAAGTGTATCTCGAGCACCTTGCCCTGACGGAAGACCTGGCCAAAGGCGGCGTCATTCTCAGCACGGATGTCGCCGCGACGCGGGTCAAAATGCTGGAAGCCCGTCAGAAGGTGCTCGAAGAGGAAAACGCGCTTGAAATCCGCCGGGAATCGCTCGCCGAGCTGATCGGCATGCCAACGGACTCCCTCGCCCGGGTGAAACAGATCGATGCCTGGAGCCTCGCCGCTATCATCCCGGAAGGCCCTGCCACGATGAGCGTCGGCCTGCTTCCCGAGCTCGAAGGGCTGTCCACCACGGGTAAAATGCTCCGAAAGCGCGTGCTCGCCGAACAACGCGGCCGGCTTCCGTCGATCGTGCTCCAGGCCAAATGGGATTCCGGCAGCAGTTTCAAGACGAATTTTCCCAACTGGAACGCTGCGGTGGCCATCGACCTTCCCGTCTTCGATGGCGGCATCTCTCGCGCAAAAGCCGAACAGGCACGCCGGGAGCTCGAAAAGACGAACCTGCTCCGGGAGCAGATCAGCCGACAACTCGGCCTCGCGGCGCAGACCAGCTATCTGAAGGTCCAGGAGATCGCCCGAAAGATCGGCCTCGCCATCGAGGCCCTGAAAACGGCGCACGAGAACCTCGAACAGAACCGCATCAACTATCAGGCGGGAACCGTTCTCAACACGGATGTCCTCAACGCCCAGCTCCTGTATTCGGACGCCCGCATCCGTGTGAACAACGCCGTCTACGAGTATCTGGAAAATCTCGCGGCATACTACCGGTACACGGGACATATTGCAGAATATCTTTCGAAGGTCCTGCATCTTTCCATCGAACTCTGACAGCGACATCAGCACGGAGAACCCACCATGAAAAAATATATTGTTGCATGTATTATTCTCGTCGTCCTGCTTGCCATAAGCGTTTCCGCACGCATCAGCACGATCCGGAACACGCCTCCGGCACCGAGCGTCGCCTCGTTCCAGGCCGCCCGCGGTATTCCCGTCACCGTCACAGCTCCCCGCCGGGAAGCCCTGAAGCTTCAGTACGAGCTCCTGGGCACCATCGAGCCGGTGCAGGAAGTCGAGGTCGTGGCAAAGGTCGGGGAAACGATCACCAGTTCCTCCCTTGCCCTGGGCCGATCGTGCAGGAAGGGCGAGACGCTGGTGACGCTGTATGACGGGGAGATCGCCGCGCAGGTCCGTCTGGCCGAAGCCGTCGTGGCCCAGGCCCGCTCCGGGCTGGACAAGCTGGCCTCCGGCGCCCGCCCCCAGGAACGCCGGCAGACCGAGGCCGGCCTGGCAGCGGCGCAGGCGCAGTATGAAAGTGCCGCGAAGGAGTACGAGCGGACGGCGACGTTGCTCGAAAAAAAGGCAATCCCCGAACAGAAGGCCGAAAAGGCCGTCGCCGCCTTCGAGGCGGCAAAAGCCGATCTCGAGGCTGCCCGACAGCGTGTCAGCATGATCCGCGAGGGAACGCGCCGCGAGGACATCGTCACCGCCGAGGCCGTCCTGAAACAGGCGTTCGCCAACCTGGAGCTTATGAAAATCCGACTCCAGTACACGCGCATCGCATCTCCCATCGACGGCGTCGTCTCGCGCGTCTTCAAACAGGCCGGCGAACAGACAGACAAGGACAAGCCCGTGTTCACCGTCGTCTCGACGGACCAGCTGCAGATCGTCGTGGATGTTCCGCGCGAGATCATCAGTCGGATCACCCCCGCGTCCCCGGTCCGGGTCAGAAGTGTGAACGATGGAACCGAAGTCACCGGCCGGATCGTGGAGATCCAACCCGACGCCGATCCGGTCACCCGCACCTTCCCGGTGAAGATCGCCTTCGAGAATACCGGCGGCGTCTTCCGCGCCGGTTCGTTCGAACGGGCCATCTTCGATCTGGAAACCCGTCCCGACACCCTGACGCTGCCACGCGAATGCATCATCGATCAGAACGGCAACTCCGGCGTGTATGTGGCGGAGGCCGGCACCGTGAAGTTCCAGGCCGTGACAACCGGGTTGAGCGGCAAGGAGCGTATCGAGGTCCTTCAGGGCGTCAACGCCTCGGATTCCGTGGTCCTCACCGGCCGCGATCGGGTGAAGGCCGGCGCGGCCGTGGATGTGACAGAGAAGGTGAGTTGAATGAACATGATCGAAACGCTGGTCAGGCGGCCCGTTCTGACCACGATGCTGCTCCTGTTCCTGGTCGTGATGGGGGTGTATTCCTACGGCCTGATTCCCCTGAACATGCTCCCGAGCTTCGATATCCCCCTCATCACCGTCGTCACGGTGTATCCGGGCGCATCCCCGGAAAACATCGAAACGCTCGTCTCCAAGCCGATCGAAGACGCCGTCAGCGCGATCAACGGCATCGACGAGCTCAAGTCGAACTCGTACGAAGGCGCCTCCAACGTCATCATCAAGTTCAATGAAAACGTCGACGTCGACGAAGTCGCGGCAGACGTCCGCGAGAAGGTGTCGGCGATCCGGAACGATCTCCCGGCGGATGCGAAGGAACCGGTCATCCTCAAGCTCGACATCAACGCAATGCCGATTCTCAGTATCGCCATCTCGGGGGACCGGTCGGTCGAGTCGACGTACAAGATCGCCGAGGATTTCATCGAGGATGAGGTTCTCAAGACGCCGGGCGTTGCCGATGTCGAGTTCATCGGCGGCCGGAAGCGGGAGCTCCAGGTTTTCGTGAACCAGGATATTCTCCGCGCCTACCATCTCTCCCCGATGACCCTCGCAGGGATCATCGCCCAGAAGAGTCTCGACATCCCCAGCGGCCATATCACCCAGAATAGAACGGAATACTCGATCCGCATGGACGGCGAGTTCGCCTCCGTCGATGATATCCGGAACCTGCCGATCCCCGTTGCAAACGGCCGCAGCATCCCTCTCGCCCGGCTTGCGAAGGTGACGGATGATTTCGAGGAGCTGCGCGAATCGGTCAGGCTCAACGGCAAGAACGCCGTCGCCATGATCGTCAAGAAGCGGGCCGACGCGAACTCCGTCAGCACCGCGAAAGCCGTTCTCGACGCCCTGGAAACCCTTCGCCAGAAACTCCCTTCCGACCTCAGCATCACGCCGATCCGCAACACGTCGACGTTCATCCTCGAGTCGTCGGAGGACCTGAACGGCAACATCTTCTCCGGCATCCTCATCACCGCCCTTGTCCTTTTCCTGTTTCTGCATTCGTTCAAGGCGACCGTCGTTTCCATCATCTCGATCCCCGTCTCGATCATCGCAAGCTATTCGCTCATCTATTTTTTCGGGTTTTCACTGAACATGATGACGCAGATGGCGCTGGCGATCAGCGTCGGCGTCCTCGTGAACAACGCCATCGTCGTCCTCGAGAACATCTACGTCCACCTGCAGAGGAAGGAAGCCCCGATCGATGCCGCCGTCAGGGGAACGGGGGAGATCCTGGTCGCCGTTTCCGGCTGCACGCTCACGAACGTGGTCGTGTTCACGCCCATCGCCTTCATGTCCGGCATGGTCGGCCAGTTCTTCTACGAGTTTGGCCTGACGGTCACCTTCGCCACGTTCGTCTCTCTCCTGGCCGCGTTCACCGTGACCCCGATGGGAGCGGCCTACTTCATGTCCGGCAAGGACGCCGACCCGCAGACCAAGAGCGGATTCGGCAAGCTCTGGGACAAGTTTTACGGGGTTCTCGAACAGGATTACGGCCGGATTCTGGCGAAAGCCTTCGATCACCGCTGGGCGATCGTCACGGTGTCGGCACTGCTCGTCGCCTCGACCTTTCTGCTCACCCCCTACATCGGCTTCGAATTCGTGACGGAAGCGGACCAGCACGAGTTCGACATCACGCTCAAGACGCAGCCCGGCACATCGCTGAGCGAGACGGACACAGCCCTCGGCAAAATCGAGAGTATTCTCTCGGCCATCCCCGGCGTGAAGCATGTCTTCACGAAGCTCGGAAAAACCGAGTCGCTCGTCGGCGGCTCATCGACCGGGACGAACATCGGTGAAATCAGTGTCAAGCTCGCAGACACGGCAGGCCCCACCGACGCTTTCATCGCACGTATCTCGTCAGGCATCGCGAAAATCCCCGGGGTCGATTTGAACATGCGCAAAACCAGCGTTATGGGCTCCTCGGAATCCCCCCTGCAGATCGATATCACCGGTGACAGCCTCGTCGAGCTGCAGAAGATCGAGCAGCAGGTTCTTCAGATCGCCCGGGAGACGCCCGGCACCACCGATGTCCAGAGCAGCTGGCAATCCGGCAAACCCGAGCTGCGCGTTCTCCCGAAACGGGATGAGCTCGTCCGGTATGGTATGACGGAAGCGTTCCTGGCAACCACGCTCCGGAACTACTACGAAGGCAGTATCGCCACCGTCTACCGGGAAGGCGACGACGAGTATGACATCCGGCTGAAGCTCGACAGTGAAGCACGACGGGACGTGGGAAACCTCGCCAGGCTCGTTGTCGTCACCCCCGGAGGCGCGACGGTCCCGCTCACCCAGCTTGCCCGCATCGAGGAGGCATTCGGGCCGTCCCAGATCAACCGGAAGTCCCGGACCAAGCTCATCACGATCTCGGGCAACCTGATGAATCGAAGCCTCGGCGAAGTCATGAACGACATCCGGGCGAAAACCGACGCCATCGACCTTCCACCGGGGTACTCGATCGCTTTTGCCGGCACCGGCGAGCGGATGGGCGAATCGTTCCAGAGCCTTGCCGTCACGCTCGTTCTCGCTCTCGTTCTGACCTACATGCTTCTCGCAGCCCTCCTGGAATCCTTCATCCATCCGTTCACGATCCTTCTCACCTTCCCGCTCGCGTTCGGCGGTATTTTCCTCGGGCTGTTCCTGACCGGGAACACGCTGAGCATCTTCTCCCTGATGGGCGTCATCATGCTGGTCGGGATCGTCGTCAACAACGGCATCCTGCTGATCGAGGAGTACAAGCTTCGCATCGAAAGCGGCCTCGATCGGCTCCAGGCCGTTCTCCAGGGATCGCAGGCCAAGCTGCGTCCCATCATCATGACCACGATCGCCTCCGTCGCGGCCATGCTCCCCCTGGCGCTCGGAAACGGTTCCGGTGGTGAGATGCGCTCCGGCATGGCGGTCGTCCAGATCGGCGGGCTGCTCGTTTCCGGTCTGCTTTCGCTCTTCATCATCCCGATCGTCTACCACGAGGTCGAAACACGCCTGCTTCGGAACTCATGACCGCATGAGTCCTGATCTCCCCTCCGTCGGCCGGCGGTTCTCTGCCGGCCGACTTTTCCCCGCACACGCGGGGTAGCCGAAAGGAGTCACCCCCATGACACGCCATCCTTTCCCGTTTCTTCCGGTCCTTCTCCTGTTCGTGTTCGGCCTGCTTCCGGCATTTGCCCTGGCCGGGGATTATCACCTCGACGTGAAAATCTGCAACGATCGGGGCGAGGAGTTCGATTTCGTGTTCCGTCTCGACACACGCGAGGGAAACTCTTTCAAGAGTGATCCATATACTTCCATACAGCCGTATCTGGTCCGTATCCGGCAGATCTGCGCAGACAAGTGCGGTTACGCAGAAAGTGAGTATGGGCCTGAGTATTATCGGATGGTCTCGATCTCACGATATTCATTCACGCTGCTGGATGATCACGGACGTATCATTCTGCGAACATGAGCCACCGTTGCTTCTGAAGACTGGCGTGAAGAAAGACCTCGAGGGAAGTCGCCGAAACGATGTTCAGTGAACGTCACCGATGCGGAACACGTTCAGGCGTTTCAGGGTTTCGGAGAGATTCAGCTCGAATTCGAGTTTCACGTCACCGATCTCGTAGACCAGGAGAATTTCATACTCATCCGTATCAAGAAGGTTCGGGGCACCGAGCGCAACCATGAGTCCGTCTTTCGTCGTCGTTTTGCCGATCTCCAGAGTCTCGCCGCCGGCGCGGAAGTGCACCGTCGGGGATCTGAACTCGTCGTCCAGCTCGTCGTCGAAGATGAACGCTATGTAGTCAATGCGGTCCCCCTCGGTCTCGAACACAACACCGTGAGATATATATTTAAATACATTGTAATAAACAGGACGGGTGTTGTCGGGTTTCCCGAACTCTTCGAGCCGCTCGAATCGGTCGCCGAGGGCGACGCCGTTCAGCGCACGGGATTCGAGGTCGAACCGGAGGCGGATCGACTCTCGAACGAGCCACCGTGCCGTCGGGTCGGGCCCCAGATATCTGCGCAGCATCCTGATCAGAGCATCGAACATTCTCGCCTCCCGGGCTCACACACAGATCGGCAGCATCCGCCTCAGCCGGGCACGCTATGCAAAGCATACCGCCAGAAACACGGGAACCAGAGGCACGGCTCTCCGAAGATCGGCCGTCACCGCTCACCCGACGGGGCAAGGGTCTCCCAGATTGCGACGGCGGTGGAGCTGGCGCGGGCGTGAGAGATCGAGAGATGGATCTTCCAGGGCTGGTGGCGGTCGACGTGGGCCGCATAATGAGGGCCGAGCTCGACGTGGGGAAACGCCCGGTCGCCCGAGAGCAGCTCGATCTGGCGCCAGGCCATGAAGCCGGGGAAGCCGAGCGCCTTGAACACGGCCTCCTTCGCGGCGAACCGAGC
Organism: Candidatus Ozemibacteraceae bacterium; assembly: GCA_036567845.1. Taxonomy (GTDB): domain Bacteria; phylum Muiribacteriota; class Ozemobacteria; order Ozemobacterales; family Ozemobacteraceae; genus MWAR01. The sequence continues at coordinate 4,118 of DATCTT010000201.1, read as the reverse complement.
CGCCCAGCCCTGGAGGTTCCGCTGTCGCTCCCGCCCCTCGGCAAGTTCGCGTTCGGAGAAGATGCGCGCGAGGAACCGGTCGCCGAACCGCTCGACGGAGCGGGCAAACCGCTCATGCTCGACCAGATCGATCCCCACCCCCAGAATCATCACGAACCTCCACCAGGAAAGAAGCTTCACCACAGAGTCACAGAGACACAGAGACAGGGACCTTCGCCCGGAACTATTCCCGAAAATCGTGCATCACAGAGTTATGGAGAAACAAGCACCCCCGAGATTTCTTCGCAAAAAGAGGTTCTCTGGGCCTCTGTGTCTCTGTGGTTCGTGTTTTTTGTATCCCGCTGTCCTTCAAGGTCAGTCGGAGAGCACACGCTTCTCGACCTTGCGGGCAAGGGTCGCCATCGCGGCCGAGGCGGTCTTCTGTCCGGTGAGCACGGCTTCCATCTCAGGGTTCACGAAGTCCTCGAGCCGTTCGTAGCTGGTGACGATGGGGTTGCTGACGGCGCTCTTCATCTGCTCCATGAAGGTCATCAGGTGGGGGTCGTCGAATTTCACCAGATCGTAAGCCTTCAGGTTCACCGGCATCTGGTTGAGCTTCGAGCACCAGCGGGCCTGTACTTCGGGCGAGGTGAAGTAAGTCAGGAAGTCGTAGCAGGCCTTCGGGAACTTTCCGGTGTTGAAGATGACGACGTTCGTTCCGCCGACGTTCGTCGAGGTCCCGGCCGGCCCGGCGGGAATCAGCGTCACGCCGAAATCGAGTTTTGAGCTCGTGAATTTGGGCAGGTTCCAGGGGCCCATGAATATCATGGCATATTTTCCATTGGCGAAGCCCTGTTCCGGGGTGATCGAGCCGGCACGCCAGGCACCCGCCTCGATCTTGTAGTCGGCGAAGAGAGCGCGCTTGAAATCGATCGCGCGGATGGCCGGTTCCTGATCGAGCAGGCATTTCTTCCCGTCTTCGGAGATCAGGGTTGCGCCGAAGGTGTTGAAGAACGGCAGGCTCCACCAGAGGGTGTTCTCGAAGCCGCAGGCGAACGTGCCCTTCTCGACGTTCGTCAGCTTTTTGCCCATCTCGACGAACTCGTCCCAGGTTTTCGGCGGCGCCTCGGGGTCGAGGCCGGCGTCACGGAACAGTTGTTTGTTGTAGAACAGGGCAACGCAGGTCGTCTGGTCGGGCAGGCCGAGGTAACGGCCGTCGATGAAGTTGGTGCGAAGCGGCGCCTTCAGATACGTATCCTTGATCGCATCGAAGCCGAACTGAGCCAGGTCGACGAGAGCGTGCTTGCGGCCGAGCTCGCAGACGAACGACCAGTCGACGCGGGCCATGTCGGGGCCCCGGCCGACCGTGAGGGCCGTGCGGAGCTTGGGCTTGTGGCCGTCGAACGGAATGCGCACCGGGCGAACGCTCCAGCTCGCGTTTTTCGCCTCCCACTCGGCGATGATCGCCTTGAGCTCGGCCTCCTCGGTGTCGTTGTAGGTGTGCCAGAAATTGAGGATGACGCGTCCGTCGGGCGTGTATTCGGTCTTCCGCTCGTTGCAGCCGGTGATGCCAGTCGCCAGCACGGCGAGGGCAACGGCGCAGAGGCCGAGAAGGACGGCTCGAAGCGAACGATGAGATATATATCGCATTTGATTACTCCTTCACCGCGCCCTGGGTCATGCCTTCGATGAAGTAGCGCTGGGCGAACAGGAAGAGGATGACGATTGGCACGATCGAGAAGCAGGAAGCCGACATGATCAGACCCAGATCCGACGTGTACTGGCCCCGGAACAGGGCGAGACCGACCGGCAGGGTGATGCTGAGCGGGTTTTCGAAATCGGTCACGATCAGCTGCCAGAGGAAGTTCGACCAGTGGGAGAGGAAGGTGAGCAGGAACAGGGTCAGGATGATCGGCATCGCGAGCGGGATGATCACGACGCGGAAGATCTGCCATTCGGAGGCGCCGTCGATGCGGGCCGCCTCGATCAGCGAGCTGGGGATCGTCTCCATGAACTGCTTGAGCATGAAGATGCCGAACACCGAGGCCAGGTGGGGCAGGATCATGGCCAGTTTCGTTCCAAACAGGCCCATGCTGCACACCATGAAGAACTGCGGCACCATATACATCATGCCGGGGATCATCATGGTGGCCATCAGCACGCCGAACAGCTGCGGCTTGTACGGCAGCTCCTTTTTCGCAAACACGTAGCCGCCCATCGATGCGAACAGGGTCACGAGGAAGGCGGCCAGCGAGGCCACGACAAGGCTGTTCATGAAATAGGTGCCGAAATTTTTCTTCGCCTCGACCGGGTCGACGGACGCGGCGGCGCCGGCGGCATCGAGCTTGAGCACTTTCGTGAAGTTGCCGATCGTGGGCTCGGCCGGAACGATGTCGAACGGGTTCGAGGTGTTGATCAGCAGTTCGGTTCCGGCGGGTTTGAACGAGGTGCAGAGCATCCAGAAGAAGGGGAACAGCACCACGACGACACCGGCCGTGAGGCAGAGATACAGGAAAAACGTGCGCAGGAACGCGGCGCGCTGCTCGACGTGGGTCGCGATCCAGCGCCGGATGGCGATCGAGGCGAGGGCGAGGGCGGTGGCCGCGGTGAGTGCGTCGACCATCCAGGCCATGTTTTTCATGACCTCGCCGGCCTTGGCCGGATCGCCCCCCCGGGCCGCGAAGGCGGCGGCGACCATGGTCAGGAACCTGTAGAGCTGGCCGCAGATGCCCACGCAGAGGGCGATCATCGCGACGAACAGGGTGACGAAGATTACGACCCGCAGGGGAGAGCCGCCCTGGGCCGCGGGAGTGCGGGGATCCGCCTGGTCCGTATGCGTATTCATCGTGATTCCTCCCTGTTCAGCGCTTATCGCCGGCGAAGAAGCGCTGCTGGATCCAGGTGATGCCGAGCGTGATCGCGAGCAGCACGTAGGAGATGGCGGCGGCATATCCGAACCGGCCGCCCTCGAACTGCTTGTACAGGTAGTATCCGGCCACCGACGTGGAACCGAGAGTCTCGTCGCCGATGACGATCTGGGGGCCGCCGGCCGTCATCGCATAGATCTCGGTGAAGGCGTTCAACGAGCCGATGATGCCGGTGATGACCATGAAGAAGATGATCGGCTGCAGCAGCGGCAGGGTGATGTACCAGAACTGCTGGCTCTTGGTCGCCCCGTCGATGTCGGCGGCCTCGTAGACCGCCTCGGGGATATTCTGCAGGGCTGCGAGGAACAGCACCATGCCGAAGCCGGCCCCCTTGAGCACCATCGCGAACACGATGGCCGGCAGCGCCGTGTAAGGGCTGGCGAGGGGGCCGACCTTGTTGAAGAACTGCTCGGGGCCCAGAATCGCCGACGAGATCTGGGCGAGAGCCCCGTATTTCGGCGCGTAGATGAGGGTCCAGATGACGCCCACCACGAGCATGTCGAGGATGTTGGGCAGAAAGAAGGCGCTCCGGAAGAAGTTCTTTCCATAGAGCTTATTATTCAACAACAAAGCCAGAAACAGCGCGGCGGCAATTCCGAGCGGGATGCTGAGGCCGCCGTAGAGGAACGTCACGGCGAGCGACCACCAGAAGGCGGGATCGTTGAACTTCCAGGCGCCGCCTTCCCAGTGGATGCCGAGAATCTGAATGTAGTTCGAGAGGCCAACCCACCGCAGGTTCGTCAGACCAAAGCCCTGGGAAGAATCATAGAAGCTCAGATACAGCGAGTAGAGAATCGGGAAAAGCAGGAACACCGAGAACAGGATGAGAAACGGGGACAAAAACAGCAGCGAGCTCGCCGTTTCGCGGGAATTCTGCGGAGCGCTCACGGGGCCTCCTCCTCTCGATTCTGGACGTAGGCGGATTCTATCACGAAACAGGGAAAATCGAGTTCGTTGAGTTTGCGGGCAAGCGCCTCGGCCTCATCTTCACGGTCGAAGGGGCCCATCAGCACGCGATACATCTCATACTGGTCGTCCGGGGCCATGATCGCTGCGTCGAATCCCTTTTTCTTGAGGGCGTCGCCGGTGGAACGAGCCGTCTCCTCGTCTCCAAAGGCGCCCAGCTGGACATGAAACCGGGGCTTCGTCACGACGGGAACGGGCTCGCCGGCCGTGACGGTCGGTTTCGCAACCGGGGCGGGCGTTGCAGCG
>DATCTT010000200.1:0-4061 GCA_036567845.1 Candidatus Ozemibacteraceae bacterium | reverse complement strand
GTGCGCGAACGCGATGTCCTGATCTGCCCGCCGTTCCCCCTGATCCATGCGGTCGATCTGGCCCGCAAGGAGACCAAGATCCTGCTCGGCGCCCAGAACATGTATTTCGAGGAGAAAGGCGCCTTCACCGGCGAGGTTTCGGCCTCGATGCTGAAGGACCTTCACTGCGAGTTCGTGATTCTCGGCCATTCGGAGCGTCGTTGGGTGTTCGGCGAGTCCGACGAGCTGATCAACCGCAAGGTGCTCGCCGCGGTGAAAAACGGGCTCATCCCGATTCTCTGCGTGGGGGAGAAGCTGGAGGAGCGCGAGAAGAACCTGACCGAGCAGGTCATCCTGAACCAGATGGACCGGAATCTGAAGGATGTCCCCGAGAACGCGATCGGAACGATGGTTGTCGCCTACGAGCCGGTCTGGGCCATCGGCACCGGCAAGAACGCCTCGGCGAAGGACGCGCATGACGCGATCGCCCTGATCCGGGAGTTCCTGCACAGCCGCTACGGCAGCTCTGCCGCCGACAAGACCCGCATTCTCTACGGCGGATCAGTGAAGCCGGAGAACATGAAGACCTATATGAGCCAGCCCGGCATTGACGGGGCCCTCGTCGGAGGCGCCAGCCTCGAGCCCGACTCGTTTGCCCAGCTGATCAACTACTGACCCCGGTTCCCAACAGCCCCGCCGCGTTCCCGCGACGGGGCTTTTTTATATAGCGAATACAGTATAACAACGAACCACAGAGTCACAGAAAAGATCGTTCCTCCGGAGTTTGTGGCTCTGTGGTGAAGCCATTCTTCCTATCACGACATCGTTGTGGGAGATCGTCGGCGGGCTCTTCCCCCTTCTTTGCGTTTTGTGCGATGATAGAATGAACGCCCTCAACCTCGGCAGAGAAGCGGAGCAAGCGTGAGCATTCGCGTGAAAATCGGCATCGGGTTCGCCCTGATGATCGTGGCCCTGACCGGCCTGATCATCACCTGGGGCGCACGCACCCTTGGCCTCCAGATCGAAGCGGCGGATCTGGGCAAGCTGACCTCCCTGCGCGAGACGACGCTCGCCCGCTGGGAACGGGAACGGGCCAGCCTGGCCAGCATATCGGCCGAGATCGCCCCCGTGCTCGTCTCCGCTGGGCTCACCGAGGAAGGAGCCAGCGGAGACAGCGGCAGCGAGCGGCTTCTCGAGACGGTCGAACTGCTCAAACGCCAGCTCAGCCTCGACTGGCTGGATATCCGCCGGAATGGTCAAAGTCTGCTGTATCCGCTGGTCCGACCGGCGCCGCTGGATCGCGACCACGCCGTTCCACAGCGGATCTCGCTGGCGGGCCCCCTAGCGGGGACCGGCCTGCTGACGCACGTGACAATGCTCTCGACCGGAACCGAGCTCCTCGTCGCCCGGAAACCGGCATCAGCCTCGATGATTCTCGCCGTTCTCTGGGACAGGCACGGTATGCTGTACGGCGATCCCGAACTCTGGTCCCCTGCCCTGGTGGCCGAGTATGCGGCCCGGGAAGCGACGTTCCAGCGTCTGATGCAGGGCCGGCTGTATCGCCTTCGCGCGACCGCCGTTCCCGGAACCGGTCAGATGCTCCTGGTCGGGTATGAGGCCGATTCGGCCACGCTGACGCGGACCGGCGTCGACGAGCTGATGCTGCGGCTGGCTCTCCTCGAGATTCTCGGCCTGCTCATTCTCGGCTATTTCCTGGGTCGGCACCTGTTCGGACCGCTGGAGCGGCTGAAGCAGGCCATCGACCGTGTCGGCGCGGGCCACTGGCAGGAGATCCCGCCGGCCGAGCTACCAGACGGTGAGGACGAGATCGGGATGCTCGGACGCAGCTTCAACCACATGGTTCGCGAACTTTCCACGGCCCGGGATCGTCTGATCGAGGTGCAGCGGGAGCTGATGAGCAAGGAGAAGATGGCCGTTCTGGGCCGGTTCTCGGCCGGCCTCGCACACGAGATCAACAACCCCCTCGGTACGATTCTCGCCAGTGCCGGCCTCGCCGCCGACGCGCTTGAACGGGGTCGCCCGGTGGAGGCCGATGACATCCGCGCCATCATCGAGGAGACCCGGCGGTGCCGGCGGATTGTCGAATCCCTGCTCGAATATGCGCACAACCGGCCACCCCGACTGGAGCCCACGTCTATATCTGATGTTATATATGGCGCGCTTCGATTTTCGCGGACAGAGCCGCCCTGGCGGGGGATCGAGCTGGAAACCGATATGCCGTCCGGGCTTCACGTTCTCGTCGACCGAACGGGCATCGACCAGGTCCTGGCGAATCTGCTGCGTAACGCCGCCGAAGCGCTTCAGGCAAACATCGAAGCCGGCGCGCCGGCTGTCATCCGCATCGGGGCTCACAGGCTGGACGGGGAATTCGCCGCCGTCACGGTGGCCGACAACGGCCCCGGCCTCGGCGAGGCGGCTGACCACCTGTTCGAGCCCCTGATGACGACCAAGCAGCAGGGGACCGGCCTCGGCCTTGCGATCTGCCAGTCGATCATCGAGGGACATGGCGGCCGCATCCGGGCCGTGCGCCTGCCGGAAGGCCGGACCGAGTTTTCCTTCACCCTGCGCCTCGTCGATACTGACGAGAGGCGCGTGCCCTGACGACGGAGAAACCAATCCATGCCGAACCGAATCGTTCTGATCGATGACGAAGCCAAGCTCCTCCGGGCGTTGAAGAGGGCCCTGGAGCTCGACGGACACGAGGTGTGCGAGTTCACCTCCCCCGACCGCGCCCTCGCGTTCATCTTCGAGCGCCACCCAGCCCTTGTGATTTCGGACATCCGGATGCCCGGCATGACCGGACTCGACCTGCTGGCGAAACTCGGAGAGCTGCACCCCTCGCCGCCCTGCATCCTCATGACGGCCTACTCCTCCGTGGAGACGGCCGTGACCGCCGTCCGGCTGGGCGCGCGGGATTATCTGCTCAAACCGTTCGAGATCGAGGAGCTCCAAGCCGCGGTGCGCCGGGTGCTCGAGGCCGTCCCGCCGCCGTCCGACACGATCGACACGGGTTCCGTCAGCCGGCCGGCCGGCCGATCCGAGGCGATCCGCAAGGTCCTCGATCTGATCGGGCGAGTCGCCGACACCGAGAGCACCGTTCTGCTCCAGGGGGAAAGCGGCACCGGCAAGGAGCTGGCAGCGCGCACGCTTCACACTCTCTCGCAGCGCGCGACGGGACCTTTCATTCCAGTGAACTGCAGCGCCATTCCCGAAGCCCTCGTCGAGAGCGAGCTGTTCGGCCATCTGAAAGGCAGCTTCACCGGAGCGTTCGCCGACAAGGACGGGCTGTTTCATGAGGCGGCGGGAGGCACCCTGTTCCTCGACGAGATCGGCGACCTCGCGGTGGCCAGCCAGGCGAAGCTGCTTCGCGTGCTCCAGGACGGCTCGGTGCGAAAAGTCGGGGACACCCGCGGATATCCGGTCGATGTGCGCATCGTCGCGGCCAGCAACCGGGATCTGCGGGCCGAATGCCTCGCCGGACGGTTCCGCGAGGATCTGCTGTACCGGCTGAGCGTCGTGGAGATCAGGATGCCATCGCTGCGGGAACGGATCGAGGATATTCCCGACCTGGTCGATGTCTTTCTGAAGCGGTTCGCGGAACGGCATCACCGGCCTGTTCTCGAGCCGTCGGAAGCGGCGCTGGCGAAGCTCGCGCGGTATGCCTGGCCGGGGAACGTGCGTGAGCTCGAGAACGTAATTGAACGGGCCGTCATTCTGAAGCGACAGGGGAAGGAACTGCTCCCGGATGATCTTCCCCTGCCCGAGCCCGGAATCGGCAGCGGAACCGCGGCAATCCCACCGGGTGTCCAGCTGGACGAGGCGCGGGAGCGGCTCGAAGTGGATTTGATCCGACGGGCGCTCGAGGCGAGCGGCTACAACTACTCCCAGGCCGCTGAACGGCTCGGGCTGACGCGGCAGAATCTGCATTACAAGCTCAAAAAATACGGTCTCCGGAAAGACTCCCCCACCTCCTGAACAGATTATAGAGTTATGAGTGTATTATCAATCCGGCCGCACCCGTTCCTCTTCCTCCTCTGGCTGCTGGCCGGGGCCATCCCGGC
>DATCTT010000199.1:0-19676 GCA_036567845.1 Candidatus Ozemibacteraceae bacterium | reverse complement strand
CCGTTTCCGTTCGCGGGGGCATGGCCGGCGGGCTGCGCGGCAGCCTTCATACCGGGCGGCTCGTTCCCTTCGGGGATGATCGGGGGGAACGGCTGGGACGAGGGCGTGTTTCCGAAGGCCATCATCGGCGGGTAGGGCTGGCTCTCGAGCGGCACGCCCTGGACGAACCCGTGCGGCAACTCCTCGATCTCGGTTTCATCCTGCTTGAGGATCATGTCGCCGGTTTCGCCGACCTTTTCGAAATACTGGAACAGCTTCTTCTCGAACGCCTTCAGGAACGCCTCGACGCACATCGGGTCGAACTGCTTGCCCGAGAACTTCTTCAGCTCGGCCACGGCGGTGTTGAAGCTCAGCCCCTTGCGGTACGGGCGGTTCGTGGTCATGGCGTCGAACGCATCGGCCACGCAGATGATGCGCGCGATCAGCGGGATATCCTCGCCCTTGAGATGGTCGGGGTAGCCGCGGCCGTCGAAATACTCGTGGTGATGCTTCACGCCCGGCACCTTGTCGGCCAGGAAGTCGACGGGCCGCAGAATCTTGGCGCCGATCTCGGGATGCTTCTTGATGATCGCATACTCCTCGTCGGTCAGCCGGGCAGGCTTGCGGATGATGCTGTCGTTGATGCCGATCTTGCCCACATCGTGCAGCAGGCCGGCATACCGCACCGCATCGATCTCCTTGCGCTCCATGTTGATCTCTTCGGCGATCGCGACGGAATACTGGGTGACGCGGCGGGAATGGCCCTGCGTGTAGGGGTCCTTCGCATCGATCGCGGTCGCGAGAACCTCGATCGTGGCGAGATAGACCTTCTGGATGTTCTCGTACAGGCGGGCGTTGTCGATGGCCGAGACAGCCTGGTTGCCGAGCGCCTCGAGAATCTCGACGTCGTGGTCGTTGAACGGGATGTCCCCGGTGCGGTTGAGAACCTGCAACACGCCGATGACCTCGTCTTTCAGGCGCATCGGCACGCAGATCATCGACCGGGTGACGAAGCCGGACTTCTTGTCGGCGCCCTTGAAGAACCGCGGGTCCTTCGCCGTGTCGGGCACGATGACGGGCTTGTTCTCCTTCGCGCACCAGCCTGCGAGGCCGGTGCCCATCGGAAGGCGGATCTCCTGTAGCTTCGAGCCGACATTCGGGTCGCCCTGCACGATGTGGAAATACAGTTCGTTGGTCTGCCGGTCGACCAGGTAGACGGTCGAGGTCTCACACCGCATGACCTTCGTGGCCATCTGCATGATCTTGCGCAGCAGGTCGTTCAGGTCGAGGGTCGAGCTGATCGCCTTGCCGACCTCGAGCAGGGTCGCCAGTTCGGCCATCTGCAGCCGGACCAGCTCGACTTCCATGAACCGGCCGATCGCGTCGGCGGCGATTTCCCGGAACTCGTCGATGCCCGAGACCGTGCCACCACCGACCGTGGAGCCGGCAGGCAGAATCAGCGCACCGAACGGCAGCAGCGCATCACCGATCGGGATGAAATACCGGCGGGCGCCTTCCAGCGTCGAGACGATCTCGCTCGAGACGGGCAGGTTGCCGAGTCGCGAAGCCGTGAACGTCTTGCAGTGGGTGCCGAGGGAAGCGGTGTCGAAGCCTTCCGAGAAACGCACGCGCGTCTGCTTGGCCGCGGCATCGTAGAAGAGCACGGCAAAGCCCGGCTGGCCGGACAGCTCGTGAGCCGCCCGGCTGAGGATGGTCAGCAGCGTATCGGAATCCTTGGCGCTCGCCAGGATGTCCCGCTGGGTCTTGTACAGAACCTTCAGCGTGTCGCCGCTCAGAACATCAGCCACCCGATTCATTCTCCTTGAGGCCTGTCACCCGCCATGCATGCACGGGTTCGGTCTTGCCCTTCACTACCAGAGGTTCAAGGGGCTGAACCTCCACCATGCCAGTAACCAGTTCATACGTCTTCGGACCGATCACGATCTCCTGACTTCCGGCCTTTCCCTGAAGCCGGCTGGCAAGATTCACCGTGTCGCCGATAACGGTATATTCCATTCGCTCAGTCGAACCGACGTTGCCGAGAATAGCCGCTCCTGAATTGATACCGCAACTCACGGTGAAAGGGAAGATCCCTGATGGGAGATTTGCATTTATCTTCGAAATTTCCTGACGGATTTCGAGGGCAATGCGCACCATGGAAAACGCGTGATCCTTGTCGGGAAGCGGAACTCCGGTGGTTATCATCATCGCGTCGCCGATGAACTTGTCGAGACAGCCCCGGTGCCGGTGGATGATCGGCACCAGCCGCGAGAAGTAATAATTGAGCTGGACGAGCACCCGTTCGGGGGAGTGCTGCTCGGAAAAGCTGGTGAAGCCGCACACATCGATGAAGCAAACCGAGATCTCCTGCCGGGTGGGTTCGAGGGCGCGATGCGGGGTTTCGATCAGCACGTCGACGACCTCGGGGGAAACCTGCTTGCCGAACGCCTCGCGGATCAGCGCTTTTTCGCGGCCCTCGAACAGGTAATCGAGCCAGGCCAGCACCGCAAGCGCCACGGGGAACCCCGCGATGACGACGCCCGTGCGCAGCCGCCATCCCTGCAGGAACACCAGAAACGCCCCGCCTTCGACGGCGCACAGGCCGACAAGGGCAAGCAGAGCGCCCAGCCAGGGGCGGGAGAGGGTCTGCGCGAACAGCATCCAGACACACAAGAGGCCCAGCAGCAGCGAGGGCAGCCAGGCGCGCGCGCCCTGATCGAGGCGGCCCATGAAGCCTCGCGGGCGGTTCATCGCATCGAGCATCGCCGCATGCAGCATGATGCCCGCTACGACCGGCCGGCCCGGAATGGAGATCGTATCGCCCAGGAAGTCGTCGCTGACGCCGATCAGAACCATCGAGCCTTTCAGCATCGCCTTCTGCTCGCCGGTCAGGTTCAGACGGCCGGAATACAGGTCATACAGGTCCCGGAAGGCGTAGACGGCGGCCGGATCGGCCTCCCAGCGCGGGGAAGCGGCGGCCGGAGCGTTCCAGACACTCGCCGAGGCCGGCAGCAGCTCCTGCGGGAACCGCGTTCCGTCCTCCAGGCGCAGCTCTTCGCCGTCGAGAACCGGGGGTTCGCGCAGGCCGCGGGCGGCCATCCAGACGGCCAGCGACAGGGAGGGCATCAGGCGGCCCTCATGCGGATAGGCAATCGGGGTTTTCCGGATCACATCCCCCTGGTTGATGCCGCGTTCGTAGGTGATGAGCCCGAGCCCCCGCGCGGCTTCCGCGAGCACGGGAACGGACGTGTGCAGAACCGTCTTTTCCCGTTCCAGGAAGGCATACCCCTCGTCTTCATCGTCATCGCCCGAGCCATCGGCGGTGACCGCCTGGCGCTTTTCGAGCGAGGCGGCCAGAATCACTGGCATGCTCGCCGAACGCATGGCGTCGGCGAGTTCGCGCTCGTCATCGGGGCTGCCGGGGCCGAACACCATGTCGATGCCGACGGCCGCCACCCCGAGCTCCTGGAGCATCTTCAGACACCGGGCGTACACCCGGCGGGGCAGGGGCCAGGTCAGCCCCTCGGATTCGAAGAAGGTTCGGACCGTTTCGGGACCGATCGAGACGACCAAGACGCGGGAAGAGGCATCGGGAGCGAGCAGCGCGGCTTTCCAGCCCTCTCTGCGGGCGGGGTCGCGGGTCGTTTCGAGCCGGTGCCGGAGGCTCCAGAACAGGTCTTCGATGCCGTTGTCGAACAGCTCGAAGGCGCCGTTCGAAGCAGCTGTCACAACGATCGCCCAGACGAGAAGCGCTGCAGCCGCCTTTCCCCAGATCGCGTACCGTCGCGCGCCGCTCATGGTCAGACTCCGAAGCGCAGGCGCTCGATCGAGGCCGCACGGCCCGCATCGTCGAGACGCAGCCGGATGGCGTCGATCAGAAGTCTGTCGGGGGGAAGGGCGGGAGCGCCCTGGAGGTGCGCCTGCCGCTGCCACCAGACATCGGGAGCGATGCCGGAGACGGTTGTTTCCCCGGCGGCGATGCCGACGTCGGGGACCGAAGCCCGGCCGATGCGGATCATGGGGTGGCCCGCCATGCAGCCGAGACCGGTTCCGAGGAGATGGACGGGGCGGCTCAGGGATTGAACGCGCCATGCCATCGCCTGTTTGAGTTCGAGATCGGAGCCGGTGAACAGGAGTACCAGAGGCGCCCGGTCGGTCAGGCCGGCTTCGAACGCGGCAAGGGTCTCCCAGGGCGGGTCGACGGGCAGACGGTCGTCTCCGGTCTCGAGAGCGACGAACCGGCAGGCGCCGGTCGGGGTTTCGAGCAGCAGATCCGCAGCGCCGGGGGTTCCGGGCGGCAGGTTCAGCGGGCGGATCACCCGCCGGAGCGTCCCGAGAACCTCGCGGGTGGCGGGCCGGGCGAGGGATTTCGCGTCCAGAACAACAACGTCGATTCCACTGTCAAAGAGCCGTTCGAGGTGGGCCGCAGGCCGGCCTCCAGACCCCAGGAGACGCGAGGCGTTGCAGACCACGGTCTCCGGCGTGTCTCCGCCGTCGCGAACGGACGCCAGAAGCGCGCGCAGATCCGGCGCGGGAATCTCCCGGCTCATCTCACCCAGGACGAGCAAAGACAGCATCATTGGCGGCAGTTTAGCATACCGCCCCCGCTGATCACAACCGGGATCCGGCCGCAATCAGCGATCCGCCGCAGTATTGCCGCACATGCTCGAAGCCCCGACAGGCATCCTCGGAACCTTCATCTCTCGGGAGAGACTGAATGAGAATCGAATGAGTCCGACGGTCGAGCGCCGCCGATGTAAGCATCCTCGAAAACCGGGTCCACTTCATAATCCGCATCCCTGAGGTGTAGGCACACATGATTGGGGTGGATTGCAAAGACCATTTCCGGGCCGGAAGAATTGCGCAAAGCAGAATAAAAGCAGGCATTTTCAGCAAAACGCGCTGAAAAAGATCTGTTTGTGCACTTAATCAGGGCATTCGAACAGGTATAATGCCCTTTCTGCAAACATGAAAGTCATCATAATTGCATATAGCGACTACTTTACTGTCTCAGTTGGCATTTTTCACTGCTAATAATGGACTATTTCTGCTTCATCGGCCGCTAGGGCGGCCATTCAACAGGGTTTCCAGAGAAGAGACTGCCGGGCTCTTTGATTGGGCCGCGAGAAAGAGCGCACCCGCCATAAATACCAGACAGAATACCAGAATAATCCGGACCACACGCCATTTCGTGACTGCCATCAGGCCCCCCTCCGAAAAAATCCTCTGAAGTATTTTACAGGATTATCGGGCAAGGAACAACTTTCGTGGAAGCCCCTGGAGCCGGAGGTGATGCGCTGGCTGAGACCGACGCTGCCCTTGCACCAGCGAAGCGAACCAATAATTCTAGTGTGGGTGAGGTTAACTAGGGCATGACTAGTTATTCATTCCAGCATTTTTTTGTTGGGAAAGATTGTTGAGTAGACTTCTTCCATGTCTTTGGCAACTTCACTAACAGAAGAACTAATGTATGCCTTTTTCTCAGAATCAAACCTCTTTACGATATAAGCGACAATGCCACAACCCAAGAAGACAAACCAGAATGCTGGCTTGACCCAAGGATCAACAGATGCCGCTGCTTGATAAAGCGGAATTAAAGATAAACCAGCAGAGCCTGAAATGCCGGCGAGGGTTGACGCAACTGTTTGATAAATTGAGCTGTCCAGTGGAACACTCTTAATCTTACGATAAATTCTTTGCCAGTCCATTTCCCTTACGGACAGTTCATGAGGAGATGAACAGAATATTTGGACATTTCGATTAGTGGTCTGTTGTAAGGATTCATTTTCGTTCGGCACTTGAATCCTCCTTCAATTCTACGCCGAGAATAAGAGGATTCACTAGGATTGTATTTCCACAGTTGTGGCAGATAATAGGAACTAGTGGTATGATAGGCACACCACCAATAACCATATTTCCAAAATTAAAATCACGTAATTCAAACACGTTGTCTGAAAGATTCCAGTTGTTGGCCTTGCATGTTGGACACGCAATTGGTTTTGCCCACTTTTCATTGATTTTATTGGTTATGATCTGATGTTGTTCCTTGGACAGTTTCATGGAATTCTCCGTTGTTCTTTATGGTTGATGCGGGCCAAGGAACCTGTCCCCGTTGAAGTGGATCAGGTGGGACGGAGCATCCGATACCCATACCTCGGTCTCCCATGCAATATCGGCAAGGTAGCGGGCCATGATGGAGCGGCTTGGGAAGGCGGTCACGAAGACCAAGCCAGCCGATGACTTCGAAAAAAGCCGGGCAAGCTCTTCGTGGCGTTTCCCGTCCACGGGGCCGTGGCTAGTTACGGACTCCGCGAGGAACAACCACTTTCGCTTGGGGCAGTAAACAACGACATCCGGCATCTTGCCATGAGAGTCGACGATGACCCCGAGGGATTTCAACAGGGGCTCATCGAAATACCCCCACTTTTCACCGGTGTCACCGACATAGACAAGAACTCCGCCAGGAGCGAAGCGTGGGGCAAAGCTCTCGATGATGTTCTTGATTAGTTCACTATGTTCCCCAGGACTGAGGCTGATTTCCTTGCCCGGGGCGATCTGAACGGGGATCAACTGTTGGTCTCGGTGCTTTGCATACCGGTCCCGCAAGGTCTCACACTCGGCAAGGTAGGCCTGCAACGCGGAACTCCATGCCAAGGTGCCAAATTTCTTGATGAGGGCCAGGGTTGCTGGCTCAATCTGATAGACTGCTGCCGGGCTGTTGACCGGGCGTTGGGGGTTGTCCGGGTTGTAAAGGGCAATTCCGGCATCAACAAACTGGTGCATGGTCTGGCGCCGAACGGTTTCCCGGGTGTTCGGGGCGTAATCCTTCTTGTAGTGCTTCCTGGCCCAGTCCATGATGGGTGTAATCCCCATCAATGGGCTTTCTGCATCGGCCCACTTCTTCTTTGGGGTTATGTTGAGCAAGGCCAGGAGCGACAACGCGGAACGTTCGTTCTGCTGTGCCCGAGGGAGACCGAGAGCCACAATGATCTGCAAAGCTTCTTCAATTCGTTGTTTCATGGGAGAGTATCGATTTTGTTGTCTATGTCCTCTTGGGATGTCTCGCGTTGCGAGAGGGCCCAACGGCCAAGGGCCTTCAACTGCGCCAGGCTCGGATACTTTAGGCGTCGAAGATCCGTTGCATTGACCTGCGTATGGCCGCTGAAACGGCGAAAAAAAGTATCGATGTGAGACGAGTTCAGGAAAACGGCGAGACCATGAACGAGTTCCTTGCAAAGACCGGCCTTCGACTGGTGGTAGACATTCAAGTGGTTCTCGAACCCCAACATTTCAGCGTTGAAAAGATCTGGGGAAACCACGCTGGCAACGATCCGGCGCTTTTCTTCCTTCGACGAGAAGCGCCGAACAACCGTATAAAACCCGTTGGGGAACAGCCAGCCCCGGGTTTCTTTGTTGACCATGATCGCGTTGGGCTTCTTGCTGTCGGCCTTCGGCCATTCGGTGACTTGGCCCGAAAAATGGCAAGGATAAAGAAGAGGCGCCGCCCCGGAAACAGGCATCGGAAAAAGATGCGGCTTCAACCGGAAATCGACCACCGGGCCGGTAGAGACCTCGATACCCAAATCCGCAAGGGAATGGCAAACAGAAGAGGGAAGGGCGCGGGGATCAGGGGCCGAGGATACCGGGATGTGAATGAACCCCTCAGGGTCGCCGGGTTTGACGATCTGGTCGAACGGAATCGAGAAAGAGGTGAAATCAGAGAATGAATCATCGTCCGACGTAGAAACGGTCACAGGGCCTTGTTTACCACTTCGTTCGAGGGAAATGATGATGTTTTCCTGGAGAACGTCATCATCCTTGAAAGCCTTGTTTCGTGCGGTAAAGAGGTGGATCCGGTGAACGGCGGCCCGGCTCAAGATGAACTCCCGGAAAGACTTGTAGTAAGGGCCGTTACAGAAACTCCGGGGAATGATGGCGACCACCTGCCCCCCTGGCATCATGCGGGCCATTGCTAGGGCAACAAAGGCAGAATAGAGATTTACCGTCTCGATCCCGACTTTGCGAAGCATCAGCCGGTGGGAAGAATTGCTGAGGATCTTTTTGTACGGCGGATTCAGGATGGCATGGGTAAAGCAAACGCCCTTGCCAAAGCCCAGGAGAAAAACGGAATCCTCGATGAAATCGGAAGATTCGATATCTACGGCAATATTATTTCCGGCGTAACGCCCGAGGGTTTCGGCCAGTTGGCACCGCAAAATAGGATCAATCTCATACGCTGTTGCTGAAACCCGCTTGAAGCTGAAGCCACCAGCGCGCCACCGTTCAAGGAATGCGCTAGAAAGGGAACCAATTCCCGCACCCGCGTCGAGCAGGGAAGCTGAAATCAGGCCGGAATCAGTAAAAAGCGACGCCATAAACTGGGCAATCGAAGACGGGGTCATAAATTGCCCCAGTTGTGATCTGCGCTTCCTGTCCAGCTTTGCTGACGTCTCCAGGCGGATTTGATCTAACTGCAAGAGAGGCATGGGAGCCTCATTCAAGAGCTGGGTAATGGGTGCAATCGTCATCGTGTTCTGCATATTTTACCTCCAACAGAATATCACCGGATAACGGCCTTCGGGGATAAATATTTCACCTGAAGTTGAAAGTTTGATGGCTTACGCAGGTAATGACAGACCACGAAACAACGTTTTTGGGGGTTTTCAGTGGGAGCGGCGAATCAATTCCTGTTGCTGGGGCTTGAGGCGGGAGAGGGCTTCCTCGATCAGGATGGCGAGAGATTCGGCGGTGAGGCTTTCCTGATAGACGCGGGCGCGGTCCTGGTTTTCGCGTTCGATGCGGAGTTTGTCCTCCTGGAGCTTCCGTTCATGGGCGGCGGCCTTGTCGGCCTGGCGACGGACTTCCTCGGCGGCGCGACGGGCTTCCTGATCTTCCTGAAAAGCGAGACCGAAATCTTCCTGAAGGGCTTTGGCCAGGTAGTTCCGATAGTTGGCCGGCTTTCCGGAAGCGGTTCCCGAGGTCGAGGCGTTTGATTTTTCGCTGGCGTACGCGATGTTCCGGGCCACGAAATCAAAGCCGGATTTTTTCAGATGGCCGGCAAGGAGTTTCCGGACGGAGTCTTTCGAGCGGTATTCCATCGTTTACATCGAGGGAGATCCGCTCGCAGGCGTTGGCACACACGTGAGGGCCGCTGAACGGCGGCTCAGAAGTGAGACAGCCAGCTGAAGATGAGGGATTTCTCGGTGATGTTGTTTGCCGTGAACTCGCCGTGCCGCTCGCGCTTGCTCTGGAAGCCGAGTTCGAGGCCCTGGGAGGTCGACAGCCGCTTCTCGACGCCGACACGCCAGGTGTGCCGGACATACGAGGAGTACAGGAGATCCTCGAACTCCTCGTAGCTCATGTCGATCCATTCGTCCTTCAGGTGCAGCAGCCAGGTCGGCGTGAACGGGTAGTCATACCCGAGCACCACCTGGTACTGGTTCGAATCGGCATAGTACAGACGCGGGGTGCCGTATTTCGTCAGCGTCGCCTGGAAATTGAGGCTCGCAGCGGTCCGCCCGCCCGAGAAGTAGTTTTCCCAGAGGAACGTGTCGACCGTGTAGTCCTGGTCGTCATGCACCGTGTGGGCATACCGCTCGTCGGTGAGCGTCAGGATGTGCAGCAGCCGCTCGGAAGCCTGGTGCCGCCCCGAGAGGGAAACCCGGTTCGAGGTGTGGTTGTAGAGATAGTAGGTGTCCGACTCGTTCTCGTGCTTGCGGGTGTAATACGTGTCTTCGAGTGTCAGCTTCGTCCGGTCATCGACCTCGTAGCTCGCCCGCAGGGTCGCGGACGGCTGGTAGAAGCCGTTGTCGATCGTCGTGCGCTTCTGGGTCTTCAGGTCGCCCAGCAAGGTCAGATACAGGTCGCCGCGGGTGACCCGAGCCAGGAACTTCGCCTCGGGATCCGGCTCGCCGGGCCGGCGGGTCCAGTTCGTGTAATGATCGACCGCTTTTTTCGTGGCTATACCCGTTGGTATATTTTCAAAAGTGCTCCGGTCGCCGCGCGAGGTGTTGCCGACGGGAGTGTAATGGATCTGTTCCGGCAGGAAGGTGGAGAGATCGAGCGAGACGATCCCTTCCTGGTAGTTCGAGGCCCGGTCGTTCGGGTATTCCCGCTCCTCGTAGGAGCCCTCCATCGCGATCCCCGTGTATTCGCCCGGCCGGTGGGTGTAGCGCAGCTTCGCGCGGTTCGATGTATACTCCCAGATATTGTCGATGGGAATGCGGTAGACGTTGTTGTAATAATCGAGCTGCAACGCATCGGCCTCGCCGACCGAGACCCCGTAGGTCAGATTGAACAGATGGTCGACGGTCGTGTATTTGTACGAGTCGAGGGAATACGCGTCGTAGTCTTCGGGCCGGTAGCTCTGGTAATGCAGCGTTTCCTTCACGTCGAGGAACTGGCGCTCGGACAGATCGCCTTTCAGGGTGAAGCTCAGATCGTTCACCGAGCTGATGAACGTCTTGTCGTAGGCCTTCAGCTTCGTCACCGGGGTGTAATCCGGCTCGGCATACTCGACCTTGGCGTAATCCTTGCGCGTGCTGTCGACGCTCATCCGCGAGTCGTAGGTCCACTCCCCGGAAAACTTCGCCGCCGGGGCGGGAACGGCGCCGCAGAACACGGCGAGAACGGCTCCCCAAGCCGCCAGGCGGACCAGCGTGCGACGCAGATTATTGGCCATCGTGCGAGCTTCTCCGACGGAAGAAAAAGAATTCACCACTTCGTCTTTCGGCGTACAGAACCGAACACCGAAGTCTTTTCCCCGCGACGGATGAATTTTCGAACCCGTCGTACAGAATTCCGGCAGTCGTCCGACCCCGATCCGCTTCGGATGGGCAATTTTTCATTGGCACGAATAATGCTTAGTGCGCTCATACAACTTCAATCATCCAACGGAGGAATGAATCCATGTTTTCCCGAATCAGTCTGATCGCCCTTCTCTGTGCCGTCTGCATTTCGCTGTTCCCGGTCGCCGCTTCCGCCGAGACACAGGACCTGATCACCGTCGACGCGACCATCCGGGTGCTCGAGAATGAAAAGGCCTTCATCGACGGGTATTGGGAAGTCACCGGCCTGATTTCGGAAATCGTGAACCTGTCCGCTGACGAAACCGGCCTTTCCGCTGACCAGCGCGCCGCTCTGGCTCACCTGAAGAAGAACGCGAAGCAGATCCGCCTCGACGTCTTCTGCTCCAGCGAAAAGCAGGAAATCATCCACCGCACCTTCCTCACCGTCGGCCATCCGAAGCCCGACACGTTCAAGGTCAAAATCAACGTCGAGAAGCGCACGAACGGCGCCGTCTCCCGGTATCTGATCTCGGTCGTCGATCACGACCTGAAGTAATCCCCGTTCCGCCACACGCCCGGCCGGGAAATCCCCGGTCGGGCATGTTTTTTCGCGTCGCCGGCTTGCGTCCGACCTTCCGCCGATTGTATGGTGTCGGGTGCCTCAGATGAAAACGCCCACCTCTCAGGTCCCGCTCCTGCCGATGCAGCCCGAACTCCTGCTGCTCCGGCGGGATTCCGGCTGGGTCGTGGGCCGCATCCCGGCCTGGCTCGCCGAGGATCTCGGCCGACCGAAGCCCTCGGAAAACGGATTCGCGAGTGCATCCACCGACGACACCGACTGGCTGGAAACGGCCTTCCCCGGCGTGATCGAGCTTGCCGACCAGGTCATGCAGACCGGAAACCCGGTTCGCGATTTCCAGGCCCGCATCGTCGACCGCCATGACCAGGCCCATCAGATCCTGCTTGAGGCCCATCCCGAGACGCTGCCGAACGGCGCAAAAGCCGTCGCGATCAGGCTCCAGGAACGGCCGGCGCCGCCGACGGAAGCGGCAGGCATCAATCTGCGCGAAGCCTCGTTCCACGGCCTCGTCGGGATCTCCGAGCCGATGCAGCGTGTCTTCAACAAGGTGCGGCTGTATGGGGTGTCTGATGCGCCGGTCCTGGTGATCGGCGAGACCGGTTCGGGCAAGGAGGGCATCGCCCGGGCGGTTCACCTCTCGAGCCGCCGCCGGGAGAACCCGTTCGTCACCCTCAACTGCAGCGCCATCACCGAGACTCTGTTCGAGAGCGAGCTGTTCGGCCACGAAAAAGGCTCGTTCACCAGCGCCATCCGGTCCCACAAGGGGCGGTTCGAACGCGCCGACCGGGGCACGCTGTTCCTCGACGAGATCGGGGATCTGCCCCTCAGTTCGCAGGCGAAGCTGCTGCGCGTGCTCGAGGACCAGACGATCGAGCGCGTCGGCGGCGAAAAGCCCATCAAGGTTGATGTGCGGCTCGTCGCCGCCACGAACGTCCAGCTCGAGGAGGCCGTCGCCGCGGGCCGGTTTCGGGCCGACCTGTATTACCGCATCAATGCGCTCCAGATCTACGTGCCGCCCTTGCGTGAGCGGGCTGACGATCTCGAGCTGCTGATCCGGCACTTCATCTCCCTCTTCAATGAAAAATACGGCCGCCGGGTCGGCTGCCTGACCCGCGAGGCCATCCATCTGCTGAAGCAGTACCAGTGGCCCGGCAATGTCCGGGAGCTTCGCAATCTGATGGAGCGCCTGTTCGCCGAGACCCAGGGTGAGGTCATCGGGCTGCGCTCTCTGCGCGAATGGTATGACGAGCGCATGAACGCGGCCCGGTTCGCCCGGTATAACCCGCGCGTTACCATGCTGCCGTACCGCAACGCCATTCCGCTCGGGACCCAGATCGTTCCGCCCTCTGTCAGCACGCCGGCCGCCCAACGCCCCGCAGAGGCATCGGCACAGCCGGCCTTCGGCATTTCCAACGGATCGGCAATTTCTCGCGAAGCCGTCATCCCCCATCCGTCCGCCGCTGAACCTCCCGGCGAGGTGGTGGAGGTCAGTCGGATTTCGACTCCCCCCGGTTCCCCGGCCCGGCAGGCCGGAAGCCGGATCGAACTCGCTCCCGAGGCGATCCGCAGGGCGTTCGCCGAAACGGGCGGTAATATCACCCGGGCCGCAGCAATGCTCGGCGTTCACAAGGCGACCCTCTACCGCCACCTCAAATCCCTGAACCTGACCCGCTCCGACCTGGAGCCCTGACCCAACGCAAGAATCAACGCACCACAGAGGCACAGAGACACAGAGGTTTTCACCACAAAAGCACGAAGAACACCAAAAGATATATTTCTGATGAAAACTTCGTGTTTTTGTGACGTCGTGGTGTATTTCGGCCGTTCGACGCTCAAATGGTCGCCGTGAGCCCGTGTCGTTCTATATTAGAACGAATCCATGAGATGGGGCAGGGCGGCGAACGCGTCAAGGATGTGTGAAGGCGGGCGTTCCAGGGCGGATTCGGCACCGGCGAGATATTTTCCCGTCCGGACCAGGATCCCCGTCAGGCCCTGGCGCATGGGAGCCGCGACGTCGAACTCGGCGTCGTCCCCGATGATGGCGAGACGGCCGATCCGGGTTCCGTGATCCGCGGCGATGCTTTCGAACAGAGTCGCCGAGGGTTTTCCGAACACCGTGGCGGTCTGGCCGCTGGCATACTCGAGAGCCGCCGTCAGCGGGCCGAGATCGAGACAGAGGCCGTCCGATCCGCGGTAATACCGGTTCCGCTGGAGCGTGTAGAGTTTTGCCCCCCTCATCAGCAGCCGGAAGGCGTCCTGCACCTGCCGAAATGTCGCGTCGAGCGATTCGTCGCCCACGAGAACGGCACCGCCGCCCTGTTCGTCGATCGTGAACCAGTCGGCTTCGCTGCGGTCCCGGGGCGGCAGGAATGCATAGCCGCTCGTATGCCCCGCAGCCTGCATCACCTTGCGGGCGACCGCCCAAGGCGTATACACCTCCCCAAGCTCGCAGGGAAACCCGAGGTCGTTCATCAGCTGATGGATGGCCTTCTGCGACTGTGACGTCGTGTTCGTGACAAACACCGTCCGCACCCGCCGGCGGACCTCTTTCAGAGCTTCACAGGCTCCGGGAAAGGCACTCCAGGAGCCCGAAGCGTTTTTTCCCATCAGCGTCCCGTCGATATCGCACAGCAGCACATCCCAGGGGATGGTCATTCCCGTACTCCTTTTCCGAAAGGACCCGGACCGCTTTACGGTTGCCGCACGACGGAACCGGCCTCGAATACCTGGGCACGAAGCAGCCTCGTCGCGGCACCAAACTCCGGTGAATCGACGACGGCACCGGCAGCGAGGGTTCCAGTCACCTCATACTCCGAGCGGAAAATCAGCAGCAGGGCTGACAGGAAGACCTTCCGCGGGTTCTGCGGCATCGGCAGATCCCTCCAGGTTTTTTCAAACGCCAGGGGAACGCGGGGAATCTTCAGGATCGTCAGGGTTTTCGTGCCGGCCACGGCTGGCATCCGGAAATAGGCGAACTTGTCGTTATCGGGCCCAGACAGCGTCTCAAACGTCCTTTCGTAAGCGGCGAGAAGGGCCTTGTGGAAGGCGATGACCCCCCTGCCGCTCCATGCCGCCCGCTCGTCCTCCGTCAGGCCGGCCGGCTCCGGCTCGGCCGGATTCAGATACAACGACAGAAACGGGACCACCCGTGTCAGATAGGTTTCAGGAGACATCGACGCGTCCCCGTTCCGGATGTTCCGGCAGGGAAGAACAAGCGGGGGATACGGATCCGCGGCGGAGAAAACGCGGCCGGTCGGTGCGATGAACGCTTTTTTGATCCGGAGGTGATCCCGCCGGAGCAGCCAGGCCCGGAGTTTCAGATGATCCGGCAGGAGGTCAAGGCCGTAGCCTTCGACGGCCTGCTCCACGGCAACGCGCGTGCTCAGCCACGCCGGGTATGCGAAAAACTTGAGATACAGCGTGAACGAGCCAGGGCCAGGCCGGGCGGGCAAGGGAAACCCCAGGTTACGAATGCCATCGAGGTCAATATTCGTGATATCCGCCGCCCACGGAGCAGAGTTGGGGCCGACCGCCAGAGGTTCCGCTGCTTTCCTGTCGGTATCGGCCACCGGCTCCTCGGAATCGAGCAGGGCGAAATGGAAACCCAGGTCCGCATCATACAACCAGGCCGGCTGCCCGGCCCGGACGGGACCGCACCAGGCGGTGAGCAGAACGGCGAGAACCAGAATCAGGTTCCGGGGCATGATTTTCCTCCTTCGGCTGTTGCTCAAAGCGGACACCGGCGACAAGACGAGCGCAGAGTCTCCAGAGGTCAGGAACGATTTTCTCCCGCCCTGGTCAGGCCGCAGGGCCGCCTTCGGCCGGAGCGTCCGTCCCGGCCTGGGCTTCGGGTTCGGGCGGTGACGTGACATTCGAGACACCGACGCGGTTGCGGCCGGCATGCTTGGCTTCGTAGAGGGCCTCGTCGGCGATCTTCATCATCTCGACCGTCGTCTCGGCATAATTATAGGGGAGGGCGCTGAGCCCAAGACTGATCGTCACCCTCAGATCGCCTTTCGGCCCCTGGAAGACCGAGGTTTCGACCTTCTGCCGCAGGCGCTCGGCAAACAGCCGGCCGCCTTCGAGATCGGTTTCGGGGAGAATCACGCAGAACTCCTCGCCGCCATACCGGGCCGCCACGTCGGTGTCACGAATCGTGCAGCGCACGATCTTGGCGACCTCGCGCAGCACCATGTCACCGGTCTGATGGCCCCAGGTGTCGTTGAACTTCTTGAAATGATCGATATCGGTCATGATGAAGGAAAGCGGCTTCTCATACCGCTTCGCCCGCCGGAACTCCTCCTCCATGCGCGACTGGAAATGCCGCCGCACGATCAGCCCCGTCAGGCCATCGATCGTCGCGAGGTTGAACAGGCGGGCCTTCTCGACGACCACGGCGGCCTGGTTCGCCATCGTCAGGGCCATCTGGAGGTCCTCCTGGTCGAACGCGTCGGCCGTCTTGTTCACGATGTTCATGACCCCGATCGGCGTATCGCGCACCTGAAGCGGCACGCACAGGATCGAGCGCACCGCGCCGCGCCCCCCGGCCATCTGCTCGAAGCCCGGCTCCCGCCTCACATCAGAAATCAGGCGCGGCTCGCCTTTCGCGAACACCTCGCCGGCCACGCCCGCCCCTTCCCGGAACTTCGCGAGCAGCTCGGGGGAAACAGTGGCCCCGCCTTCGACGCCGAAAACGACCGAAGCCTCGACGAGACTCTCATACCGGTCGTCGAGCATGAACAGTGAGCCGCGCTCCGCACCAAGCGCCTGGACGCACCGGGAAAGGATCGTGTCGAGCGTCCGGTTCAAATCACCCATGAAGTTCACGGCCTGGCTGACCTCGTTGACCATCGACAGCTCGCGCACCTTGCGGGCCAGCTCCCGATTGCGCTGCCGCAGGTCCGAGAGCTGCTGGCCGAGGCGCATCAGGGCCCACTGGACCGGCACGAGAAACAGAAAGGGAACGATCTCGAGAACCAGGTCGTGCCGGAACGCCGCCACGGCAGCCAGGGGCCAGGCAACCCACAACGCAAGGATCACGAGGTTGCCGGCCGTGCTGCCGGTGCGCCAGATGATCCAGGCTAGGAGAAGCGCCGTGCCGAGCAGCAGCACGCAGGTCCAGGGCGGCGGCATGCGCCGCAGGATCCGGCCGCTGACGATGTTGTGAACGAGGTTTGCATGGATCTCCATGCCGGAAATCGCCCCATACGGCGAGAACTTCACATCCTCGGATGTGCCCTTGGCCCGCGTCCCGATGATCACGGCCTTGCCGCGCATCAGGCCGCTCTGGAACCGGCCTTCGAGCACCTCGTGGTAGGCCACGTCGTCGAAATATCCCGTTTTCCCGCCGTAGTTCAGCATCAGCGAGCTGATCGGCACCCCGGGCCGGGACCGTTCCCGTCGGGTGTAGAAGGGGAGCAGCCGGTCGCCGATTTTCATTCCATCCGGGATGGATTCGATGACCGCGTCGAGCAGACTGGCCGCGATGACGAGGCCGAAGCACCGGTAGGTCTCGTCGCCAAGCTTCTTTTCGAGGAACAGGTGGCGCATGACGCCATCGGTGTTCGTGTCCACGTGCTCCATGTCGATGAAGCCCTCGGAGGCGACCGGCGCGCGCAAGGCCGGAATCGGCCGATCCGCCACGAGCCGTTCGATCATCTCACACGACTCGTTGTCGAGCACCGTCTTTTTCACCATCACGAGGGGCAGCACCACGCGGCCGAACGAGGCGACGGCCCGCGCGAACACGGCATCGTCTTCCGGCCCGGCCAGTGACGGCTCGCTGAACATGATGTCGAACGCCGCGACACGCGCCCCGGCCGAGGCGAGCACATCGAGCAGCCGGGCATGCACGGCCCGGGGCCACGGCCAGGGGCCGAGCTTCGCGATGCTCTCGTCGGTGATCGACACCACCACGACATTCCGGCTCGCGGGCAACTCCCCGCGGGAACGGAACCGCAGGTCGATGCTGCCGTTCTCGAGATCGGTAAAGTATCCGTTATAGAACAAAAGAACGGCGATCAGGCCGAACACCAGGCCCGCCAGGGCCTCGGCGCTCGTGAAAAACCGGCCCCGCCCTCGGAACGATGCGTTCGGATCAGTCATGTTCACCCGCCAGGACCATAGATATCATACGCTATATTTCAATGAGAATCATCACCAACGCGCGGAGGGGCGGGTTTGAAACCCGCCCCTCCCGGGCATCGATGCGCAGCCGGCCGGATCAGGCCGAGGCCGGGGCGATCTGGGCGCGCAGCTTCTTCATCTCGCGGAAGGTGTCGTAAAACGCCTTGTCCGAGCGAGGGAACAGCTTCAGCGCCTCGCGGTACTGGCGGATCGCCTTGTCGAACAGCGCCTTGTCGCGAAACCGGTCGCCGCGCTGGCGGTACAGGGTCGCAAGCTTGCGCCGCGACTGGACGAACTTGTCCTCGTAGATGTTCGCGCCCGAATAGGCCGGCGACAAGGGGTCGGTCTGGGTGAACGACGAGTACAGGTCCAGCGCTTCTTCATATTCAGCGACGGCCTTCGACCAGACGTCGGCGGATTCGCCCTCGTCGCTCTCCTCGATCTCCTTCAGCTCCTTCTTCGACAGCTTCGCCGAGATATCCTGGCCGATCTGGTCGACGAACGCCCGGTAGATCAGATCGTTTTCGTCGATCAGCAGCTGGGCGCGCTTCAGCAGCGCGAACGCCTGCCGGTCACGGCCGGCCCGCGAGGCACGATAGATGCGGGCCAGGTAGGGCTTCACGAGGTGGCGGCGACACTCGCGCAGCGCCTCGCGCACGTAGACGACATACCGATGCTCAGCCGGCAAGCCGGCCAGCGCCTTGAGGGCTTCCTGGTATTCGAGGATCGCCTCGCCGAAGTTCTCGGCTCGACGGAAGTTGTCGCCCCGCTCGACCAGCGGCGTGATCTCGTCGTGAATATGCCGGTCCCGCGTCTTCACCCGCGCCTTGTCCAGCATCGGCTTGATCTGCTCGAGAAACGCGACATCGTCGTCGCCGGCCAGCTCGGTGGCCACTTCGAGCTCCTCGAGAGCCCGTTCCCAGTCGCGCCTCTCGAAGGCGGTCTTCCCCCACTCGAAGTGGGACCGCGCCAGCCGCGCATCGACCGCGCCGAGCTGCGTCTCGATCTCCTTGCGCAGCTCCAGGTCATCGGCGGTCAGGGGCATCTCGGTGTCGTCCCCGCCGATGCGCTCGAACTCCTCGATCGCCTTGGCATAGGCCGCCTTCGCGGCACCCCAGTCCTCGGCTTCCCGACGGTTGTCTCCGTCGGCCTGTAACGCTTCGATCAACTGACGGCTCTCGATATTCATTCGTTCCCTCCTTCGCGGGTCGATGACGGTTTCGATTTTTTCGACGATCGTTCCATGCGGCGCGCGGCCGTCTGGGAGTCGAAGAACTTCAGCCCTTCGCTCTCGGTTGCGCCAGCCTGCCGGTAATCGGCGGCCGCCTGGTTGTAATCCTTCTGATGGTAATGCACGTAGCCCAGCAGTGACCGGGCATCCTGATTGTCGGGCTGGAGCGCGAGAAGCCTGTCGAGGCTCTTTTCGGCATCGTCATACTGCTGGAGCTGGATCTGGACGAGCGCGAGCTCCCACCACAGCACCGGTACCTCCGGGTGCGCATCGGTCAGCACCTGGAAATCATTCATCGCAAGCGCGAACCGGTTGTCCGCAATGCGCCGCTTGGCCTGACGGAACCGGGGATCCGATTCGGGATCGAACTCCCCCTTCGCGCTTCGTTCGGAAGCGGCCCCGCCGGCTTTTGCGGAACGGGCCGGGCTCACTGACGACGGCGCGGCTTTCTTCCCGGTCACGGGAGTGGAGCGGGCCCAGGCGATGAGCCGCTGCACATCGCCCGTCCGCCGGGATTTCGGGAAGCTGCGGAGGAACACCTCGCCCCACTGGGCGACGGCCGGCCGGAGGCCGATCACGGCGCGAAGCCGGATGCCTTCGAAGTAGGCGCGCTCGATATGCTTCGATTTGGGGAACGCGGTCAGCACGCGGTCGTAGGTCTTGCACGCCTCGACCGGCTCGCCGAACCGCGCCGTTGCCTCGGCGATGCGCATCAGCACTTCATCCGAGCCGGAAGACGAGGGGTCGGCCTTGATCTTTTCCTGATCACGGAGGATCTGGGTCGCTAGGGCCTCCCGTTCATCGCTGGAAAGCGGGGGCAGGGTCAGCAGATCCGAGACATCGGGAACGGCGGCGGTGGCGGCGTTCCTGGCCGGGCGTGCGGGTGCAGACGGGGTCTGCTCTTCCGCAGGCGCTTCCTCGCTGGAAACGGCCCTGGGGGCCGGGCGTTCCGGTGCCGCGACGACGGGCTGGG
>DATCTT010000198.1:0-2915 GCA_036567845.1 Candidatus Ozemibacteraceae bacterium | reverse complement strand
GCCGCCTGGGCCGAAGCCGCCTGCTTGTACATCTGCTCAGCCATCTTGTGGGAGGCCGTCATGAGCGCTTCGGAGGCCTTCTCGATGACCTCGGCCTCGCCGCCTTCGAGGGCCTTCTTCAGATCGCCGAGCTTCGCCTCGATCTCGGCCTTTTCGCCGGCCGGGATCTTGTCGCCCATCTCGCGCAGCGACTTTTCCGTGGTATAGACCAGTGTCTCGGCCTTGTTGCGCGCCTCGATGGCCGCCTTGCGCCGCTCGTCCTCGGCCGCATGTGCCTCGGCTTCCCTGATCATCCGCTCGATATCCTGCTTCGGCAGAGCCGAGCCGCCGGTGATCGTGATCTCCTGCTTCTTGCCGGTGCCCAGATCCTTCGCCGAGACGTTCACAATACCATTCGCATCGATATCGAACGTGACCTCGATCTGCGGCACGCCGCGTGGAGCAGGCGGGATGCCGACCAGGTCGAACCGGCCGAGGGACTTGTTGTCGCTGGCCATACCGCGCTCGCCCTGGAGCACGTGGACCGTGACGGCCGGCTGGTTGTCGGCAGCAGTCGAGAATACCTGGCTCTTGCGGGTGGGAATCGTGGTGTTGCGGTCGATCAACTTCGTCATGACACCGCCGAGCGTCTCGATGCCCAGCGAGAGCGGGGTCACGTCGAGCAGCAGCACGTCCTTCACATCGCCCTGCAGGATACCACCCTGGACGGCGGCGCCCATCGCGACGCACTCCATCGGGTCGACACCCCGCTCGGGGTCTTTGCCGAAATGCTCCTTCAGCAGCTTCTGGACGGACGGCATGCGGGTCGGGCCGCCCACCATGATGATGTGGTCGACGTTCTGACGGGTGAGGTTCGCGTCGCGCAGCGCGTTGTCGAGCGGCTTGCGGCACCGGTCGAGCAGCGGGCTGATCAGCTCCTCCAGCTTCGCCCGGGTGATTGTCATGATCAGATGCTTCGGCCCCTCGGCCGTCGCGGTGATGAAGGGCAGATTGATGTCCGTCGTGGTCGTGGTCGACAGCTCGATCTTCGCCTTCTCGGCCGCGTCGCGCACGCGCATGAGCGCCTGGGAATCCTTCGACAGATCGACACCCTCGCGGTTCCTGAACTCGCGCACGATGTGGTCGATCAACGCCTTGTCCATGTCGGTGCCACCGAGCTGGGTGTCGCCATTCGTCGAGAGAACCTCGAACACGCCGTTTCCCATCTCGAGAATCGTGACGTCGAGGGTGCCGCCGCCGAGGTCGAAGACGAGGATCTTGCCGTCGCCCTTCTTGTCGAGCCCGTAGGCCAGGGCTGCCGCTGTTGGCTCGTTGACGATGCGCTTCACCTCGAGGCCGGCGATCGTGCCGGCATCCTTCGTCGCCTGACGCTGTGCGTCGTCGAAATACGCCGGAACGGTGATGACCGCACCGGTGACCTTGTCGTTCAGGAACGCTTCGGCGTCCTGCTTGATCTTCTGCAGGATCATTGCCGAGATCTCCTGCGGGGTATAGGTTTTGCTATCGATTGTGACCTTGTGGTTGGTGCCCATCTTGCGCTTGATCGCCATGATGGTGCGGTCGGGATTCGTGGCCGCCTGGCGCCGGGCCGGTTCGCCGATCAGCCGCTGCCCGTCTTTCGTGAAGGCCACGACGCTGGGAAACGCCTTGCCGCCGATCGAGAGCCCTTCCGCGCTGGGGATGATGACCGGCTTTCCGCCTTCGACGACGGAGGCCGCCGAGTTCGAGGTGCCCAGATCGATGCCAATGATGCGTGCCATGTGTGTATCCTCCTGAGTGAATTCGCACGACGCCGTCCTGCGACGGCGTGAAATCGTTCACCGACCATTAAAGCAATACTCATGCCAGCATGCGGAAACCCTGATGGGAAGGCCGCGGGCAGATCGCTTTCGGATCCCCGTGAACCGTGCCGGGGGCCGTGCGACAACCTGCGACGTCGCAGCCGGCGGAGAGTTCCCTCGCCGCATTCCGCGGCCTGATTCTGCTATAATCCCGGAACTTCAGCGTGGAGGGTGGACGGCATGAAACGTATTCTCGGCTTCGTAGGCAGTCCGAAGAGGGATGGCAACACCGGCATCCTGATGCAGCACTGCATGAAAGGCATTGCCGAGGCGGGGGGCGAGTCGAAGATCCACTGGCTCAATCTGATGAAGGTGACGCCCTGCCAGGCTTGCGGCTTCTGTCGCACCCACGACCACTGTGTCATCAACGACGATCTGACGCCCGTGCTGCTCGAAATTCCCAAAGCCGACGGGATCGTCATCGGCTCGCCGGTCTACTTCTTCCAGGTCTCTGCCCAGACGAAGGCACTGATCGACCGCTTCTACAGCTTTCTGAACGACGATTTCACCCACCGCCTCGGGGCCGGGAAGCCTGCGGCGATGATCTACTGCCAGGGAAACCCCGAACGGAACGCGTTCGATGGCTCGTTCGACATGAACGCACGCGCGCTGAAAACCGTCGGCATCCATGTCGTGGCGACACTGACGGCCCATGGGCTGCCGGAACACGCGGATGTGCTCCGCCGGGAGGAGTTCCTCGAAGAGGCGCGACGCCTCGGTCGGCGGATGATCGAGGCATGAGCCAGGCTCCCCGGGGAGGCCGCATGGATCGCGGCGTCGATCTGACGACGGGAAGCATCTGGCGGCACCTGGTCGCGTTTTCCCTGCCGATGCTGGCCGGCAGTCTGCTCCAGACCTCCTACAACCTGATCAACGCCGTGTGGGTCGGAAAATACCTCGGGAACGAGGCGCTGGCCGCCGTCACGGTGAGCTTTCCGCCGTTTTTCCTGATGATGGCCGTGGCGAACGGTCTCGGCATGGCCGCCTCGGTGCTCGTCTCGCAGGCGTATGGCGCGAAGGACGAAGCCGGCGTGCGGACCGTCGTCGACACGGCCGTGATGCTGACGGTCGTGC
>DATCTT010000197.1:0-6031 GCA_036567845.1 Candidatus Ozemibacteraceae bacterium | reverse complement strand
TGCCGGCATGGTCACCGGTCCGATCGGCAAGGAGGCGATCCGCCTCGCCGGTTCCGGCTTTTCGGGCCATACCGACATGTTATGTGCTCTCGCCGGCGTGCCCGATACCCGGATGGCGATGATCTGGGGCCGTTTCCGGGTCGCGATGACGACGCTGCACGTCGCCTGGCGCGACGTGCCCGCGCTGCTGACACCCGAATCGGTGTATGAGACGATTCGCATGGCTCACGAGGCGGCGGTCTCGGCTCGGCTCCCGCATCCCCGGATCCGGGTCGCGGGGCTGAACCCCCACGCCGGCGAACACGGCCTGTTCGGCGACGAGGAGCGGCGTGCTATTGTTCCAGCTATAGAAAAGTTCCGCTTGGTGAATCCCTGCGTCGAAGGACCGGTTCCGGCCGACAGCCTGTTCAAGGCCGAATACCGGCGTGCGACCGACTGGTTCGTCGCCCAGACCCACGATCAGGGGCTGATCGCGATCAAGGCGTTCGGCGGGATCCGGTGCGTGAACGTCACGCTCGGCCTTCCCTACGTGCGCACCTCGGTCGGTCACGGCACGGCCTACGACATCGCGGGCCGCGGAACTGCCGACCATCGGGGCCTCCTCGCCGCCGTGCGGGAAGCGGAACGGCTCGTCGCGCGGCGCTGAGCCGCAGAAAGCGAACGGCACATGTCGATCCTGGTGCAGGGAAGCGTCCGGCGGACGCTGTTTCGCATGGCGTTTCCGATGCTTGCCGGAACGTTCGCGATGAACGCCTACAACCTCGCCGACACGTGGTTCGTCGCGAAGCTGGGAACGCTGCCTCTCGCCGCGATGGGCTTCTCCTTTCCCGTCGTCATGCTGCTGACGTTCATGGCGGGCGGGATCGGCACCGGGGTCACTACCCTGGCTTCCCATGCCCTCGGGCGGAAGGATCGGCCGCTGGCCGCCCGGATCGTCACCCATGGATTCCTGCTTACCATGCTGGTTGCTGGGGTGATGTCGGCCGCCGGATACCTGAGCATCGAGCCGGTTTTCACCAGGCTCGGTGCCGATGCCGCGACGCTGCCGCTGATCGGCGAATACATGCGCACCTGGTATCTGGGCGCGGTGTTCATGGCCCTGCCCATGATGGGGAACGGCATCCTGATCGCGTTGGGCGACTCGGTCTCGGCCGGCCGCTTCATGATGCTCGGGACGATCCTCAATGTCGTTCTCGACCCGATCATGATCTTCGGTTTTCTCGGGTTTCCCGCGCTCGGCATCTTCGGCGCGGCCCTGGCGACGGTTCTCTCCCAGGCTGTTTCGACGGCGTGGCTGTTCTGGCTGCTGATCCGGAAGCACCGCCTGCTCGGTCTCGAGGCATGGCATGCCGGCCCGGTCGGCGAGTCGTGGAGGCGCATTCTCGGGTTTGCCGTGCCGAGCATCATCAGCATGGTGCTGATGCCCGTCTCCTCGGCCGTGATCACCCACCTGCTCAGCCGGTTCGGCCCCGAGGCCGTGGCTGCGGGAGGGGCGGCGAGCCGCATCGAATCCTTCGCCTTCGTCATCCCGATGGCGCTCGGGATCTCCCTGACGCCGTTCATGAGCCAGAACTTCGGAGCCGGCCGACTCGACCGCATCGGGGAAGCGAAGAGCCTCGCCACCAGGTTCGCCCTGGCATACGGCGCGTTCGTCGCGGTGGTCTTCGTCCTCGGGGCGCCCGCTCTCGCCTCGATCTTCACGAAGGATGCGAAGGTGACCGAGATCCTGACGCTGTATGTGAGTATCATCCCGTTCGGTTACGGCATGATGGAAGTGCACCGGTACTGCGGATTTATATTTACAGGTATGCAAAAGCCCATATTGGCGACCGTGCTCAATGTCATCCGGGTGCTTGGCCTCCTGATTCCACTCTCCTTCGCCGGCGCCTGGTATGCTGGCATCCTCGGCATCTTCACGGGACGGCTGATCACCGATCTCACGGTTGGTCTCATTGGACTCCTCTGGGTCACCCGCGTTCTCCGGACCGTATCCGGTCGTGCGGCTCCGGTCGGGACGGCGGAACCGGCCTCAGGCGGGTGACGAAGCGGTGGCTTCCCGTTTCAAGGCGGAGGAGCGCCGCAGAAGATACAAGCCGAGCAGCAGAAGGCTGATTCGCGAGATGAGACGACCCCAGGCGAGGCTGTCGGGACGGAACTCCAGGGTCACCGTATGGGTGCCGGCGGGCGCGACCCAGCCGGTGAAGTCGCCGTTGACCCGCAGCAGCTCGATGTCCTGGCCGTCGAGAGTGGCTTTCCAGCCCCGATGAAAGCGGTCTGCGAGGACCGTCAGCCGTCGGCCGGTCGTGGATGTGGTGATCATCAGAAAACCCGGTGACTCGGCAAGGATGCGGGCGGTTCCAGGCGGACCGGGGTCCAGATCGACGGGGTGTTCCACGATTGCCGTGGTGCCGGGATCGATTCGGGGGATCGCCTCGTCGGCGTGGGAGGCGATGAGCGTGTCGCTCACGAGGCGAAGCCGTGGAAGGGGATCGGGAACCTCCAGCCAGAAGGGGGAGACCGGCCGGAGCCGTTCCGGCTGCGTCGGGCTCGCGAGGACCGACACCCACCGAACGCCGGCCGTGCGGAGAGCCTGGACGGTTGCCGAACCGTTGAACAGGCGGCTTCGGGGCTCCAGACCGGCGAAGCCGTCGAGCTGGATGAATCCCTGGGTGGCGAAATGGTTGTTGAGAGGATACTCGTGTGACGGACGGAACGTTTTCGGCGTCACGACCAGCCGGTCGCCCGGGCTGCCGGGAGGAGCCTCGGCGCGTGCGCGTGCTGCAAGCGGATCTTCGGTCGGGAACACAGCATAGCTGACGCCATAGATTCCGAGATCGACTGCCGTGAACAGGGCCAGGAGGGGAAACGCCCAGGCCGACTTCCCGGCCAGCCTGCGGCAGAGATATGCGGCACCGGTCACCAGGGCCGGACCTGCGACAATCAGGGCAAGCGGTGCCAGCAGTCCGTTTCCATCCGTCCCGGACAACAGCAGCGGAAACAGGCAGGAGATCAGAAGGCTGAGTTTGACAAGGCGGGCTGTCAGACGCTCCATTCGTTCCGTATCCCCGGCTTTTCCAGAACCAGCCAGTTCCGACCAGGCCACGCCGGCCAGAACTCCCCAGGCGAGCTGGACCAGGACCATGGCCCGTGATGGCACGCGGAATGAACCGACGAGGGGAAGCCAGGTCAGCAGGACGGCGATTCCACCGAAACGCCCCATCGCAAGCAGCAGGGAGATTGCGAGAAAGCCGGTCAGAAACCGGATCAGGCCTTTCAGACGTTCGTCATCGCGCCGTGACATCAGAAGCCAGCAGCCGAGAATGAACGGCGCGGCGCCCGGATACAGGGCGAACTCGTGGGTGACCCCCCCGAGGCCTCGTTCGGCGAACAGATACGGGGTGAGCGGCTGGATGAGATTGACTGGATTCAGAGAAAAAGCCATCAGGTAGCCGAGGTCCGGCGTGCTCCGGTCTGAATCCCGAAGGACTTCATGCGTGGGCAGCAGCTGAAGGGCTCCGATGCCGAGACCGACGAGTTTGAGACCGGCGAGCCGAAGCAGAAGGTCGGGTCTTCCGCGAAACAGATACAAACTCCATGCGGTCTCGGCGAGAAGCGAATACCAGACATACTGGGGGTGCCCCAGGAGCAGCTGGGATGCGGTGAGGAGAGCGATACCCGCCTCTCCGGTGATCTGTTGCCGCGGAGCCGTGGTGGTCATGGCCCGGATTGCCGCGAGAAGCCAGGGAATATGTGCAACAACAGCGGTTCCGCTTGGATGGACGAGGTGCAGCGTATTGAAACTCGAGAACGTGAAGACCATGGCCCCGAACAGGGAAGCGTCGCGCCTGAGCTGGAATCCCCGGAGAAACAGGTACATGCCCGCGAGCATGAAGGGGTAGCTCGCGAGGAGCTCGACGGCGAACGCCGCTTCCAGAGGGAGAAACCGGTAGATCATCTGGTGAAACGGATGATACGCGCCCAGCTGGCCTTCCCCCGATGCGTAAAACCCGCCGAAGATTGTCAGCATCCAGTCGAATCGGTGGCCGTGTCCGAGGCAGGAGGAATACCAGGCCCGGAGGGGATGGTAAAACGCCCGCAGATCCTCATACATGTAGCCCCATCCCAGGAGAGCCGGAAGGCTCATGGCCAGCAGAATGCCGGCGCATCCCGCGAGAACGGCGGCGAGTCCCGTGTGCTCGCCGGAGGGCGCCGCTTCGGGCTGGCCGAGTTCGGGGGGCTGGTATGGGCCGCACGGCGTTGCGCCGGTTTCGAAAACCGGAGCCGGCGGTGACTCGGAGGTTTGCCTCATATATAAATAATATTATATAGCAATCGGATTTGTCGTGGGAATGCGTGATCTCGTGAAGGGTAGCACACCCCCTCTGGGGCTGTCCATGGGACTTTCCGGGCGCTGCATAATTCGTGTGACACGGCGGGAAACGGGGATGTCCCCACCGGTTCGAGAGGCGGCGGAGCCGGTCGGACGAATTTGTTTCTTGTTCCGTCTGATGGATTCTCCGATAGTTGAGAGAGAGATTTCTTTTCCAGGAGGCACTCATGAGGAACACCCTGCATTTTCTGCTGCTGATCGTCCTTTGTGCGACCCTGCTGCCGTCCGCCGCGTGGGCCGAAACTGTTTCCCAGGTTTTTGAGCACAAGCTCGGCATGAACCAGGCGGCCCAGAGCTGGGAGCACCGCATCGATCTGCCCGATGCCATGGCGCAGCAGGGGAAGTCGTTCTTCCGCCGCACCCTCTCGCTTTCCGGCAAGCTCGTGATCGAGCGGGAAGAGCTGACCGCAACCTACTACTACATCCGCGTGCACCTGCCCAAGGCGTTCTTCGGCAGCAAGGGCGCGGTGACGGTGCAGCTCGAGGCCGTCGAAAATCTGCCCCCCTGCGCCCCGGTGGCCCGGCCGACCGGCCTCGCCCTCGCGAAGAACAGCGACCCGACCGCTCCGACCTTCGCCTGGAATGGGCTCGGCAAGTATGCCGCCGTTTCCCTGTATGACGTGACAGACAACATGACGGTGTTCGAACGCATCGTGGTTGGTGTCCGCAGCTGCGCGATGGATGAAGGCCGGCTCGCGATAGGGCATCATTTCAAGTGGGCCGTGTGCGAAAGCGACGAGTGTGCCCGCTACTCGCCCGAGGCGCAAGCCGGTTTCCGGCTCGAGCTGCGCACCGAGCGGTGCTGGACCTGCAACGGATACGGCTGGGTCCGGTGCAACACCTGCAACGGAACGGGGATCATCGTCACCCAGGGCCAGAACGGGCAGCCCGTCCAGACGGTCTGCTCCTGGTGCCATGGAACGGGTCGCCAGACCTGCACCCTGTGCAACGGCACCGGACGTCTCGAGCGCCCCGTCGCCATTCCTGAATAATTCGGTAAAGGATATCTTCCCGACACCCTTCGGCTTTGGCCGGAGGGTGTCGTGTTTCCGCACGATTCCTGTGTTACACTGGGGCCCAATCCGCAGGAGGCGACACGCATGACATACGATGAACTGGCGATGGAACTCGAACGGTTGTTTCCCGGAGTGCTGGAAAAAGCCTCCCCCGATGATGCCCGCGAGCTTCGCTCACTCGTGCTGCCCCCGGAACTGAAAGACTTTTATGCAAAACGCGGCCCGAACTCCGAGCTGGCGATCGGCCGGTTCCGGATGCCGACAGTTGCGGGCCTGATCGATCTCAACATCTGGGACGAAACCGGCGAGGTGCTGTACGGGCTCGGTCTGAGCGTGGCCGGCAGAACCGCAGATGGTGGCTATGTATGCCTGGATATGGCCGGCACCAACAATGCCGGCGGCAATGATGTCCTGCTGGCCCCGGGGGATATCGACCCGACAGGCATGGATTTGAAGAAAGCCCGCGCGGCGATGAAATTCCAGGCGTCAGGGCTCGAGGAGCTTCTTTCGAAAGAGTTGGGGTTCTGCAGGAAAGGGCGCGCGGTCGCGGAGCGACCTCCTGCGGTCCGTCCGAAGCGATGAGATGAGATGTGCGTGAAGAGAACCGGGGGCGGTCCAATTGGAC
>DATCTT010000196.1:0-16956 GCA_036567845.1 Candidatus Ozemibacteraceae bacterium | reverse complement strand
CTTCGGGGGCCCGTTTCCCGGAATGAAACTTTTTTCCGGTTTCGGATGTCGAACATCGTGGAATGCCTGAAATAACCGATACCCTCATCGACCGCGCCCGCGCCGGAGACCGCGCGGCATTCGCGGAGATCTACCGCGCCCACGCCGGGATGGTCTATGGCGTGGCCCTGCGGATGTCGGGCAGCCCCGAGGTCGCTTCGGAGATCGCCCAGGACGTCTTCGTCGCGGTGTTTCGGAAGCTCGACCAGTTCCATGGCCGCTCCGCCCTCAAGACATGGATCTACCGGATCACCGTGAACACCGCGCTCAATGCCCGCAAGAAGCATGCAGTCGAACGCGGGCATATCGAGGAGTATATGAGGGAACAGCGGGTGATGGGCCGGACGGCCACGCCCTGTCCTGAGGAGAGGTTCGATGACCGGGTTCAGGAGCTGCTCAGCTGGCTGCCCGAGGAGCAGCGGGTGTGCCTCCTGCTCCGGAGCGTCGAGCAGCTGAGTTACCAGGAGATCGCCGATGTTCTCGAGATCAATCTCAACACCGTCCGCACCAGGCTGCGGCGGGCACGTGAAACGCTGTTCGCGAAACTGAGGGGAGGCCCGCATGAACTGTGAACGAGCCAGGGAACTGATCCTGACGGATGCCCTCGACGACCAGATCCATCCCGATGACAAGCGGGACCTGCTGAAGCATCTCGTCGCCTGCGAAGCTTGCCGTCTGCTGATGGACCGCGCACAGGAGGAGCTGGTTGGCCCGTTCACGCAGGCGGCGCGGCCCGTTCCCCCGGCCAACCTGTGGGACCGGATCGAACGTCGGCTGGACGACGAGGCTCCGCAGGGCCTCTTCGAGCGCATTCGCGCCTTCCTCCGCCGCCAGAGCGCGGTGCTGACGACGGCTGCGGCGCTCGCCGTTCTCGTGCTGTTCGTCGAGGTCATCCGGCGTGACTCGCCAGAACGTGCCGTGACGCGGCTTGCCCCGACCACTGCCGTGCTGATGGAGATATACGGGGGAACCGGCGCGTTCGAGAAGGCCCTGATGCAGACGGTCCAGATCGACACGCCCATCGAAGATCTTTTTTTCCGGTGAAACTTTTCGAGACACATGGAGTGTCTCATCTTTGAGGAGGTCGAACACATGCGCCTGGGTATCGCGGCACTGATCATTGTCTGCCTCGTCGTTCATTCGCTGAGCGGCCAGGTTTCTTCCGCACCAGACCGGCAAGCTGCGGATGAGGCCGCTCGCGAGAAGATCATCTCCGGACTGGGTCTGACGGCGGAGCAGAAGGCGGCTATCGCCGAGCGGAAAGCGAAGCGGGAAGCCGCCCTGTCCGAACTGCTCGCAAAAATCGAGGCGTTGCGGCAGAGCATCCAGGAGGAGTTCCGGAAGCCGGTGCTCGATCGGGAACGCGTTCGCGAACTCAACCGCGAGTCGAAGGAGCTGGTCGGGAAGGTCATGGATATCCGGCTCGAGAGTCTGCTCGAGGTCCGTGAGATCCTCACCCCCGCCCAGCATGCGAAAATGATCGAGCTGTCCGGGACGATCGGGAAAAGGGAGACACGCTGACCTCGTTGTGACCGAGAACCGACGACAGGAGGGTATCCCATGAGTATCAGCGGCATTCAGAGCTCTGGCATCGATTCCCTGCGTGACAGGTTCCAGCAGTTCCAGGCCGGTCGGACGAATCTGCAGAAGACGGATCTCGCCGAACTGAAGGACCGGCTGGCCGCCAAAGGCGATCCGGCGGCATCCGGCGTCGACTCGCTCATCCAGGCTTTCGACAAGATCGACGCCAATCGCGACGGCATCAGCGCCGACGAACTCGAATCCTTCGCCGGATCGGGTAATTCCGCCGGTGGTGCGAAATCCGGCGCAGCCCCGGCAAAAAGTATAACGATAAATATATCACCTCTCGTGCTCGACGGTGGGGCCGGGGAGAGTGCAGCCACGGGCACCGGCGGTTCCGGTGTGCAGTCCGCTGGCTCTGGCGCCGGGACACCGGCGGCGCAGAACGGGGAGGAGGGGAAGGCCTCTTCCGGGGTCACGATGGGACTGCTCGTCAACATCAAGGTGCAGATGCAGAACAGCGGCCAGCAGGTTCCCTCCGAGATCTCGGATGCCATCTCGTCCTTCGGGAGTCTCGACCAGGACCAGGATGGGAAGATTTCGCTCGATGAGCTGATGAGCGCGTTCGGAAAGAAAGACGCCGAGGCTGGCTCCGACAAGGCATCCGTGGATGGTGTCGATCTGAAGAAGCTTCTCGAAAAGGCCATCGCCGCCCTCGGGAAGAACCAGGAAGCCGGCGGCGCGGCCGGCACCGATGCGAAAGATCCGGCGCAGGCGCCACAGCAGACCGTCACGGATGAGGCTGCCGCGAAACCCTCGGCCACGGATGGCACAGCGGGTGGGGCTGGCGGTGCGGCGAAGAAGGGCGCGGCGCGGTATGCGGCCATGGCATCCATGAGCTTCGAGTACCGGGAAAGCAGCCTCTCGCTTCAGTATGCCTGAGCCGGGCCAAAGAAAAACGTGTGAAAGGAGCAGTTCCTTTCACACGTTTTTTGTAAACGGATGACTATTCTTCTACCAGCGAGTCCCGGAGGCGGGCCAGCCGGCCGCGCAGCCGCAGGATCGCCTTCGTGTGCAGCTGTGAGACGCGGGAGTCGGAGACGCCCAGGATCTTCCCGATCTCCTTCGAGGTCAGGTCCTCGTAGTAATACAGGGTGATGACCATGCGCTCGCGTTCCGACAGCTTCGAGATCGCGTCGGTCAGGATACGCTTGGCTTCGGCCTCCTCGATCTTGCGCTGCGGATTGTCGCTCTTCTGGTCCTCGACAAAGTCGAAGCGGGACGAGCCCTCCTCGTCATCGTAGAAGATCTCGTCGAGCGAGAGAAGAAGAGACTTCTTCGTTTCGTCGAACAGCTTGTGCAGCTCGGAGATGTCGATCTTCAGGAACTCGGCGATCTCCTCGTCGGTCGCGTCGCGGCCGAGCTTCCCCTCGAGCTTCGCATATGCTTTTTCGAGCTTGCGGGCCTTCTGCCGAATCGAGCGGGGGGTCCAGTCGAGCTGGCGCAGCTCATCGAAGATGGCGCCCCGGATGCGGGTCTTGGCGTAAGTCTTGAACTTGGTATTGCGACCGGTATCGTATTTGTCGATGGCGTCAATCAGGCCGAGAATGCCATAGCTGACCAGATCGTCAAACTCGACGTTGCTGGGCAGGTTCACGGCGATCCGGCCCGCCACATACTTGACGAACGACGCATACTTCATGATCAGCGAATCCTTGATCCGCTGGTCACGGGTTGTCTTGTACTGCTGCCAGAGCTTCTGGTCTTCCTCGTCCTGGGCGCGCGCGGCGGCTTTGCGCGCTTCGGTCGCCTCGCGTTCCTTCTCTTCTCTGGCTGCTTTGGCCAACTGCGATTCGTGGTTCACATCTCTCCTCCGCGTCTAACCGCCTCAGGATACCACAACGGAATCACCCCGCGAAACTGCTTTGCCATTTTCGTCGGAATAGCGGGGGAAAACGGCCGGTTGGAACTCTGCCGCAGCTTTCGCGGATGCGGCGGTCCCGGGAGAGGCTGGGGGAGCCTCGGGTTCCGCTTCTGACAACAGATCGCCCAGCTCGGCCTCGACCTGTTGATCGTTCGTTTCGAGCTCTGTCCGGAGCTTTTCGCTCTCCTTCTTCGTGGTGGCTGGCATCAGCAGCACTTCGAGCACCGAGCCGGTGATGGCCCCGAGCAGCCCGAACACGAAAAACGAGATCAGCGTCCGAAACAGCAGCGTCGCCAGGGTCACCTTTGCGAGGAGCGACAGGACGGCGATCAGACCTGCCATCGTCAGGGCCAGAAACAGCCCCATCATCAGCGGCAGTCTGGCCATTACAGCTCCTTGGCGGATTCACCCAGGACGGTTAGGTGAATCTTGCCCGAATCGAGCTTCAGCTCGAGGGAACGGCCGGCCCGGCCGCCGATGTCCTGTGCGGCGATCGGGATGCTCAGCTTCTCGAGCGCCTTCACGGCTGCGGCTGTGTTCATCGAGCCAATGTTGTTCTTCAGATCCTCGTTCGGGGGGAACATCTCGGCACCCCCGATGACTTTCGCGATCAGACTTGTCTTGAAACAGCCGGCATGGGATAACGTCTGATATAAAAGCGGTACGGCGGTGTCGGCAAACTTGCGCGGGTTCAGCCGCTCCTGGGAAATGCCCGTCGAGTCCGGCAGCATGATGTGCGCCATGCCCCCGATCCGGGACTTCGGATCGTACATCGCGACGATGACGCACGAACCGATCCCGTACGCGGCAAGAATGTCCGGATCCCGCGCAATGCGCAGCTCGGCCATTCCTACCGGGTAGATTTCGGGCATCTCACTTGACTCCGAGCTGATCCAGAAGGTGGCCCAGAGAGTTGATGTCGGGCATCAGGAAAATGTGGATTTTCAGATTCTCGTCACTCTCGATGAACGAGGTTTCGATCATCAGGACATGGTCGCTGACTGCCGCCATGTCGGCGATCACACTGTCGATCAGTGCCCCCGCCATGTCGAAGGCCATCGACGGCAGCGAGTTGAGCATCGGCGTCCGGGTCAGGACGGACAGGGCATTGAGAAACGCCCCGGCAAGGATGTTGCCGACCTCGCGCATGCACGAGACCTCGAGATCGTTCATCGCGGCGGCTTTCATCACGGTGGAGCCCGGAATCAGGGTCTGCATCAGCTTGACGCCGGTCGTCTCGGGGATAAGCAGGAGAAACCGGCCGGAGATGTTCCCCATGACCTTGAGGAAAATCCCGATCACCATCTCTTCCGGACCGCCGATCAGCGTCGACATCTCGTTCAGCGGAAGGATTTTCGCCTGGGGAACGTTCATGTCGATCTTGCGGTTGAGAAACTGCGCAAGTGCCGTACAGGCGTTTCCCGAGCCTATGTTGCCGACTTCCCGCAGCGCGTCGAGCTGGTCCTTACGAAGTTCGCTGATGTCCTGCATCGATGAGACACTCCCCCCTTGTCCTGATCCGGGCCATCATAACAGAGCCCACCATCGATTGCAACCGGAGGGATGTACAATCAGGGACGGGGCTGGGTGTCCTCGGAAGGCTTCCCCGGATCGGCATACCACTTTGCGTTGAACCTGTTCATCGCTTTGCCGCCCATGCCAATCAGCCACATCGTCGCCAGCTCGGGCAGATCGCCCATAATACGGGTGAGAATCACCTCTTCGTCGGGCGTGAATGGTCCCAGAACATGATTGACCAGGCCGCCACTCGTGCCCTCCGGAAGGCCGACGCCGATCCGCAGCCGCCAAAACTGCTGGCCGATCCTGCCGACGATCGATTTCAGCCCGTTGTGCCCGCCGTCCGCCCCGGAGCTTCGGAGCCGGATCCGCCCGGCAGGCAGATGGATATCGTCCACGATGATGAGGGTCGTCTCCGGGGTCAGTTGCTCGGCCGCGATGCACGCCGCGACCGACTCGCCGGACAGGTTCATGTAGGTCTGCGGCTTGAGCAGCAGGTGCGATTCGCCCTTGAAGCTGAAAACCGCCTCGTGGGCATGATGCCGGGACCGGTCGAACCGGGTCCGGAAACGCTCCGCAAGAACATCCGCGGCGCGAAACCCGATGTTGTGCCGCGTGTGCTCGTATTCCGCCCCGGGGTTGCCCAGTCCGACGATCAGCATGTTCCCGATTCTAGGGGCTGTCCGGCCGCCTGTCAACCGATGACGGACATCTGCGGCCCTGCCGGGTGGAATTGACACCCGCAGGCGGGGTGGGTATAATCCGCGCCATCGAATCACCGCCGCGTTGCCGGCTCAAGGAAGTCACACCCATGGATGCACAGCCCAAACTCCTTCTCGTTATCATGGATGGCTTCGGCATGTCGGACCGCGCCGAAGGAAACGCCATTCACGCCGCCGCACCGGAGTTCATCGATCGCCTGTTCCGCGAACGGCCCCTGACCACCCTGGCCGCCTCCGGCCTCGCTGTCGGTCTTCCCGAAGGCCAGATGGGCAACTCCGAAGTCGGGCATCTCAACATCGGTGCCGGTCGTGTCGTCTACCAGGACATCACCCGCATCGACCGCGCGATTGCCGATGGCTCATTCTTCGAGAACCCGGTTCTGACGGGACTGTGCGATGAGGTGAAACGGGCCGGAACCGCCCTGCACCTGTATGGACTGCTCTCCGACGGCGGCGTCCACAGCCGGAACGACCAGCTGTATGCCTGCCTGAAGCTCGCCAAAAAGCGTGGCCTGACCCGCGTGTTCGTCCACGCGTTCATGGATGGCCGCGACACCTCGCCAACGAGCGGCGTGAAGTTCATGCGCGAACTGACCGAGCAGATGAAGCAGATCGGCATCGGCCGTGTTGCTACCGTCGGCGGGCGGTATTACGCCATGGATCGCGATTCCCGCTGGGATCGCGTTGAGAAGGCTTGGCAAGCGCTCGT
This sequence comes from Candidatus Ozemibacteraceae bacterium, assembly GCA_036567845.1. Classification (GTDB taxonomy): domain Bacteria; phylum Muiribacteriota; class Ozemobacteria; order Ozemobacterales; family Ozemobacteraceae; genus MWAR01. Next base: position 10,523 of record DATCTT010000196.1, on the reverse strand, counting down.
GAACGGCGTCGGGAACCGCGCGGCGGATCCCGTGACCGCTGTCGAGGCCTCGTATGCGGCCGGCGTGACTGACGAGTTCATCGTTCCCGTCGTTATCGAGGAAAATGGGAAGCCGGTTGCCACCATTGCCGACGGTGACGGCATCCTCGCCTTCAACTTCCGCGCCGATCGGATGCGCCAGCTGACGCGTGTCTTCACCGAGGATGGCTTCGCCGAGTTCCCCGTGAAGCCGATGAAGGTGCGGTATGCCAGCTTCACCCAGTATGCCGAAAAGTTTTCCGTGCCGGTCGCCTTCCCCCCGCAGCGGCTTCCCGACACCCTCGGCGAGGTCCTCGCCCAGAAGGGGATCCCCCAGCTCCGGATCGCCGAGACGGAAAAATACGCGCACGTCACCTACTTCTTCAACGGCGGCGTGGAGCAGCCGCTTCCTCACGAGGAGCGCCAACTGATCGCCTCCCCGAAGGTGAAGACCTACGACATGAAGCCCGAGATGTCGGCGTTCGAGGTTGGCGACGCCTTGCTCGAGAAGCTGCGTAGTCGTCGCTACCCCTTCGTCGTCGTCAACTTCGCCAACTGCGACATGGTCGGCCACACCGGCGTCATGGACGCTGCGATGAAGGCCGTCAGCACCGTCGACTCGGTTCTCTCCAAGATCGTGCCTGTTGCCTACGATCTCGGCTATGACTGCATTCTGACGGCTGATCATGGCAATGCCGAGCAGCTGATCGATGCGCAGACGGGGGGGCCGTTCACCGAGCATACGACGAATCCCGTTCCCTTCTGCCTGCTGACGCGCCAATCGGTCGAGCTGCGCGCTGGCGGCCGCCTGTGTGATATAGCCCCAACAATACTCGAGCTTCTGGGCATTCCCCAGCCTGCTGCGATGGATGGCTCGTCTCTCCTCATCCGGAAAAAGTGATGGAGAAGGATACGCGCCGCCCGCGAGGCATGCTATTCGTGATCTCCGGCCCTTCGGGGGTCGGCAAGACAGTTCTGTGCAACCACATGATCGAACGGTTCGCCCCCGACATGGTCTACTCGATTTCCGCCACGTCCCGCGCGCCCCGCGGCGGGGAGACCGATGGACAGGAATACTTCTTCTACACCCCCGAGCGGTTTGAGAAGGCGATCCGAAACGAACAGTTCGCGGAATGGGCCGTCGTGCACGGCAATTACTACGGCACGCCCCGAGAGTTCGTCGACCGCCAGAGGGATGAAGGTCGCCATGTGCTGCTGAATATCGACGTCCAGGGCGCATTCAAGATCCGGCGCGTGTACCCCGAGTCAGTGCTGATCTTCATCATGCCGCCGTCGATCGAATGTCTGGAAGAGCGCATCCGCAAGCGGAATATGGATACCGAGGAGGTTCTTCAGCAGCGGCTCAGGAATGCCCGCGAGGAGATGTCCTGCCGGGACCGGTATGACCACGTTCTCGTCAACGACGATCTGGCCACCGCTGCGGACAGCCTCGAGAAAGTCCTCAAGAGCTGCATCTCTCTGGGCTCCCACTGACGTCGCCCGGGGCACCACAGCCTCTTCCGACACGCCCCTCCCGGGCTGAAACGTCTTGTGATTGGCTTCTGAAGCGGCTTGACACGCCCCCGGCATCGGGACGTATAATTTACAGCGAACATCTATCTTCTGGAGGCTGGTATGGACTATCGGAGAATGTTGTGCTTCCTCGCGGCGTTTGTCGCCATCATGACGTGCGCTTCCTGGGCTGCCGAGCAGCCGATGCAGCCTCTCGACGTGAAACTGAACATCATTGGCGGGCAGGTGAAGCTGACCCGCGTCGGAAAAGTGCTTTCGGATGTCCTTAACGCCGGCTCGCCGCTGTTTGCCGGTGATCTGATCGAGACGCTTCGCGAGTCCAAGGCCGAGCTCGTGTATGGCGATGGCACCCGCATGCGCATCAAGCCTCTCACGATGGTCGAACTTCAGCCGACGGCGCTCAAGGTGTTCAAGGGACAGACCTGGTTCAAGTTCGTGAAGCGCGGCTCCGAGTTCATGATCGAGACCCCGAGCCTGGTCGCCGGTATCCGCGGCACCGTGTTCGATGTCGCCGTGAACTCCCGGGGCAAATCTGTCCTCTCTGTCGTCGAGGGTGCCGTCGCTGTCCGCGGCCGGAACGGCGCCGATGAGCAGCTCGTCGCGACGGGCAAGGCAACCCATTGTATGACCGGTGAAGATCCGGTCACCCCCTACACCTTCAACGTCGAGAAGAAAAATGCCGAATGGCTCGACACCGAGTGGACCTCCGCTGCCGACGGCGATGTGAACGCTCTCTACATCGAGTATGCCAACCTCAAGGGCCAGTATGGTCCCGAGGATGCCCGCACCCTCGAAGCCTACAAGCGCTTCGAGCAGGCCCAGAAGGCCAAATCCCAGAAGAAGATCAAGTAAGCCCGGATTCGTTCTCACCACAACCGGGGGCTCCACAAGGAGCCCCCGGTTTTTATCCGTCCCGATTTTTTATCGTGCGACAGTGCCCCGAGGAAGAGACCGGTTCACCACAGAGACACAGAGGCACAGAGCTTGAACGATATTTCACCTGTCGCGTAACCCCCCGATTCACAGCCCGTTTCACCACAGAGAAGCAGAGGCACAGAACCCGAACGAGATTTCACCATCACCTGGAGGGGCGGGTTTCAAACCCGCCCAGAACCTGCCCAGCTCATGCCCCGCCCGGTTCCATCCCCCCTTTTTTACAACAGAGATCCTATGTGAAATACATCTCGGTTCCTGGAACGCATCCACAGATGGTGGGCAGATGACCTCAAATGAGAAACCGTCTGGAACGAACGCCGGGGCAACCTGATGATCTGACTGCGCCGCATACTTCTTCGATAAGGAAATGTTCAGGGGTTCATCCGCGGCATCTTTGCCATCTGCGGATCCGGTTCCCGTTTCGAAACGCACTCACAAAACACGGTAGCACAGACTCGAAGAGGGGTGATGCGCGATCGTTTGGAAAGGGGACGGTTTCGCTCCCCCCGAAGCAGCGCAGCAACGATTTCTGAACGGTTGCGAGGGACGTCCGGAAAAAGAAAACCGCCCCTTCCGGGGAAGGGGCGGTGATGCTTGTGTTTCGGATTACAGACGGGCTTTGAGGGGGTATTCCGAGCCATAGATCTTCGCGGCTTCGGCGGCGAACTTTGCCTTCTGGTCGGCGGTGAGCTGCTTGTCCGCCGCATCCTGGAGGAAGCCGAGGAACCGCAGGTTCTCGGTGCGGATGTCGGTGGGATAATCGGTCAGGGCGAAGCAGCCCCAGCCCCAGTCGACAGCCTTGCGCTTGTATTTGTTCACGTCCGCGGCGAAGAACCGGTACATGTTGGCCTTCACGGCCGCAACAATGAGCTTGTCCGTCGCTTCGGTGCCGATCGCGAGCTTGAGCTTCCAGACGAACGAGCGGGTCGGGTTCAGCGAATTGTGACCTTCCTCCAGCATGGATTTCATGCGCGGATTGCTGTTCGCATCGGCGATGAACTCGGCCAGGGTCCGATCCCTGCTGAAATACCTCTTGAACTCGTCGGGGAGCTTCCCGTAGTTATGTATCGAGATCGCTATATTGTAACCGCACGAAACGGCGGTGTAGTCGGCGAAAAACTCGTTCACCGCGAGCATGCTCTTCGTGAGGGCGCAGATCTGCAGCCGGGTCCACCGTTTCTTCGGGTTTGTCTTGTGCAGCACGCCGTCGAGCATCTGGTAGAAGCAATGGTGCCCGAACTCGTGAACGATCGTGTCGAGATCCCGGTGCAGCGCGCCCGGCTTGCGAACGGGAACCCAGATCACGCCGAGCGGGAAGCTGAACGCCGCATCCTCGAACACCTGGTAGTCACGAAGATTCTCGCCGACGGGCATCGTCAGACTCTTGCCAAGCCGTGCCCGCTGTTCCTTGATCATCGTGAGCACCTGGTCGAGTAGCTCGCCCTTGATCTCCTTCGGCTGGGCCGCATACTTCTTGCGCAGCGTCAGCGGATTCACGAAGAACCACTTGTCGTTCAGCAGATCCGTCTGGTGGGCCATCTCATACCCGCTCACCGTTGCATACAGAAGCGAATTGTCTTCCGAGAACTGGTCGAGCGAAGCATCGTTCGGGGTCAGGCCCGCGGCGACCCAGATGTTGCTGCACGGGAATCCCGTGTCGGTGTAAAGCATGATCCGGACCTTCCGGTTCAGGGGAATGCCCCACTTGGCAACTTTCTTCTCGGCCTCACGGAGGCTGTCCGCCAGCTTCTTGAACGAGCGCATCTCGTCGCCCGTCGCGGCTCGGCTGCCGAACAGGGCGAGGTTGAACGCCGTTCCGAAGACCGGTTTGATGCCGTTGTCGAGGGCTTCCTCGGCACCGGCGGGCAGCTGCGTGAAAAGAGCCAGCAGCCCGATCAGCAGAAGGGGAAGCAGATGCCGGGGAGAGAATGACTGTCTGATCATGACGGACCTCGCCGAAGTGGAAAATGAAAGGCCGCCCCGATGAATGGCGACACTCCATTATACCTTCTGTCCCTGGGGGGGGGGAGCCGCGCATCATTCTTCGCCGGAACTTCGCCGCCGCTTTTTTTCGGAATGAACTTTTTTGGAATCAAGCCGCCGGACCTGGGATGATCGCGTCGGCTTCGTCGGCTTCCGCTTCTTCGGGGGCACGAGCGCCTTGAGAATCAGGCCGCGCAGCTTCCGGAGCGCCTCGTCGAGGTTATACCGTTGATCCCGGCTTTCCTGGCAGGTGATCAGGATGCGTCCCTCAGCATCGAGCCGGTTGCCGGCGAGAAGCCGGAGCCGGGCCTTCACCTCTTCGGAAAGCGCCGCCGTGCCCGCCAGATCGAACCGCAGCTCGACCTTGGAGGCCACCTTGTTCACGTTCTGGCCGCCTGGGCCCGAGCCGCGCGCCGCTGCCCAGGACAGATCCGCTGCCGGAATCGTCAGGCGTTCCGTGATGAGGAGGGGCTCGATCATCCGGCCAGCTCCACGGGAGCGGCCGGGTGCCGGCCGCCGAGGATCCCGACGGCGACTCCGATGTCCAGCTTCGCCATCGCATCGGGGGCCTCACCGGCCTCTTCGGGAGGCATCAGGACGTGGGTGCGCAGGCCCAGCGGGCCCCAGCGGAATGGAGTCATCGAGGCACGCCGGGGGAAGAATGCCACGGTGGGAAGGCCGAGGGCGGCGGCCAGATGCATCGGTCCGGTCGAGCCGCCCGCGAAGCCTCGTCCCAGGCTGAGCAGGCCAGCGAGATGGGCGATATCCGGAGCATCCGTGATGACCGCGGCGCGCCCGGTCCGGTCCGGGCCAAACGCGGCTTCCAGGTGCCGCTCGGCCGGACCGAGCGTGATCACGACAGGCAGTCCCTCAGCCGTCAGCAGGGAGACCAGTTCGACATACCGCTCGAGAGGCAGGTTGTCGGCGGAACCGCCGTGGCCTGGATGGACGAACACGGGGGAAGCTGAAATGCCGGTTGAGGCAAGACGGGTGACTGCCCAGGATTTGGCGTTGTCATTGATATATATCGATGGAAATGTATGCTGGTCGGCGGCGATGCCGAGAGGCGACAGAAGCTCGAGATTGTAGGCTGCTTCGTGTCTTTCGTTGCGGGAACGGTGTTGTACAATCCGATGGGTCAGCAAGAACTGCCAGATGTTCGAAGCGCGGCCGGCCGTGACAGGCACGCGGGCGAGCCAGCAGGCCGCGATAGCTCGCCCGGAAGGGTGTACAAGGACTGCTGCATCAGGCCGCAGCGCGCGGATCCGGCGGACGAGGTCAAGAAAGGCGAGGGGCCGGCCGTCGGGATCGTCGACGAGGAGCTCGTCGACGTGGGGATGTCCGTCGAGTAGTGGGGCAGTGTATGAGCGGACGTGGCCGATGAGATGAGCCTCTGGCAAGACTTTGCGCAGTGTCGAAAATACCGGCAGAGTCAGCACGACATCACCGACCCGGTCGGTGCGTGAGACGATGATGCGCGGCTTCCCGTCGGTCATACCTGACACTCCTCCAGATTCAGCCGCAGATCGAGCGAGGCATTGCTTCCGATCCCGTAGACGTCGGCAAACGTCTTCATGATCAGCCTGGCAAGCCATTCTCGATCATTTCCGTCATGGACCTGGCAGTCGATGAAATGATTCGGGCAGCTCCAGGCCGGATCCGACCCGCACGAGGTGGGAAGTGAGCCGGCGGCGCCCGGATGGCGCTGCTGCGCCGGATCCGACCAGCCGAGCTGTCGCAGCCGGTTATGCTGCGCGGGAGACAGCCTCCGGGTGACGTCGAGATACGCGTTTCCGACCGCCTCGAGGTGCAGCAGCGCAGAGCCGTTGCTTCCGGCGATCTGGATGTAATACCCCGTGGCGGGCTCCTCGATGACCAGGAAATTCCCAGCGCCGCCCTCGGTCTGAAGGCGCTTAAGAACGGCGGGAAGCGGAAGAGGCCGATTCGTCATGGAATGCTCCTTTCCTGGGGCAAGGCCCGGGCCGCCAGCCGGCGGTCGACCACCGCGATGACGGCGTCGGATGTGACGCTCTCGAGACACCGGCGATGCCCATGCCGACAGCTTTTGCGACGGCAGGGCACGCCGTCGGGGCAGGGTTCGCCGGTGACAATGGTGGCATCCGGGCTCATCGGCCCGGTGCGACGCATGTCGGTGGGGCCGACCGGAACGACGAGCGGCGTGCCGAGGGCTGCTCCGAGGTGCATTGTTCCCGAATCGTTGCAGACAAGAAGGCGCGCGCCGGTAAGGAGGTGAAACAGCTCGTCGAGTGAAGTCCGCCCGGCCAGGTCGATTACACCTTCTCCAATATCTATTGCTATTGAATGCGTGAGCGGGGCTTCTCCGGCCGAACCCGAGAGGACGACCGGGAGACCGTGACGATCACGAAGGTGCCGTCCGAGGGCCGCGAACCGTGCGGCGGGCCACCGCTTGATCTCCCCGAAAGCAGCTCCCGGGGCAAGAACGGCATACTCCCCGTTGGGTGAGAGCCCGAGCTGTTTCCGTGTCTGGCCTGCCGCCTGCTCGTCAGGAGGGGCGAGGCGTGGAAAAGGGGCATACGGCGCCAGGGGAGAGTGTCCGAGAATTGTCTCGTCGACCAGCCCGAGATGGAGAAAGCTCTCGTGAACCGTACCGGCCCAGGGGGGGAGGGGAACCGCCTCGTGCAGAAGGGCGCTGCGCCACTCCCCGGCATAGCCCCGCCGCCTGCCGCCGCAGAAGAATGCCTGGAAGGCAGTACGGAACGACCGGGGGAGCACGATCACGCGCGCGCAGGAACGGTTCCGGATGGCGGCGAAGCCCGGCAGCAGATGCCAGAACGCTTGCCGGGTGTCGATGGCATGAACCGTGTCGACGGCCGGAAGAAGCCTGTAGAGCGGGGCCAGACCCGGCCGGGTGACGATCGCGACCGGTTCCCCGGCGAGCTCGGCCGCGCGACTCAGGGCCGGAAACGACATGAGGACGTCCCCGACCCAGTTCAGGCCGAACAGACAGGTTCTCATGCGTCACATCCGATGAAGGCGGCGAGCTCCTCCGCCAGCGCGGGCCACGCAAAATCCCGGCAGGCCCAGGTGGACAGCGGGCAGGGCTGGCGTTTTCCGTGCAGGCTGCATGGTTTGCAGGGAAGCGGCTTCGAGACGACCTTTACACGCTCGCCCGGAACCGGTGCGAAACCCAGGCAGGGATCCGTCTGGAAAAAGATGCCGGCGACCGGTATGCCGACGGCCCGGGCCAGGTGCATGGGGCCCGAGTCGGTGCTGATAATGCCGCGTGAATGGTAAAATATATATGGTAGCATATCCATGCTGGTGCGACCGCGCAGGTCGACAAGCCCATCCCCCGCGACGATCGTGCCGTCGGTGTCTCCGACCAGCACAAGGGGGCGTGGCAGCCTGCCGAGGAGTTCGGCGATCCCCTCCTGGGGGATGCGCTTGCCGGGATGGGCGGCGGAGGGATGGAACAGCGTGAAGGTGCCGGGCTTGAGGCCGGCCTTGCCGGAGAGCCATGCCGCGGCCTCACGGATGCCGAGTTCTTTCAGCTCCAGCAGAGCGTCCTCTGCCCGCGCGACGATCCCGGCAACCTGTGCATACCGCTGCCAGACAGGAGTCGGATCGGTTGGATGGAGGGGATACACGCCGCGGGCGGCGGCAATCTCCTCGCGCCAGGGGCGCTTCCCATACCGTCGGGTCGGCACCCCGATCATTGCCGAAAGAGCGAGGGAGGCCGGTTTGCCCTGGAGATCGATCACGTTTGCCGGACCGAGCTTGCGCAGCCGGCGCGCGAGAGGCAGCAGGTCGGCTGCTCCGCCGAGCAGATGAACGTGCGTTGCAGGCAGGGCAGGAGCCAGGCCTGCCCAGCGCCGGTGCAGAACCCAGTGGACTTCCTGCCCGGCCGCCGCGAGGGCGCGGGCCGTGGGGACGGCCAGAAGCACGTCGCCCATGGCCGTGAGTCGGATCAGGATGGTGGGGTTCATCGGAAAAGAGTCCTATGCCCGGTCTTCGGGAAGCAGACCCAGTTCGGAGAGGGCATCCAGGGTCTTCTGGCCTGCGCCGGCCATGCGCCGCTGAACCGCGAGCGCCCGCCGGCCCATGGCGGTGAAGGATGCCCGGTCTGCGATGAAGGCCCGGAACAGTTCCCGGACGGCGGCCATGTCGGCTGCCGTGCGCATGCCCTCCACCTCGGCCAGGGCAGCGCGTTCCGAGGGAAAGTTGTCGAGGTGGGGGCCGGTGAAGAAAGGGATTCCCGCCGCCGCCGGTTCCATCAGGTTGTGCCCGCCCCGGGGGATCAGGCTGCCGCCGACGAACGCGAGGTCGGCGGTCATATACAGCTTCTGGAGCTCGCCAAGGGTGTCTACGAGAAGGATCCTTCCCGTCTGCTTCGGGTGGGCTGAGAGCTTGGAAACATCATGCTGGCGCGCGCGCAGCAGAGCCTCGACTTCGCTGACACGGTTCATGTGGCGCGGGGCGATGACCAGGGTGGCATTTATGCTGGCCCAGAGCGGCTCGAGAGCATCCAAAAGGATGGCCTCCTCGCCCTCGTGGGTCGAGCCGGCAACGATGATTAATCGACCGGCCGGGATGCCATACTGGTGGCGAAGCTCCCCCCGGTCGACGTTGGGAAGCTCGAGATCGTATTTGAACGCTCCGAGCACCCGGGTTTGCTTCGGGGAGAATCCGAGGGAGCGGTAGCGGCGCTCGTAGACACGATCCTGGGGAAAAACATGGGTGATTCCCCTCAGGGCCTCTTCGAACAGCGACCGGAACAGCCGGATGAGACGCACCGTCGACTCGTTGATCCGGGCGTTCAGAAGGACAACGGGAATCCGATGTGCCGCCGCCCTCGCGGGCCAGATGGGCCAGATCTCGGTTTCGCTGATGAGGATTAGACGGGGTTGCATGGTAGATATAAAGTTATCGATATACTCTGGAAGATCGATGGGGAGAAGGCTGGCATGGCCGCACAAACCGTCGGATATGACGCGCCGGTAGCCGTCGAGCGTCGTCGTGGTGCAAAGAAGCCGCTCCGGGCCGAATCGCCGGTTCAGCAGACGAAGGAACGGGCGGAGCGTGATGACTTCGCCCAGCGAGGCCCCGTGAATCCAGATCGTTCCTTCGGCGGGAACCGGCAATTCGGGCTGATACAGTCCTTTGCGAAGTTCGATCTCCTCCCGCTCGATGCGCTTCGGCGGAAAGGCTTCGAGGCCGCGCACGACGGTGCGCAACAGACCCTGATAGATGGATGGGGCGGTCATCATGACGCTGCTTCCTCCTTGGAAGCGGGCCGGCTTTTCCAGCGCCGGTGAAGCCAGAACCACTGGTCAGGGCGTTTCCGGATCCACTCCTCCAGGATGTGGGTGAACTGCCGGGTGAGCTCGATGCAGCCTGCTTCATCGTCGGAAAACGTTTCCGGAAGCAGAGGAGGGAGGATTTCGAGAAGATGCGGTGGCTGGGGGCGGGGATGAGCCGCGAGGAGGACCAGGGGGGCGCGGCTTTTCATAGCAATCTGTGCGGGGCCCACGACCGTCGAGGCGGGCTCCCCGAAAAAGTCGACAAAATACCCGCGGTCGCCGGCGTTCTGATCTGACATCAGGCCGAGAAGATCACCACGGCGCAGGGTGCGAAGGATCTCGCGCAGGCCGAATCCCGAATCCGTCGTCTGGGCGCCGAACCGGCGTCTCATATGTTCGAACCAGGCATCCACGGCGGGATTGCGCTGGCGCCTCACGACGGTTGTCATCCGGAACCCGTTCAGGCACAGCCACGGTGGGATGAACTCCCACGGCCCGTAATGGCTGCTGATGACGATGACCCCATGGCCGCGATCCCGGGCCGCCCGGAGGTGTTCCAGCCCGACGGCCTCAAACTTGCCCCGCAGCTCTTCCTCCGTGAGGAAAGGCAGCGTCGCCATCTCCAGGGCATTCGTGAAGAACGACCGGTAGACCCCGCGTGCCGTTATCGCCGCCGCATCATCATCCAGCCCGAGATGCAGGCGCAGCGAATCGGTGACGAAAGCCCGGCGGATGCGCAGGAGATCGAAGACGACTCCGGCCAGCAGGGTG
>DATCTT010000195.1:0-2060 GCA_036567845.1 Candidatus Ozemibacteraceae bacterium | reverse complement strand
GTGGCCACGGCGCTGTACACTTCAGGCGTGAAGGTGTGCTTTTCATGCATGGCGAGCCGGCCGTCGGCGTCGAGGGCGATGATGTTCGGCACGTTATAATCGACTCGCGTCGCCTTGCCGATCATACCGTGCCAGTCCATCAGGACCGGGATCGGCGCGCCAAAGCTGCGCCACTGGTTGATGATGGTGCCCCGGCTGGTCGACCAGGGGGAGCGGGTCAGGTTGACGACCCAAAGGAGATGAGCGGCACCCGGAATGCCGAAGTCGCGCTTGAGCGACTCGGCCCATTTGAGGATCTCGTACCGCTGGTACCGGTGGCCGGTCAGAATGATGACGGGGCGGCCGCGGAGATATGAGCTGACCCACCTCTGGTGGAAAATGTCCTCGATGTCGAAATGGACGAACGGCATGCCCTGGGCAACCTTGTAATGATCGGCCGAGTGGGCTTCCGACATCATCGGAACGACGATGCCGGTCGAGAACGCGACGGCCACGGCCAGGAAAAGATGTTTCAGTTTTTTCAGCATACGCACCTCGGAAAGTGACGCTTCGGGGGTTTGCGGCCGTACCCTCTCTGCCGCAACTGCCAGAATAGCACAATCATCGGGATTTTTCAGGAAGCAAGAAGGGCTATCAGAACGGCGATCCCGCTCCCGAGGGTCAGGAGCGTCGAGGGGATGCCGAACTTTGCGTAGTCGAGAAAGCCGATTTCGCACCGGTCGCGGGCGGATTCGGCGACGATCAGATTCGCCACCGAGCCGAACAGGGTCAGGTTTCCCGCGATGGTGCTCACGTAGGCGAGCAGGCACCAGAAGAGATCCGGCGATGCCATCTTCGCGACGGCTTGGGAGGCGAGAAGAACGAAGGGCACATTCGAAAACAGGTTCGAGCCGACGAGCGTGACACCGGAAAACACCCAGGCCTTCCCGACGGGATCGCCGGTGAGGAGGCCGAGCGCCCACCGCGTTCCCAGAGCCGAGAGGCCGCTCGTCTTCAGGCCCCCAATCACGACGAACAGAGCCGCGAAAAACAGCAGCAGCGACCACTCGAGCCGTTCGAGGATATGCCTCGGATCCCGCCGGTGCAGCGTGATCACCAGGGCGGCGCCGGCGAGGGCCGAGAAGGCCATCGAGAAGCCTGCGAAGAATCCATAGCAGGTGATACAGATGGCAGCAGCGCCGATCCGGAGCTTTCGGGTGTGGGGAATCTCGCCTTCGATGGACCGGCTCGCGCCGCCAGCCGGAAGAGTCAGCCGCTTTCGATAGAAGAGCCACAGCAGATAAAGGTTGATCACCATTGCAATCGTGACGGGCAGGCCCATCAGCAGGATGAACCGGCCGTAATCGAACCTCGAGATGCTGCCGATGATCATGTTCTGGGGATTTCCTGTCAGCGTCAGCGCCGAACCGATATTCGAACTTGTCGCCAGAGCCATCAGGTAGGGAAACGGGTTGAGCCGGCGCGCTTCGCACACGGCAAGAATGAGCGGGGTCATCACCACGCAGATCGTGTCGTTCACGAGCATGGCCGAGAGCGCCGCAGCCGCGATCGAGACGGTGACGAGCAGCTGGAATGGCGTGCCCATGGCCCCCAGACGCCGCGTGAGGCGCTCGAACAGGCCCGCGTCTCGCAGGTGCTCGGCGATGATCATCATCCCCAGCAACAGGCAGATCGTGTCCCAGTTGACGAGACCGTAGGCCTCCTCGGGGCTCATCACCCCAAACAGCACCATCATGACGGCGCCGAGCAACGCCCCGGACGGACGGCCGATCGGCAGAAACCGCATCTGCCGGAACGAGATGAGGATGAAGGTGAAGGCAAAGATGATCCCCGCGGCATAGGGGTGCCGGAGAGGCTCCGCAATCATCGTGACGGCTGAATCCATGGTTCTAACCCTGTCTAACCCTTATTTCGCCACAGCGCCACAGAGGTTCAAAATCCGAAGATACAATTCTACGATGCCTCTGCGACGTTGTGGCTCGTCGTTTTTCACGAGACTCACCAAAGTGATCATGGCAAGGCGCCGGGGACGAAAAAACGGGGGCTTGCGCCCCCGTTTT
>DATCTT010000194.1:0-17850 GCA_036567845.1 Candidatus Ozemibacteraceae bacterium | reverse complement strand
CCGGCGGCCGCCCGAGCCCCCCGTCGACGTGCGACCGCGGGCCTGGTACAACCCCGACATGGAGTCGCGACTGTTCATCATCCCCGGGGTCATGGCCGTCGTGCTCATGATCATCGCGGGGCTCCTGACGCCCCTCAGCGTGGCACGCGAATGGGAGACGGGGACGATGGAGCAGCTGATCTCGACCCCCGTTTCCCGAGCCGAGCTCGTTCTGGGCAAGCTCACCCCCTACTTTGCGATCGGCATGCTCGACGTGGTGCTGACGCTGCTCGCAAGCCGGTATCTGTTCGGGGTCCCGATGCGGGGCAGCCCCGCCCTGCTGCTCACGATCGCGGCCGTCTACCTCTCGGCGGGCCTCGGGCTGGGCATCCTGCTCAGCATCGTGACGCGCAACCAGCTTCTCGCCAGTCAGGCAGCAATGGTCTCGACCTTCCTTCCGGCGATGCTCCTCTCGGGCTTCATCTCCCCGATCAGCCAGATGCCCGCCCCGGTCCAGCTCATCACACGCGCGTTTCCGGCCCGTTACTTCGTCACCGTGCTGAAAGGGATCCAGCTCAAGGGCCTCGGCATGCTCGCTCTTCACGCCGAGCTGCTCACCCTGCTGCTGTTCGCCGGCGGCCTGACTCTGCTGGCCATCGGCCTGTTCCGGAAGAACCTCGAATGAACGGCACCAACGGCTTGTTCCAGCGCCTCGAGCGCGTGCGCCGCCTCGTCGTGAAGGAGTTCATCCAGATCCTCCGCGACAACCGCATGAAAGGCGTCATCTTTCTCCTGCCCTTCATCCAGCTGTTCGTCTTCAGCTACGCGATGGCCAATGATGTGAGGCACATCCCCACAGCCGTCTGCGACCGCGACGGAACTCCCCAGAGCCGCGAGCTGACCGCCCGGTTTCTCGGAAGCGGCGTGTTCGAGGCAACCGGCTATCTCCGGACCGACGACGACGTTCGGAACATCCTCGATTCTGGAAACGCCCTCGTCGTCCTTCGGTTCGAACCCGGCTTCGGTGCCGGCATCGCCGCCGGCCGTTCCATGCCGGTCCAGATCCTCGCCGACGGCACCGACTCGAACACCGCCGGGGTCGCGCTCCAGTATGCGAACCGCATCATCCGCTCCTACAACGCCGGAATCCAGCAGGCCCAGATGCGCCGGGCGGCCGGCATCCCGCCCCGCATCGGCGAAGTGGCCCTCGAAACCCGCGCCTGGTTCAACCCGAACCGGGAAGCGATCTTCTACTTCGTCCCCGGGGTCGTCGCCCTGATCGTGACGCTCGTCTCGCTGATGCTGACCGGCATGGCGATCGTGCGCGAGAAGGAGATCGGAACGATCGAACAGATCCTCGTCTCCCCGATCACCCCGTTCGAGTTCATCCTCGGCAAAACCCTTCCCTTCGCCCTGATCTGCCTCGGCGAAGTCATCCTCGTCATGAGCGTGGCCGTTTTCTGGTTCGGAATCCCGGTTCGGGGCTCGATTCCGCTGCTGTTCGCCGCGGCGGGGCTGTACATGCTGACGACACTCGGCATCGGCCTGCTCATCTCGACCGTCTGTGAAACCCAGCAACAGGCGCTGATGAGCACCTTCTTCTTTTTCACGCCCGCGATGCTGCTCTCCGGTTTCGCGTTCCCGATCGCCAATATGCCCGCGGTCATCCGGGCCGTGACGCTGTTCAATCCGATGCGCTATTTTCTGGTGATCATCCGGAGCCTTTTTTTGAAGGGAACCGGGATCGCCGTGCTCTGGCCCCAGTTCGGGGCGCTCGCCCTGCTCGGCTTCACCACGTTCTTCCTCGCGTCCCGCCGGTTCCGCAAAACGCTTTCCTGAACTCCCGCATATGCAGACAGCCCGCCGATGATGCCACCGGCGGGCTGTCCTTGATTATATATAAATCAATATTTCATGTAGAACTCCGTCCGGATGTCGTTTACCCTCCGGCCGTAATCCGAGGTCGCATGGATGCCCCGCAGTTCGATGTTGGTCTTCGCGTTGTAGGCATAGCGAAGCCGGGCTGTCAGGCTTTTCACATCCGCATAGTTGTATCCCGAGCGGGCCGGGGTCAGCACATTGTAATTCAGAAGAAGGGCGAGATCATCGCGGAAGTGGTATTTGCCGTTCACCTGGAGATCCCGGTAGCCATGGATATCCTGCAGAGCCGCGGGCCGGTTGTCCCCGACCCGGCCGATCGGCGACGCAAATGGAGCGGCGGCAGCGGCATTGACCGGCAAGATCGTCTCGTTCCGGCCGGTCCGGGCATTCGCCGCGGTGACGGCCAGGGCATTGAAGACATCCTCGAGCGGGCTGCTCGGAATACCCAGATAGAACACGTCTGGCAGCACATCAATGGCGCGGAAGTTATCCAGATGCTCGGCCCAGAGAGTGCCCAGGGAATACTTCTGCGGCCGGTCATACGTCACCCCGAACATGTAGCCGGTGTTGTCGATGTCCCCGCGCAGGTGTCGCTGGGCCGCCACCGTGTTGCCCTCATCGAGGCTGTTCCGATACGCTGCGGCCGTTCCGAAATACTTCCAGTCGCAGCCAAAACTGCCCTTCAGATCGGCCGAGAGCCATTGTTCCCAGGTCTGAAGGCCGATCACACCGAACTTGTCACGCTCCGCATTCTGCCGGAAATGTGAAAGCTGGATCGTATGGCTCGCATTCGGCTTGTAGATCACCGATGCAAGATTCGTGTTCAACCCGTGAGACCGCGTCGCGACGCCTGTATTCGTCGTCTGGGAGACGGCCATTCCAAGGAAATCGAACTTGTCCCCCAGGCTCCGCGTGTATTTGATCCCGTCGAAGAAGTTGATGAAAAGCATTCCGTTCCCGACGGTGTCATACTGACGGCCAAACCGCCAGTCGCCGCCCAGCAGGCCCTTTTTGTCGAGATACAGATAATCTGTGGTCACTGCGGTGCCGTCCGCATCCGCATTCCGACGAATCTGCTGGTCGACCCGGAAGCGGAAATAGCCGAACGTCGACTCGTCGATGCTCACCTTGCCGCCCAGCCGGACACGACTCGCATTTGTCGTGGTACTTCCCTTTCCATTGGCGTTGTCGGCAACCTGGGAGTGCTGATACCGATACCGCCAGTCGCCATTGAATACCACCGGGGATCTGGCTTTCTCGACACCGGCGAGTCTGGCCTCATACTTCTTTTCAACAGCTTCGAGCCTCTCCTCGAAAGATCTGATGCTGGCCTTCATCGCCGCATCCTGCTCGGCGTGTGCCTGCTTCAGCACCTCGACCTCCGAGGAAAGTTCCATGGAAAGCTTCTTGACGAGAGCGAGGTCCTCGGCCGTGGCCTTGGAGCCACCGGACTCGATCCCCTCCAGAGCTTTTGCCAGAAGGGATGCCATTTCATACCGGCTCATCGCTTTTTTGCCATTGAATCTCGCGTCCGGCCCAAGCTTGATGACACCCCGAGCGATCAGCTTGTCGACCGCCTCCCGGGCCCAGTGCCCCGCAGGAACATCTTTCGGAATTCCCGGCTTCTGCGCCATCGTTGCCTTCACGATCTTTCCGGAGCCTGCGGCGCCGTCGGCAAACACGGTTTCCCCGCAGGAGAACAGCCCCACACCCAGGACAACACCCAGCATAGCCCAACGCTTCATGACAACCTCCGCTATAGTCTGCGGAAGCAGTATCGGGTGAAAAAAAGAAAAACCGAAGGCCCCGGCGTCAGAAGATCGGCATGCCGCACTTGGTGCAGAACTTGGTCTGCATGTCGTTCTCGGTGCCGCAGTTGTGACACTCGATCACCTTGGGCTTGTCGTCAACCTTGATGTTCTGCTTGAGCTGGTCGCCGGCCATTTCGGGCGGAAGCATGTCGGGCCGTGCAGCAACAGACTTCGCCGTCGGCGCGTTGCTGGAGGCACCCGCGAGGGTGATGGTGCCGATATTCTTGCCGATGACCGCCCCAATGTCGACATCCGGCTTCACGCCGTTGACGAGGAAGATCTCAATCGGCATCGACTTGCCCTTGACCATGATCGGCTCAAGCGGTGTCAGGTCGAAATAAGCGTTCACGCGATCGTACACGCTCCGGGTTATTAGGAGCTGCATCGGTTTCGCGTTCGCCATGACGCGAGCGGCGAGGTTGACGTTGTCCCCGATGACGGTGTAGGAAAGCTGCTTCTCCGAGCCCATGTAGCCCGCCGTGACCTCGCCCGTGTTGATGCCCAGGCCGATCTTGATGATCGGCTTGCCTTCCTTTTCCCAGACCTTCTGGAGCTCTTCGAGGGCCATCAGCATCTTGACACCGCACAGCACGGCCCGGATCGGGTCGTCAGGCCGGGAGACGGGAGCCCCGAACAGGGCCATCAGCTCGTCGCCGACGTATTTGTCGAGTGTGCCGTCGAGCTCCATCAGGATGTCCGTCATACGGGTGAAATACACGTTGAGCTGTTCAACGATGGCCGTCGGATCCATGCTCTCAGACATCTTGGTAAAGCCGCGAATATCCGAGAAGAACATCGTGCACTCGCACTTGCTGCCGCCGAGCTTCAGGCCCGACGGATCACGCATGATCATCTCGGCAACGCTTGGCGACACGATGCGGGAAAGGCTGCCCTTCAGCTCCTCATTCTTCTTGAGCTGTTCCTCACTGATCTTCTTCGTCGAGACGAGATCGTCCATCGTGGCCGAGTATAGCTTCGCATTCTTCATGACGAGGCCGGCCACGTCGGCGCAGGTCGCGATCAGGTTCTGATCGTCGCGAGAATAGTCGGGGTTCTTCATCTTCTCGACGTTGAGGACGCCGAACACCTTGTTCTCGACATAGATCGGGGCGGCAAGAACCGTTTTGATCGTTCCCTGGCCCGCGAGCCCCCGCGTCTTCGGATCGATCTCACACTCCTTCACGCCAAGGGCGCCGCCCTGGGTCTTGTCCGAGCCGCTGGCGCTGCGGGCAAGGAACGCGATAATGCTGTTTTCCTCGTGGGGAATGACGATATCCTTGTATTCCTTCGCCGCCATCCCCTCGGCCCGCACGACGCGCAATTTGCCCTCGGATTCGTCATTCAGGAGAAGCTGCACGCGATCGGCATCAAGCCCCTTGCTAACAATTTCGAGCATGGTTGAAAAGATCTCGTCGCGATCGAGGCTCTTCGACAGGTTTTTGATCCGCAGCAGGGTCGTCGAGAGTTTCATCGACTTTTTGCTGAACTCTTCTTTGATCTGGCGCATTTCGCGTTCCATGCGCTGCTCGGGCGTCTCGTTCGGATCAACCGGCTCGGCGGCCTTTTCCTTCGCTCCCTTGAGCTTTTTCTCTTCCTTGCCGCTCTTGGTATCGAGGCCCCCGAGGCTCGGCTCCTTCGCCGCTTCCTTGCGGGCAAGCTCTTCTCGGTACCGGGCGGCGGCCGTCGGGTCCACGCGGGCTCTCAGGTCGGCTCCGCCGCCCTCGATGCCCTTGAGCTTCTTGGTGGCCTCCCATTTAAAGAACAAATAGTAGAGAAAGCCCGCACTGAACAGCACAAGCATCGAGTAGGCTTCCCACCAGTCCTCGATCGGGTATTTGTCGGGTTTGTATTTGAGCGCGAAGGTGGCCGCCGCGACAAGAAGCGGCAGGCAGAAGGCAAGAAAGGTCGTCGCCACCTTTTCCCCGAGCATCCCGAGGAAGCCAACAATCGCTAATATATAAAAATAGCTATAATAGGTCGTGTAGAGTTTCGGAATCTTGTTTGTGAAGACCAGATAGGCGACGGCACCAATCCCCAGGCTGGCCAGAAACCCCAGAACATCTGGCAGCCGGGACTCTTTCTTTTCCTGGAAATCCACTCCGTTGCTCACATCTCTCATTATACCCCGCCGCCCCTGTCAACACCAGCAGCCGGGGTCGGAAACGGGCTCAGGAGCGCTTCGTCGTGATCTCCCGCATGAGACTTTCGGCCGAGGCGGTTCCGGCGGCCATCTGCTGAAGCAAGGTCTCGGCCTCGCCATACCGGCCCATTCGGCACAGCAGGGAGCCCTGCCAGGAGCGACTGAAGCCGTTGCGGTCGAACAGACCGGAGGCTTCGGCGGCCGCCTTCAGGGCATCATCCATTCGTCCCGCCGTCGCGAGGGCGATCGATTCGACGGTTTTCGCGAGGGCGCGGGTTTTTGGGCCCCCCGAGAGGGCGGCAGCCTTCTCGGCCCATCTGTCGGTCCATTCGCGGCGGGACATCAGGAAATCCTGGAAGGCGAGCTCGGCAAGCAGGTGCGCCCGCACCAGCGGAAGCCGGGCGTTGTCGAGGCCACGCGTCCAGTCGATGTGTGCCTGGACACCCTGGTTGAAAGCAACCATGCACCGCCCCGTCACGAGCAGGCTCATGGCCGCGTCATCCCCGCTGAATTTCCGGGCGCGGTCGTCTGGAATCTCATTGACTGCCTTGATGGCCCCGGCAAAATCCCCCGCCACACTTTTCAGCAGGGCTTCGATGAGCAGGCCATAAGGGGCATGGCGGGAAGTGCCGAATCGTGTCTGGAACTCGCTGAGAAGCTGCGTTGCCTCGAAGAGATCCTCGAGCTCGATCCGCGATCGGATCATGGCAAGCCACATCTCGGGAAACGCCGACGGGTCGTGGAGGCTGAACAGCTTTCTGCCGCTTTCCAAGACGGCCAAGAACTCCTCGTTCTCGAGCCGGCTCAGCGCCTGCGCCTCCTGGAGCTTCGCTCCCGTGAAGCTCGTGGGATCCGAGCTCGCGCCCAGGGCCGGCATCAGCCGGCTCATCCCCGTGACTTTGGCGAAGCGGTACATCCAGTATTTCCCGAGCGGCAGCCAGAGGGAAAACACGCCTGCGATTCCCAGGGAAACAAGCATCCCCGGAAGCCTGACGGTCAGGTCGAGGCGGCTCTGGAACACGAGCACGAACAGCGAGAACCACCAGCAGAAGAACCAGATCGCATACAGCTCGTTCCGCCGGGGCCGCATCTTTTCCGGAAGCAGACGGAACAGGGGGAAGATCCCGAACAGAAGCAGGGTGACCAGATGCATCGAGATCAGAAGCCGCGGAAGAATCCACTGGGAATCGAAGATCGAAAACTCGTCCACCAGCAGGGCAAGCCGGAATTCGGGCACGGCCACCTTCCATGCGGTGATCACATGGGCAACCCCAAGGCCGACGAAGGCGCAGGTTCCCCAGAACGATGCGGCTGGAGCCAGCCGGGTGGCCATGAACGCTAGGCCGGCCAGCAGCAGAAAGGCATAAATGATCCCGAAGAAGCCGGAAAACCCGAGCGGGAAGGACGTCACGAAATAGACCGGGGAAAAGCTCTGGATGCCCATCTCCCATCCAGCCGGATTCTCCACCGAGGCAGGGGCGGCGGCAAGCTGCTCGCAGAGGATCATCGAGGTCACCAGCGCCCCCATCAGGTCCACGTGTGTGAGCTGAAGGACGAAGAGAATGAGATTATCGCGGTATCGAAGCGTATCGGCAGCAGCAACGCCCTCCAGCAGTTCCGCGGCCCGCTGTTTTCCGCCCAGGTGCTCATTCACGAGAGCCAGCCGGAGCCGCGCCGGAACATTCGACGGCTGGGCCCGAAGAGCGCTACCGAACTCCGCGGCGGCTTCCCCTACATTGCCGGTGGCAGCCGCGATCTTCGCGAACATCAGATGAATACGGGCCTGGCCCGCAGGCGGAAGCTTCCGCAGGGGGATGCGTTTGAGAATCGTCTGGGACTGGCGGTACTGGCCCACCCGGCAGAGGAGGTCACCCCACGCCAGCAGCGGCCCGACATTTCCGGGGAACGCCTCGTAGGCGTCCTCGTAGGCCTCGGCTGCCTCGGCAAACTCGCCGCGCTGTTCGGCCTTCTGGGCCTTCTCGACGAAAAGCTGGGCCTTGCGGCGCAACAGCTCCTCGCCGGCCGACGGCGCTGGTGCCGCAGCGGGCCCTTCGGCGGATACGGCCGGAATACCGATGACGAGCGCGCACAGCCAGAAGGCCAATACGCACCGGATCAGCCTGCCGCCCGGGGGTTTCACCCTCTCACCCTCCCGTCCTCACGGGCACGCCGTCTTCCAGCAGGAACTCAACGGCCCGCTCCCCCTCCATGGCGCCCGATCAACCGGCCACCGCCGGCGAAACGCGCGCGTTCATCCCTTCCGGGTGTTCATCAGCTCCTTTTGGCGCTTCGTCGCCTCGGCGTCGAGAGCGAATGTCAGCTGCAGCACATCCCCTTCACCGACCCCCGCCGGCAGCATATCCCGGTGGATGGTGAGAAGATCGCCGTTTTCGGCCAGACAGCGGAAATACGCCCCCTTGGTTGCATCGATCACAGCCCGCATGTTTCGCTCTCCTTTGGTTCTATATAGCACACGATATTTCAGAATCCGAGTTGGGACAGAACCCCCTCGATGAACAGGCGGATCTCATCCGACGCCCCGCTGTCGAGTGAGATCTCGACGAAGGCGATCCGGTTGCCGCGCATGTCCCCCGACTTCGTTTTATAGACCTCGGTACGGAATACCGGGGCGTTCATGAAGTTCCGGTGCGGGAAGATCTTGATCAGCAGGGTGCTGAAATCCGGGAGCCGCAGGAACAGGCTTTCCTGGTAGGCGTTCGAGTTGATCGTCACCTCGACCCCCGGATCCCGCTGCTCCCGGAAAAGGAAGTTCTGCATGACGCGGAAGACGATGTCTCCCACGTCGACCAGGGTCAGATGGCTTCCTTTTTCCATTCCTGCTCCGCGACGAACGATTCGAGGGATATCCCGGTCAGGTTCTCACCCGTCCGCTTGCGGATCGTGATGGTGCCGCTGCCGGCCTCTTCCTCGCCAAGGATAGCCATGAAGGGGATTTTCTGCAACTGGGCCTGCCGGATCTTGTATCCGATCTTGTCGTTGCCGGTGTCGAGAGAGACGCGCACACCGCGCTTTCTGAACTCCTCCGTCACCTTCTTCGCATACTCGAGATGCTTGTCGGAAATCGGCAGCACGGCAACCTGGACGGGCGCAAGCCAGAGCGGCATGGCGCCGCCGTGGTGCTCGATCAGCACGCCGAAGAACCGCTCGATCGAGCCAAGCAGGGCGCGATGCACCATGTATGGTCGGTGCTCCTGACCATCGGCCCCGACAAACGTCATGTCAAACCGCTCGGGCTCGTTGAAGTCAAACTGGATCGTGGTCATCTGCCACTCGCGGCCCAGCGCGTCCTTGATCTTCAGGTCGATCTTCGGCCCGTAGAAGGCGCCGCCGCCCTCATCGACCTCGCATTCGAGCTTCTCCTTCGCGACGGCCCGTTTCAGGGCCTCGAGAGCGGTATCCCAGCGTGCCTGGTCCCCCACCGACTTTTCGGGGCGGGTGGCGAGATAGGCCTTGATCTTCTCGAAACCGAAGGTGCGCCAGAGCGACAGGCTGAACCGCAGCACTTCGGCGATTTCGTCCTCGATCTGTTCGGGCGTGCAGATGATGTGCGCGTCGTCCTGGGTGAAACCGCGCACGCGCAGCAGGCCGTGCAGCACGCCGCTCTTCTCATACCGGTACACCGTGCCGAGTTCTGCCCATCGCAACGGCAGGTCGCGGTACGAGCGCTTCTGATTTTTATAGATCATGATATGGAACGGACAGTTCATCGGCTTGATGAAGTAGTCGAACTCATCGATCTTCATCGGGCTGTACATCGCGTCCTTGTAGAAGCCGAGGTGACCGCTGGTCTCCCACAGCCAGCTGCGGCCGATATGCGGCGTGTTCACCAGGTCATACCCGTTCCGGTAGTGCATCTCCTTCCAGTAGCTCTCGATGAGATGACGGATGCGCGCACCATTCGGGTGCCAGAAGATCAGCCCTGGGCCGACATCCTCGTGGACCGAAAACAGGTCGAGCTCCTTGCCGAGCTTGCGGTGGTCGCGCTTCTTCGCCTCTTCGAGCATCGTGATATGGGCATCCAGCTCGTCTTTCGAGGCAAAGCAGGTGCCGTAGATGCGCTGGAGCATCGGCCGCTTCTCATCGCCGCGCCAGTAGGCACCGGCCACGCTAAGGAGCCTGAAGTGCTTCACCGCCCCCGTGTCGGGCAGGTGCGGGCCGCGACAGAGGTCGACAAAGGCTCCGTGGCGGAACACCGAGATCCGCTCCGACTCGGGCAGCTCGTTGATCAGCTCGACCTTGAACGGCTGGTTCAGTTTCGTGAACAGCTCAAGAGCCGCGGCGCGGGAGAGCTCCTCGCGGGTGAACGGCACCTTCGCGGCGATCGAAACGTGCATCTCCTTCTCGATGTGGGCCAGATCATCCATCGTCAGGGCGCGGGAGAGCTGGAAATCGTAGTAGAACCCGTTCTCAATCGAGGGGCCGATGCCGAACTGGGCTTCGGGAAACAGCTTCAGAACAGCCTCGGCCATGATATGCGCCATCGAGTGGCGGTAGACTTCGGCCGCATCGGCGGATTTCATGGTGACGACTTCAAACTTCCCGCCAGCGAGGAGGGGCGTGCGGATATCGACGAACGTGCCGTCGATCTTTCCGGCGATGGCGGCCTGGGCCAGCTTGGGTCCGATCTTCGCGGCGGCATCGCGCACGGTGGCGCCGGCCGGGACCTCAAGGGTCTTGCCGTCGGGAAGGGTGAGAATGAGATTCTGTGACATGATTGCCTCCTTGCGGGGCGCCTCGCGCCCCTGAAACACGTCATCGCGCGGGCCGCCCGGTCCCCTGCCGGCTCGGAAGCCGGTTCAGGAGCTCAAGGGCGGCTCATGCGGTGAGGATGATACGCCTGAAACTGCGCTTCCCGGCCTGGACCAGGAACGTGTCGCCGGCCTTGAACGGGCGGCCCGGATCGGTGCACTTTTCCTGCTCGACGCGCACTCCCCCCTGCTGGATGAGGCGCTTCGCCTCGCCGCCGCTTGGGGCCAGCCCCGCCTGGACCAGCAGCTTCGCCAGGGTGATGCCGTCGGCGCCGCAGGGGATGGACGTCTCGTCGATCTGCTCGGGAAGGCCGTCACCGGTTTTCCCGAACAGCTTCTCGAAGCCCTCCTCGGCCTTCGCCCCGGCATCCTCGCCGTGATACATCGCGGTGATGCGGCGCGCAAGGCGCATCTTCACGGCTTTTGGCTCGCGCGGAGCCTGTTCACGGACTTCCGCGAGCTGGGCCGGGGTCAGGTCGGTGAGCAGCTCGAAATATTTGATCATCAATTCATCGGGAATCGACATCAGCTTGCCGTAGATCTGGCCAGGCTCTTCGTTGATTCCAACGTAGTTGCCCAGACTCTTGGACATCTTGTCCTTGCCGTCGAGACCTTCGAGGATCGGCAGGGTCATCGTGATCTGGGGCTCGACCCCGTAGGCCCGCTGCAATTCTCGGCCGACGAGCAGGTTGAACGTCTGGTCGAGTCCGCCCAGCTCGACGTCGGATTTCAGCGCAACCGAGTCGTAGCCCTGCATCAGCGGATACATGAACTCGACGATGCTGATCGGGGTCTGGTTCCTGTAGCGGGTGCTGAAATCATCGCGTTCGAGCATCCGCGCCACGGTGTATTGCGAGGTCAGCTTGAGCACGTCGGCGAACGTCATCGAACCAAGCCAGCTGCTGTTGAACACGATGCGGGTCCGGCCGAGATCGAGGATTTTCGCGATCTGCTGCTTGTAGGTCTCGGCGTTCGCGATCACTTCCTCCTCCGTGAGAGCCGGCCGAGTCTTTTTCTTGCCCGTCGGGTCGCCGATGCGACCGGTAAAGTCACCGATCAGGAACACGACCTCGTGGCCGAGCTGCTGGAACTGGCGCATCTTCTGCAGGACGACCGTGTGGCCAAGATGGATGTCGGGCGCCGACGGATCGGCTCCGAGTTTGATCACCAGCGGTTTGCCGGTGGCGTAGGATTTCTCGAGCTTCTTCAGCAGCTCGTCGCGCGACACGATGTCGACCGTTCCGGTCGCGACGACCTCGAGCTGTTCTTTCGGTGTTGCCTGGAATTTCACGGTGTCAGATGTTCCCCAGTTCCGTCAGATACTCGTTGAGCTTGGCCTTCTGCAGCGCATACGAATCTATACCGGACCGAATATGTTCGACGACCTCGGGCGGAGCCTTGGACACGAAGTTCTGGTCCTCAAGCTTGCCCGCGATCTTCGCGAGTTCCTTCTCGATCTTGGCGATCTCGAGCGCGACGCGCTTCTTCTCGGCATCGACATCGACCATGCCGGCGAGGTCGAGACAGATCTCGGTGCCGCCCATCAGGCCGACGAGGTGGCCGGAGGGCTTCGCTCCGACGATCTCGAGCAGCTCGGTATTGGACAACGACCGGATCATCGCATTGTGCCGCTCAATCACCGGGCTGAGTCCCTCGTGGCGCACGACACGCACGGTGACACGCTTGCCGGGGGCAATATTGGCCGAGGCGCGCAGATTCCGGATCACGCGCACAGCCTCCATCACCTCGCCAACCTCGGCCTCGACCGGCGTGTTGACCAGCTCGGGCCGCACGACCGGGTATGCGGCCTGCATCAGGTTCCCCGTCGCCCCCGGCAGCTTGCGCCAGATCTCCTCGGTGACGAACGGCATGAACGGATGCAGCAGCCGCAGGGCACCGTCAAGGACGTGAAGCAGCACACGGCGAACACGATCCTTGTCACGACCTTCCGGGCCCATCAGAGTCGACTTGCTCATCTCGATGTACCAGTCGCACAGCTCGTTCCAGATGAACTCGTAGACAGCCTTGAGGGCCTCGTTGAACTTGTACTGGCCGTCGGCGAGCTCACGCCGGACGGTCTCGACGGCCCCGTGGAACCGGGAGAGGAGCCAGCGGTCCCACACCGTGAGCTGATCGGCGGAGGGCAGCGGATCGGCAATGGTGCAGGAGGCGCCCGTCATGTTCATCAGGGTGAACCGTGAAGCGTTCCACAGCTTGTTGGCAAAGTTCCGGCCAATCTCGACCTTGTCGGCGGCGAACCGGATATCCTGGCCAACCGGGGCCAGCCAGACAATCGTGAACCGCAACGCGTCGGCGCCGTAGGTGGCGATGATGTCGAGCGGGTCGGGCGAGTTGCCGAGTGACTTGCTCATCTTCCGCCCCTTCATGTCGCGCACGATGCTCGTGAAGTAGACGTCGTGGAACGGGCACTCGCCCATGAAGTAGTAGCCGGCCATGACCATGCGCGCGACCCAGAAAAAGATGATGTCGGGGCCGGTCACCAGGGTATCGGTCGGGTAGAACGAGGCGAGAGTCTTCGTTTTCTCGGGCCAGCCCATTGTCGAGAAGGGCCACAGCCAGGAACTGAACCACGTGTCAAGCACGTCCTCGTCCTGAGTGATGCGATCCGTCTTACCGCATTTCGAGCAGGATTTCGGGGCATCCATCTCGACCATGACGGTGCCGCAGTGGCCGCAGGTGTAGGCAGGAATGCGATGACCCCACCAGAGCTGGCGACTGATGCACCAGTCGCGGATGTTTTCCATCCAGTGCAGATAGACGCCCACCCACCGATTCGGGGTGAACCGGAGCGTGCCGTCCTTCACGGCGGCGATGGCTTTTTCGGCCAGGGGCTTCATGCGGACGAACCACTGGTCGGAAAGATAGGGCTCGATAACGGTGTTGCACCGTTCGCAGTGGCCGACGGCAAGGGTGTGGTCTTCGATTTTTTCGAGCAGACCCAGTTCCTGGAGGTCGGCGACGACCTTCTCACGGGCGGCGAACCGGTCGAGGCCCTTGTAGATACCGGCCAGTTCGTTCATCACGCCGCCCTCGTCCATCACGATGATCTGGGCGAGGCTGTGGCGACGGCCCATCTCGAAGTCGTTTGGATCATGGGCCGGGGTGACCTTGACGGCGCCGGTGCCGAACTTCGGATCGACGTAGTCGTCGGCGATGATCGGGATCTCGCGGTTCATCAGGGGGAGGACCAGGGTTTGGCCGACCAGCTCGCGGAACCGGTCGTCGTCCGGGTTCACGGCGACGGCCGTGTCGCCGAGCATCGTCTCGGGGCGGGTCGTGGCAACGATGACATGGCCCTTCCCGCTCTTGAGCGGATACCGAATGTACCAGAGACTGCCCTTCTTCTCCTCGGGGATCTTCTCCTCATCCGAGAGTGCCGTGCGGCAGCGCGGACACCAGTTAATGATGTATTTTCCTTTATATATCAAACCATCTTTATAAAGCCGCACGAAGGATTCGCGCACGGCCTGCGACAGTCCCTCGTCCATCGTGAACCGCTCGCGCTCCCAGTCACAGGAGCAGCCGAGCTTCTTGAGCTGGCTGATGATGATGCCGCCGTATTTTTCCTTCCAGGCCCAGACCTTCTCGAGGAACTTTTCGCGGCCGAGGTCGTGGCGGGAGGTTTTCTCTTTGGCGAGAGCCTTTTCGACGACGTTCTGGGTCGCGATGCCGGCGTGATCCGTGCCGGGCAGCCACAGGGTTTCCTTGCCATCCATGCGGTGAAGGCGGATCAGGATGTCCTGGAGGGTGTTGTTCAGCACGTGGCCCATCGTCAGCATGCCCGTCACGTTGGGCGGGGGGATGACGATGGTGAATTTCGCGGCATTCCCGTTCTCGTCGGCATGAAAACAGCCCTGGGAAGCCCAGGACTGGTAGACGCGGTCTTCGACGACGGACGGGTTGTAGGCTTTTTCGAGGGCCTCGGATGCGGGAGGATTGGTGGGTTCTGCGGCGGAAGGCGTATTCATGTGTGATGCACCCGTTTCTGCGTTATTTCTGGATCAGGTTGACCAGTTTGCTGAACTCCTCAGGAGCCAGGTTGAGGCTGCGCGCCTGCTGGAAGATCGTGTTCTTGACCTCGAGCTGTTTGATCCGCTCGTCGACCCGGGGATCGGGCTTGAGGGCCTGGGCCTGCCGGAGGAGGCGGAGGGACTCAGCGAACTCGGAGGCCTGCGCATAGACATCGCCAAGGCGCACCAGCAGGGGCACCGATTCTGGATCAAGCGCCAGGCCGGCGCGAAGATACTCCCTGGCCTTTTCATACTGATCGCTATCGATCATCCGTTCAGCGAATCTCAGATAGGTGGTCGCGGTCGGTTCGAACACTGGCAGACTGTCGACCGGCAGATCGTTTGGGGCAGTGATCTTCTTGCCGCACAGGTGGCAGAACCGGCTGTCAGGATTACTCTGGAGCGTTCCGCAGCCCGTGCAGTTATAGAGGTTCTGGACGACCCAAACTTTGGACTTTTTTACGATCGCATCGCCCTTGCGGTATCCCTTTTCGACCTCGAACACAATGCACTTCTCTGGGAACTTGTCTGAGCGGAAGAAGTCGGTCGCAATGTGCTTCTGTTCGTCGAACTCCTCGGAGATGACGGGCATATACTGGATTTTGTTGGGGACGATCAGGCGGTCGAGCAACTTCCGGTGCAACGCCTGCAGCTCGGGAATCTGGTTCTTCACGAGGAAGGTGTCGAGGCCGTCGAAGAAGTCGATGAAACCTGAGATGATCTCGTTGTCGGCATCGGCCGGGATGATTGAGGACTCTCCGTTGGCTTGGGCTGCCTTCTGACGGAGAACGGAGATCTCCTCGTCTTTTGCGGTCAATTCGCGCTTCTGCTGGGTCAACAGGGCCTCGAGCTTCTGGATCGCGACCAGCTGGTCCGCGACCTGATTCGTCAGCTGCTCGATCTCGGCGTGAACTCTGGGATCCTGGATACTCTCGTCACGCCGGGTGTCGAGGGCCACGCGTAGCTCGGCAACTTCATCCTGAAGTCGGGCTTTCTCCTCGTCACGCTGGGTGAGGCGGCGGCCAAGCTCGTCGTTCAGCTTGCGAAGTTTGTCGAGGTCTTCCGAAGAAACCGCGGGACGGGCCTTCAACGCGGAGAGTTCATCCTGAAGCGCCTGGCGCTCGGATTCGAGAGCGGTCAGTTTGAGCGACAACTCTGTCATGCCGGTGGATTCGCTCTCGAGGTGTGCCACCTTCTGCCTCAGCGCCTGCAGCTCGGTCACCTGGTTCTCGAGTTCGGGCACCAGTTTTTCGAGCTCCTCGGCCCGGGCGGCGCGGGGTGTCAGCTCCTGGATCTGCTTCTGAAGCGTGGCGAGATCGGCGCGAAGCGCCTTGGCCTCTCCGGCATCGCTGTTCCCCGTGACGGCTGCGGCAATCTGCTCGTCCTTCTCGGCCAGCAGACTTCGCAGCGTGGCAACATCCTGTTCGAGTTCGGCAAGACGGGTCTGGTCGGCCGGCGCGAGGCCCGCCGCGGCATTCTGCTGGAGGGCTTCCTTCAGCTCGATGAGCTGTGAATCACGACGGGCAAGTTCCGAGTCGCGGAGCTGGAGATCGTTCTCAAGCCGCTTCACCGAGGCGCGCAGGATTTCGGCCTCCGTCGCGGCGGCACGGGCAATCTCGAGATCAGCACGAAGCCTGTTTGTTTCTTCCTCGGCGGCATGACCGGCCGCACCGACACTGGCCTCGGCAGCTGCGCGGGCCTGTTTTTCGATCTCAAGCTGGTTCTGCAGCTCGACGATGCGGGACTCGAGCTCGGGAATCTGGGGATCCGGGGCGGGGGCGGCAAGCGCCTCCTGCGAATTCTGCTGGTGCTGCTCGAGCATCTGCTGCAACGACTGGATCTGCTCTTCCTTTTCGCGAAGACGCGCGTCCAGCTCGGCTTTCTGCTCTTCAAGTCCGGCTTCGAGCCGCTTCACTTCGGCCTCTTTCGCTTCGAGGGCTTTTTCAAGATCAGCCTTGCGCGGGCCGGCACCAGTTTCATCGGCCTGCGATTTCAGCGTCTTGATCTGAAGCTGCAGCAGCTTGATGAGGTTGTCCTTCTGGACGATCTGCTGATTGAGTTTTTTGAAAAACTCGTTACTGATTTCGCCTTTTTCCTCACCAGGAATCATCTGAATTCTCTCCGTGTCGGGCAAGTCCCGGGATGTGCCGCTGTTGTTCGCATGCGTCTCGCGTCCATTTCTAACCGCCTGTCCTCCGGCCGGGGAAACAACCTCTGAATCCGCGCCGGATGCGGTTCGAAAGGCTCAAAAGAACCAAGTCTAGCATAGGGAAGGAGCCAATTCAAGGCATCTACTTTCGAGATTTTCCGACATGAAACCCTCCATCATCCCGATCGGGCTTTTTGTCGTCATCCGTATTCTTCCTGGGTACCGGTCGGGAAAGGTCCTCGCGCAGTTGCTTGACGTGGGCTTTGATGTCTTTTTTGCATTCGCTGCAGATGATTCCCGCGGTGATCACTTTGTGGCAGGTCTGGCAGGTGTGCTCGATGATAACGCCCACCCGCTCCAACCGGCCGCTCGATATGAAGTAGTTGATCTGGTTCTCCGGGATCAGGGTTTCCCGGGCGACGTCCTTGACCGATGCCCCGGGGTGAGAGCGCAGATACTCCTTCACCTTCAGGAACCGCTCTTCTTCCTCAAGATGGCATTTTGGACAAACATCCCGCGACATCCGCATGATAATGGCCCCGCACATGCGGCAGGAAATGAGCTTCACATCCGAACCCGCCATGAACGGCTCCATTTCTCGTCAACTGTATCCGCGGCAACAACGCTCCGCAAGGTACGCCGTTCATTCATACAATATGCCTAAGGTTTTGACAAGACCTCTTCACCGGCCCTATACTGAATGAAAGTACAGATTCCGCCAGGATTGAGGAGGATTCGCATGCTTGCCAGGAACGCCGTTTCCCTGATCATTGCCGCGTCTCTCATCTCCGCCTCCCCCACCCTTGCCACAGACCAGAAGCCGTGGGAAAAGCCCGGTGAAACGACGAGTTCAACTCCGTCCGGAACAGCCGGCCACGAAAAAATCGAAACCGTGATCAAAACCACCGGCGGAACCCGCACGGATGGGACGCAGACCTCCACAACCGGCACTTCTTCCCAGCAAAGCTATGTCGACGGCTTCCTGAATGAGGCAGCAACCAAGATCAAAGAGGCCGGTGGCGGCTCCGGATGGGCCTGGACGTGGGAAAAAAGTGGAAAGTGGGTCCCGACGGCAAACCCCATGAAGTGA
>DATCTT010000193.1:0-8502 GCA_036567845.1 Candidatus Ozemibacteraceae bacterium | reverse complement strand
CCACGCTCCCGGCCCGGCAGGGTTTTCCCAGCCCGACCGGCTGCCGTTCCGGCAGCAGTATCACCTCCTGGCGATGACGGTTCCATCGACGCTTGAAGCTGGGGGTGCCGCGTTCCCTCCGCCGGCGATGCCTCCCCACGGGGCGCTGTCCTCGCCCGGGATGCACCCGTTCCCGGGTTCGGTCGCGGACCGGCCCTGGACATCGTGCCGCATCGACGCATCCGTGGATGTATATTTACCGTTATTGAATATTCACTTCGGTAAGATTGGCCGCATCGTTCCGCCGCCGATTCCCGACGGCATCCGGACCAGATCCCTGGCGTTCTTCGTCGAGCATCTCGCCTCGACCATCCGCCCTTCGCTCATGGCCGGCTTTTCGCAGCTCACCTTCCGCTTACCGGCGCCTTCCCCGGAGGCCTGCACCGGGCTTCCCCCGTCACTGCGCGGGATCTCGACAGGAAGGGTTGCCATTCGTACCCGTTCTCATCTACAATTCGCGGTGCTCGGCCCCGGCCGGGCGGAGCTGGCCCCCGACTTCCCGCGGGGCCGGCTCAAGTTCCTGTTACAGACCTTCGGAGACTCGATCACCTCGATGATGGCACGACTCGACGACGGGCACAAGCCCTCGAAGCCCTGAGATGAACGCACACCCCATTCCATTCAGAGCATGACGCAGGAGGACCCATGAAACGCACGTATCTGCAGGACGAGGCGAACACCCATTACAACCTCGGTATCGCCTACTACACGAAGGGGCAGTATGAACTGGCCATCTCGGAGTGGATCCAGTCGCTGATCAAGAATCCGCAGAACGGCGAGGCACGCTTCAAGCTGGGCGTCGCCTACTACCAGCTCAACCGGATCGACGAGGCGCTGAAGGAATGGGAGATCGCCGTCCAGCTCGACCCGCGCAACTTCGAGGTACTTCACAACCTCGGCATCGCCTATTACAACAAGGGTGACGACACGAAGGCCATCGAGAACTGGGAGCAGTGCCTCGAGATCAAGGCCCAGGATCCCGAGGTGCATTTCAAGCTCGGCATCGCCTACTACAACCTCGGCAAGGAAGACCGTGCCATAACCCTGTGGGAAAAGGCCACCAACCTGAATCCCGAGGATTCCGACGTGTTCTTCCGGCTCGGCGTCGCGTATTACAACAAGGGGCTCGACGACAAGGCCGTGATCGCGTTTTCCAAGGCAATCGACCTGAATCCGAAGAACTCCGAGGCGCACAACAACCTCGCCATCGTATATTACCGGCTCGAGATGTTTCCGCAGGCAATCGACGAGTGGAAGAAAGCCCTCGCGCTCAGCCCGCGTCAGCCCGAGATCTACAACAACCTGGGCAACGCCTACAGCAAGCTGAACCAGCATCGTGAAGCCATCGAGATCTGGCAGAAGATCCTCGAGATCACGCCCCAGAACGCCGAAGTGCTGTTCAAGCTCGGTTCGGCTTACGGCAAGCTCGACGATCTCGACAAGGCGATCGAGTTCTGGACCCAGTGCATCTCGGTCAACCCGAACGATATCGAGGCGCATTTCAACCTCGGCGTCGCGTATTACAATACCGGCAACTTTAAAAAGGCGATTACCTACTGGAACACGGTGCGCGAAAAGCGCAGCGAGGATGCCGACATCTGCGAGAAGATCGGCAACGCTTACTGCGGCCTCGAGGATTTCGCCGAGGCGGCCAAGTTCTGGAACCGTGCCGTTTCCTACATGCCCGATGACGCGCAGCTGCATCACAAGCTCGGTATCGCCTATTCCAAGCTGAACAAGACGCAGGAGGCGATTTTCCAGTGGCAGAAGGCCGTCGAGATCGACCCCGGCCATTTCGAAGCGCACCACAACCTCGGCATCGCTTTCTACAACCTGCAGCGGTTCGACGAAGCCCAGAAAGAATGGGAAAAGGCCCGTGATCTGAACGCGAACGACCCCGACATCTACTTCAAGCTCGGCCACGCCTACCGCCAAAAGCGCCGCCTCGACGAGGCGATCGCCTCCTGGAAGAAGACGATCGAGCTCGACCCCGGCAACTCGAACGCGCACTTCGTACTCGGCAACGCCTTCGACGAGAAGGGTCTCGTCGACGATGCAATCCTCTCCTGGCGCCGCGTGGTCGAACTTTCGTCGAACGATATCGATGCGCATAATAATCTCGGCATCGCCTATTTCCAGAAGAACCTGTTCGACAAGGCCATCGCCGAGTGGGAGGACGCGATCCGCATCACCCCCGAGAACGGCGAGCTGTACAACAAGCTGGGCATCGCCTACATCAAGATGGACCTGTTCGAGAAGGCCGTCGAGTGCTGGGAAAAGGCTCTCAAATACAAGCCCGAGGATGCCGACATCCTCTCGAATCTCGCCACCGCCTACCACAATCGCGAGATGTACGACAAGGCGATCGATATCTGGAAACGGGTCATCAAGTACAACCCGCAGGATGCCGAGGCGCGCAACAAGCTGGGCATCGCCTATTACAACAAGGGCATGTATGACCAGGCGATCGAGCTGTGGCGGAAAGCGATCGAGCTCAACCCGAAGGATGCCGCGGCCTATTACAACATCGGCACCGAGGAGTTCGAGAAGGGGCGTATATCTGAAGCTATAACCGCGTTCCGCAAGGTGCTCGAGATCGACCCAAAGTTCAATCAGGTGCATTACAACCTGGCGATCATCTACGCGCGCAAGCGCCAGTTCGGCGACGCCGTCGAGTCAGCCCGCCGGTTCCTCCAGGCCAGCCCCACCGGCGTAGAGGCCGACAATCTCAAGACCCTCATCGAGCAGTGCGAGAGCGAGCTCGAGCAGAACGCCGGGGTCTGATCCCGGGTCCAGAGACCATGAAAGCCTCGCCTGAGCGCGGGGCTTTCATGGTCTCTGGGGAAGGGCCGGATCCCGCTCGTTCTGCCTCACCAGGTCCGTTCGAGCCGGATGCCGGCACCTGAAGCTGTTTCGCAGATGGCGTTGTCCCCCGGCTGCCAGGCAACGGAGCCGTCGGGGCCACGGATCAGGAATTTGCATTCGAACACCGAGCCGGCGGGAAGGTCGACCGCAACATCCCAGGTTCCCGAGGCGGTCCTCGCAAGTTCTGGCAGCACGGGGGATCCGGCATCCCATTCCCCAAGCTGTGGCAGTCCGCCGATCAGAAGGACCGAAGAGCCGGATGCCGGCTCGTGATCGAGCCGCAGACGGCATTCCAGCCGCGCCGTTCCAAGTTCGAAGGGGGCCATCCGGCTTTTCAGGAGCCGGTCGCACTCCGAAGCCCACATCATCGGAGAGTCGGCCTCGAACAGGAACACGCCTGCCTGGAGGCCATCGATTCGTGTCGAGAGCTCACCATTCCGGACGGTCGGGGTGGCGACGCCCGGCTGGGGCAGCCCAGCCGGCATCACCGCCCGGGCGCCATCCGGAAGGGGTGCCGCAAGCGGAATCCGGATATCGCGCGGAGCCGTCGCCAGATTGAAAACCACAATTGCCTGCTGATCCGGCACAAGCCGGGCAAACGCGTACAGGTCGCGATCCATCGCGAGATGCTTCTGGAAACCCCGCCGAAGCGCCTCGCTGCCGCGCCGGAGCGCAATCAGGGCCTTCGTGAACCGGAACAAACCGCTCTCCGTGTCGAACCGCATCGATCGCCGGTTTTCTCCCCAGGGTTCCTGCGCCCCCGGGAGGCCGGCTTCGTCTCCATAACAGAGCATGGGAATTCCCCGAGCCGTCAGGAGCAACACCAGGCCGAGACGGTATCTTCTCTCGTCTCCCCCGCAACTCGTCATGAACCGGTCGAGGTCGTGGTTGTCGAGAAAGGTCGAAAGCATGCCGGCTTCGGGATAGATCCGGTCCATCCCGAACCGGACACCCAACTGCCGGGCGTCCCCTCCCCGGGCTATAACATCCAGCACAGTATAATAGAGAGGGTAATCGAACAGGCTTGTGAATCCCCCCTCTCTCCAAGTCCGGTTCATCACCGTAGGATTCCCGTCGAGAAGCTCACCCAGACTCAGGAACTCCCTGCCTGCCGTCATCGCAACGACCCCGTTGAAGTGTTTCCAGAACCCGAGGGGAACATGCTTGACAGCATCGAGCCGGAATCCGTCGGGATGGATCGTCTCGATCCAGTGGCGGGCGACCTTGTCGAAGAATAGCTGAACGCCCGGCTTTTCGCTGGCGAAGTCGGGAAGACCGAACAACCTGCCGGATTCGAGCTGTTCCCGGTCGTTCCAGTCGCGAATTTCGTCCGTCTGATGAAACAACTCCGGCTTCTCTTTTGCGATTGGCGCGTCATAGCCAGCATGATTCACAACCATGTCCAGCAGAAGTTTCATGCCTCTCCTGTGGAGATCCTGACACAGCTCACGGAGCTTGCGCATCGTCCCGAACCTTGGATCGAAGGTGAAATGATCCCATATCCAGTAACCATGATAGGGCTGACGCCCATAAAACCTCATCGGCCGGTTTCGCGCCACCGGACTCAGCCAGATGCCCGTCACCCCGAGCTCCTGAAGATAGGGCAGGCGCGCCCGAACACCTTCGAGATCACCTCCGTGAAAGCCTCCCGGATCCCGGGGGTTCACATCGAAATCGTCACATTTGCAGCCGTTCTCGAACCGGTCGATGAGAACAAAATACAACACCTGGTCCCGCCATTCATTCAGACTGTGTTGCATCTCCAACCGGGCCCCAGCCGCAGCGTAGCCCAGGAACACAACGTTCGCGATGACGAAAATGATATATTTTTTCATATAGACACTTCCACTCCGGGTGCGCAGATTCGTCTTCCCTCATGATACAATGTCTCCGGCATGGGAAGTGAATCGGATCATCCTCTTCTGACGACCCGCATCCTCTCGGCGCTGGCGGCTCTCATTCGGCCCCTGGCGCTCTTGATTGTGTTTGCGCTGTTCCCCATCGCCGTCATCCAGACCGCATTTCATCTCGTCGATTTTCTCGAGATCGAAAAGATCAAGCAGCAGGAGCGCACCCGTCACGAACACATCCTCAGCAAAATCAAGGCGGCGGATGACGATTCCGGGATGCTGTCCCGCTCGGTCAAACGTGTGTTCGACCGACTATGTGAACTTCCCTCCCGCGATGCCCAGGCACGTCTCGCCAGGCGCCTGTTTCGAGCCTATCACCCCGCCCTCGACCTGTATGTGTTCGACCGCGACGGTCATCTCCGTCCTGATCTGAGCATCGGGCAGCGGCCCCGTCGGGCGCTGGAGATGTGTTTCGCCACCCTTCTCCAGATCAACGCGCGCATCAAGGTCGATCCGTCAAAGCTCGGCCTCATCAGCTCCATCATCAATGTCCCAGCCGACCCCGAACTGCTGCGTTCGACCAACGTGCTGAACATGCTTGGCTCACGGGAGCGCGACGGGTATTTCGAATGGTCAAGAACCCGCGACACCGACCCCGGCGACCTGCAAGGGTATATTCTGCTCCTGCATCCGGGCGGTTTCAGAACCGACCGCGCCCTGAGGAATGCGATTCACCTAGTGAACGGCCGGTTCCAGAGTTTCCGGGTCGGGTATCTCGACCCGACAGGCCGCAGGCATATCACGTATCCCGCCGAACTTTTCGGCTTCGAAGGGCTCGACCGGTGGATCATGGCCGCCGCAGCCCGGTATGATCAACAGTTCGAAACCCCGACACGGTTCGCAACCTTCATCCCCCGCGCCACTTCCGGATACCTCATTGCGTATTCCCCGCAGCCAGTGTTCTTTTCCCCTGCCTTCCGGGTAGCCCTCCACCTGGGCAGCCTCATCTGGCTCTGTATTATTCTTTACTATATATTTACCGCCGGAGCAGGCCTCGCCTTCAACATTCCGGCCAAACTGATGGGGCTGTTCCTTTTCGCCATCGGAACCCCTTCGATCGTGCTGCTGATCGGCGGGTATTACGCCCTGAAAGACCATGAGAACGTCCTGATGCAGAATCTGGAAGCGGGGATCCAGGAGAAGCTCCGACTGTTCGACGAGAGCCTTCCCCTCGACGTGGTCCGGTGCGAACGGGACCTCGGGCAGATCACGGAACGCGTCCGGGCCTGTCGGACGATCCAGGAGCGGGATGCGGCCTTCCGGGGCGTTGCGAGCATGCCGGCGATCGATATCGCCTACATCGTCGATCAGGCCGGGAACGTCGTTTCGGCCGCAAAGGATCTGAAAGACCCGTCTATGCAGCAGCAGCGGAAGTTCACGATCATGCTTGCACGGGAGCTGATCAATCGGGTCAACAAGAGCTTCAAGCTGGATGCCGCAGCCCTGGCCATCGAGGCCACCGAGGGCGTGATCGGAAATATCGTGGGTTCGAGCAAGGCCTTCAACCTCGATAAGCTCAGCCGGGATCTGGGCAGATTCATCGTGCTCTCGATGGGAACTGAAAGCTCCTACGTCTTTTTCGATGCCATTTTCAACCGGGAAGGGCTTGCCGAGTATCTCGTTTTCATTGTGATGCACCGCGGCTGGTTCCAGAACGCCTATCTGAAGAGCCGCATTCCAAGCCTGATGCGGCAGCCCGATCTCACGATGACGGTCAGCGGCATTGGTGAAAAGACCTACCTCGGTACCAGCATCTTCCACGCGGACTCGGATCTTCCACACGTCTGGAAGATGGCCAAATCGGTCATCCAGACACGGGCACCGATACGATATATATCAAATAATACACCTGATGGAAGTCTCTGGTATGCCACCATGGGATCGAATCTGAACAATTTCGCCCTCGTCGCCACCACTTCACTCAAACCCCTGAAGCAACGAATCAGGCTCTTCTGGATGGTTCTCCTCCTGCTCGCTCTCCTGGTATTCGTCTCCGCTCTCCAGCTCGGCCGCATGCTCTCGGAACACTTTCTGGAACCAATCGCAGCCCTCGGTGACGGCATGCGGGCGATCCAGGCTCGCGAATTCCAGCATCAGGTGCCAGTGCTATCGCAGGATGAGTTCGGCTCCCTCTCGGGCCTGATGAACCACGTTCTCGAAGGGATGAAGGATCTCCAGGTGGCGCGCATTGTTCAGGAGAGCCTGTTCCCCGGCGAACCCCTTGATGCAGGCGAGTTCCGTATCTGGGGCCAGAGCAAAGCCATGGCCGACATAGGCGGGGATTATTTCGATTACTTCATGCGCCCCGACGGCTCCCTGATGGGCCTCGTCGGTGATGTCTCGGGCCATGGTGTATCAGCGGCCCTTATCATGGGTATGGCCAAATGCGCGCTCACGATGGAGGAGCGGGTCGGTCGCGGCCTCGTCGAGACGATCACCTCGTTCAACCGGTTCCTGCTGGCGAACATCAAGAAGAAAAAAATGATGACGATGTTCCTTTACGCCTTGTCACCGGCCGAGAACAGGCTCGAGTTCGTAAACGCCGGCCACAATTTCCCTTTTTGGTGGCACGCGAAAACTCGCACCATCAGCCAGATCGGCAGCGAATCCTTTCCGCTCGGGGTGCGGGCGAAAGCCGTCTACAAGTGCGAATCCGTCGTGCTCGAACCGGGGGATGCCATCCTCTTCTTCACCGACGGCCTCGTCGAAGCCCCCGGAGGCCAGACCGGCGAGTTCATCGGGTATGATCGGGCCGGCGCCTGGTTCTCGGACGTCGCGGCGCTCGATCCCCGCAAGGCCGTCGACGGGCTGTTCGAGCGGTTCGATGCCTACACCCGCGGCCTACCAGCCGCCGACGACATCTCCCTCATCATCCTCGCCCGCCGTCCCACCCGTCCGGAAGTGTTGCAGCCCTCCGGAAACACTGGTAGGATGTGACGCCCCCGCACGGAGGCAATCAACGGAAGCGAGCCGGACCGACCGATGCAGACCCACACCGTTCCTCTGAAAAAAGACCGCGAATTCGCCATCATGCGGGGTCACCCCTGGGTATACCGCGAGGCGCTGCGCGCTTTGCCCCCCGACGCCGCGACCGGTGACGAGGCGATCGTTCTCTCCCACCGCCAGATCGAGCTCGGCCGGGGCTATATCGATATCGACTCGCCCATCGTCATCCGGATGGTCGAGGGTGAGCGCGACGAGAACCTCGCGAAGCGGATCGAGAAGCGGCTGACGGCCGCCCATGCGCTCCGCCGTTCCCTGTTTGATCCCGCCCAGACGGATGCCTGGCGTCTGATCAACGGCGAGGGGGACGGCATTCCGGGGCTCGTGATCGACATCTACGGGAACGCGGCCGCCGTGCAGGTCTACAGCCTCGGCCTCGAGCCAATGATCGGTGTCATTGCCCGCACGCTGCCCCGCCTCATGCCCGACCTGCGCTGGATTTGGCGCCGTAACCACGTGAAACGGGCGTCGGGACCCGCCGCCGGCCTTGTGATGGGCCGCGATCTTCCCGAGAAGATCCGGTTCCGCGAGAACGGCCTGAAGTTCCAGACCGACCTGCAGAGCGGCCAGAAAACCGGCTTTTTCCTCGACCAGCGGGACAATCGCGCCCTGATCCGCCAGGTCGCCCGCGGCCGGCACGTCGCCAACGTCTGCGGCTACACCGGCGCCTTTTCGGTCGCCGCCC
>DATCTT010000192.1:0-5403 GCA_036567845.1 Candidatus Ozemibacteraceae bacterium | reverse complement strand
GCTTCTCGGTTTCGGGGTCGACGGTCACGTGAGAAGCAACGGCAAGGTTCATCCGCAGCTCGTCGGCGCTGGTCATACCAACCGCTATAGCATCCACCTCGTCACGGGCGAGCACCCATTCGAGGGCCTGCCGGGCCTCGTTCCGCAGATGGCCGCCCCCGAGAGGTTTCATCGCGTAGATGCCTTTCC
The DNA here is from genome assembly GCA_036567845.1 of Candidatus Ozemibacteraceae bacterium. Lineage (GTDB taxonomy): Bacteria > Muiribacteriota > Ozemobacteria > Ozemobacterales > Ozemobacteraceae > MWAR01. The sequence goes on along the minus strand of DATCTT010000192.1, from coordinate 5,214 downwards.
CGCGGCGTTTCGCGCCGGCCAGCACCTCGAGCATCGTCTCCAGAGGCTCGTCGATAATGCCGAATCCGTCGCGGTTCAGCATGGGGTGGAGCACGTCGAGGCGGGCATCGTCCGCGAGCAGCCGCATTGTTCCGACGAAATGGGAGCTAGCCCCAATCGCACGCACGCGGCCCGCGGCCTTCGCGGCAAGCAGCGCCCCGATGGCCTCTTCCCGGGCGGCGAGATCGGCCCCGTCACGAACGGCATGCAGGAGAAACACGTCGATCACGGGCAGGCCTAGCACCGTATGCGCTTCGTCGAGGGCCTGGCGCATCGCCTCGCCGGTTTTCGCCGCCGACTTCGTGGCCACGGCGACGTGTTCGCCCTTCCAGCGGCGCAGGGCCGATGCCACCTGGGGATACGAACCGTACATCTGGGCCGTGTCGACAAACCGGACCCCCGCTTCGAGCGCAGACAGCAGGAGATCCCCGCCGGCATCCACGGAAAGGCCCCGCTGCATCGGGCTCATGGTGAGCGTCCCGAATCCCAGACGCGTCACTTCGATTCCGGTCGTTCCAAGGCATCGCCGTTCCAGCATCATGCATCCTCCATCCGTCAGGGTTTTCTGCACTATACTCCCTTCCCGCCGCGCTGGGAACCGGGAGCCGTTCAGACCAGTCCCGCCCTGATCGCCGCAAGCGTGGCGAGGCTCACCATCGCCCAGAGGCCCAGGCCCTGGATCATCGGCCGCATGCCGACGCGGGCCATCGTCTGCCGGGAAAGCCCCGCTCCCACCAGGAACAGCGTGACGACGAGCAGCCGGCGCCCAACCCCGGCCAGCATGTCCCAAGCGGCATTCCCCGCCGGGAAAACCGACCGTATGAAGGCGGCAGCGATGAAGCCGATGATGAAGAGCGGAACCACCGCCTTTCCTTCCGAACGGTTCAGCCAGCCGGCCACGAGGACGCAGGGGGTGATCCAGAGAGCCCGGGCGAGTTTCACGGAGGTTGCGACGGTGAGGGCCGCCGCCCCGTAGCTGCTTGCCGCGCCGACGACGCTGCTCGTGTCGTGGATGGCGAGACCCGCCCAGATGCCGAATGCCTGCTCGGCAAGGCCGAACTGCCGGCCCACGGCCGGGAACACGATAAGCGCAACTGCGTTTAGAAGGAAGACGGTCACGAGGGAAACGGCAATCTCGTCGTTCTTCGCCCGGATGGTCGGGGCCATGGCGGCAATGGCGCTTCCCCCGCAGATGGCCGTTCCGAACGAGACGAGCGCGGCCGTATTCCGACCGACGCCAAGCAGTCCCCCCAGCTTCACTCCGAGGAGGATCGTCAGCGTGATCCCGGCGATGGTGATGGGCAGGGTGTCCCAGGCCTGCATCAGAAGGCGGGAGAGAGGAATGCCGAATCCGAGCGCGACCACCGAGAACTGCAGCAGCCCCTTACTCCAGCGGGCCGTCTCCCCGGGGAAGGGGTTTTCAAGCGTCAGGCTGAACAGAATGCCGGCAGCAAGCGCCATCGCCGGCGTGACCATGGGAACGAGGCAAAGCAGGGGAAGTGCGACGAACGCCATCCGACGCAAGCCAGGGGAAATCATGATATTCTCCTTTGCCGGCGGGCCGTTCCAGGCATTGCCGCCGCGCCTCCACCCTACCCCGGATCTCTACATAAATGAAAATTGCTATTATTAATACTATTCATTAGTATTTCTTCTTATTATGCCCCCGCCGTTCGGCGCCGACCGCTCAGCGCTGAACAGCACGGGGCGCCACACCGAAGGGGGGAACCGGCTTCCGCCGGCCGCACGGACATGATGGAACTCACCATCCGACAACTGGAGATCTTCGTCACGACCGCCCGACTCGAGCATGCGACCGGGGCTGGTGAAGCGCTCGGCCTGACCCAGCCGGCGGTCAGCCTTGCCCTGGCCGGGATCGAGCGGCAGTGCCACGGCCCCCTGTTCCGCCGGGTCGGGCGGAAACTGATGCTCAATGACCGTGGCCGACTGCTGCTGCCCGAGGCCGAGGCGGTGCTCGGCCGGATGCGGCTCCTGTATGAGCGGATGGAAAGCCGGAAGGGAGATCCCGCAGGGATACTGCGGCTGGGCGCCAGCACGACCATCGGGAACTATCTTCTGCCAGCGATCATCGGCGCGTTCACCCGGCGGAGACCGCGCGCCCAGATCGAATTGATGGTCGGTAACACCCATCAGGTCGAGGAAGGGGTCGAGAGCGGCCATCTCGATCTCGGCTTCATCGAGGGGCCGGGACACCGGTCCGGCCTGCTTCTCACCCCCTGGCGGGACGACGAGCTTGTCGTCATCGTCTCCCCCCGTCATCCCTGGAGCCGGCGTGCGGCGGTGAAGAAGAAGGAGCTCGGGAAAGCCGCCTGGCTCGCCAGAGAGCGCGGCTCGGGCACGCGGGAGGTGTTCGAGCGGGCGATGGCCGAGGCAGGTCTGAAGCCCCGCATGAAACTCGAGCTCGGCCACACCGAGGCCATCAAGCAGGCAACGGTGGCGAACCTCGGAATCGCCTGTCTGTCCCGACTCGCCGTGGCCGGTGATATCGAAGCGGGGCGACTCGTGGAAGTCGCGACGGAGCTTGATCTGACGAGAAGCCTCTCCCTCGTCACCCGGCCGGAAAGCGATCGGACACCGCTGCTGGAAGAATTTTCCGCCTTCCTGACGGGGAAACACACTCGCTGAGTCTCTCCCTCCGGGAGGTCCCGAGGCAGAACCGCCGTTGCGGGAGGCGGGCGAGCGTCGTATAGTGAAACCATTCTGCACGAAATCGGGGTGGCACATGTCGATCGAAAAACTCGAGCATGCGATTCGCTGTGATGTCAAGGCGGCCTGCGGGTGTACCGAGCCCGTCACCATCGCGCTGGCGGCCTGTCACGCGGCGCGCCAGGCCGGGGGATCGGTTCGCCGGCTCAGGCTGAACGTCTCCACGAACCTGTTCAAGAACGCAATGGAAGTGGGCATCCCAGGAACGGGCGGTGCGCACGGGATTCCGCTTGCTGCGGCGCTGGGCATTCATGCCCCGCACCCCACCCCGGATCTGCGCCTGCTGTCGAACATCGACGCCTCCTGGCTGGACAAGGCCCGTCGGATGGTCGCGGACGGGGCGATCGAACTCCATATCGACCAGGACCAGGCCGGGCTGCGGATCGAGGCGGCCGCCGAGAGTGATGCCGGCACGGGCCGGGCGATCATCGCCGACAGTCACGAGAATCTGACGCTCCTGGAGAAGAACGGCCGCCTCATCCACAAGGCGGAAACAAAGCCGGGATCGGCCTCGAGCGAGGTCATCGAACGGCGCCGGTCCATCGCCGACATTCCGTTCTTTGAACTATATAATGCTCTTTCCCATCTGACCAGGGAAACGCGCAGCTTCCTGCTCGAAGGGGTCGCAATGAACCGGAAGGTCGCCGAAGCCGGCCTGCAGGGGGAAGGAAGCCTCAACATCGGCCTGGCCTACCGGAAGCTCCTCGAAAGCGGCTGGATGGGCAACGACCTGATCAACCGGGCGAAGCTGCTCACCTCGGCCGCGGTCGACGCGCGCATGTCTGGCTGCAGCCTGCCGGTCATGACCTCGGCCGGCTCTGGCAACCAGGGCCTCACGGTGACGCTCCCCCTCTCGATCCTGGCCGAGCAGCTACGCAGCAGCCAGGACCAGCTCGCCGAGGCGCTCGCCCTCGCGCACGCGGTGACCTCGATCCTGAAGTATCACACCGGCACCCTCTCGGCGATGTGCGGCTGCGTGGTCTGCGCCGGCAGCGGGCTGACGGCAGGCGCGGCGCATCTTCTGGGCGGTGGGATCGACACGATCGGGGCCGCGATCAACAATATGGTTGCTAGTATAACAGGCATTATATGCGATGGCGCAAAGGTCGGGTGCGCGGTCAAGCTCGTCTGCGCCGTCGACGCGGCGTTCCAGGGTGCCTTCATGGCGATGGAGGGGCTGAGGTTGCCCGTCAGCAACGGCGTCATCGGGACTACGATCGAGGAGAGCCTGAAGAACATCGGCCGGATCGCCGCCCCGGGCATGCTCGAAACCGACGAGCAAATTCTCGCGATCATGGTCGGCAAGCCCTCGTGACCCGACTGCTCGAGATCCCGCGGGCAACACGCCTGACCGGTGAGGTCCGGCTGCCCGGCGACAAATCGATCTCGCACCGGACACTGCTGCTCGGCGCGCTTGCCGACGGACCCTGTCGCGTCCGCCATCTCGGCCGCGGGTGGGACATCGCGGCGACGGTTGGGGTGCTCCGGGCGCTCGGCGTGGAGGTTGCGTATCACGGCGAGACAGAGGCCCGGATCCACGGACCGGGCGGGCCCTCCAGACTCCAGGAGCCCACACGCGTCCTGAACTGCCTCAACTCCGGGACGACGACGCGGCTCCTCGCGGGGGTGCTGGCCGGCGCGCCGGTATTCTCCGTGCTGACGGGGGACGAGTCGCTCCGGAGCCGGCCAATGCGCCGGATCGTCGAACCGCTGCGGGCGATGGGAGCCACGCTCGACGGGCGGGACGGGGGCGCTCGGCTTCCTCTCGCAATTCGCGGCCGAGAACGGCTTCAGGCCGTCGACTGGTCGCTCGAGGTCGCCTCAGCCCAGGCCAAATCGGCCCTTCTTCTCGCCGGCCTCTCGGCGGACGGGGAAACGACCGTGCGGGAGCCGCGGCCGACGCGCGACCACACGGAACGGCTGCTGCGTCTGATGGACGTCCCCGTCCGCTCGGAAGGAGGCGCACACACAATATCAGGCGGTATAATACCCCGCCCGTTCGATCTCGTCGTGCCCGGCGACCCGAGCAGCGCGGCATTCATCGCCGTGGCAGCCTGCTGCCTCCCGGGGAGCCAGGTCGCCTTCCGCGATCTGGCGCTGAACCCGTTCCGGATCGCGTTTCTGGACATCCTGCGCCGGATGGGGGCGAATATCGGCGTCGGCCCCTCGCCGAACGACGACTGGGAGCCCCGGGGCGACGTGACGGTGGGCGGAGCGGCCCTGCGCGGCATCACGATCGGGCCGGAGGAGGTTCCGGCGCTGATCGACGAGCTTCCCGTCCTTGCCGTGGCAATGGCCGTGGCGGAAGGCGTCTCGGAGGTGCGTGGGGCGTCGGAGCTGCGTCGCAAGGAGAGCGACCGGATCGCCGGGATGGCCTCGGAGCTGCGCGGGTTCGGGGTCGAGATCACCGAGCTCGAGGACGGGTTCCGGATCGCGGGCGGCAGGCCG
>DATCTT010000191.1:0-36213 GCA_036567845.1 Candidatus Ozemibacteraceae bacterium | reverse complement strand
GCTGGTCCGGCACGCCGAGCCGGTCGAGAAGACCTCGCGATTTCTTCTTCCGGAACTCGTCGATGTCTATTCCATTGTGAATGATATGTATTCTCTTCGGATCGACCGAGAAATACTTGAGGATGTCTGCCTTCGTGCCTTCACTGACGGCGACAAGGGCATCGGCCATCTCGATCGCCATCTTCTCGACCCAGCAGGAAAAATCATACCCGTTGCCAAGCTGTTCACGCTTCCAGGGCCGCAGGGGTTCAAGCGAATGGGTCGTGAGAACGAGCGGAATCCCATAGTTCAGCTTCGCCCAGATCCCAGCCATGTGGGTGTACCAGGTGTGACAATGGACGAGGTCGGCATCGATCCCCGTTCCGATGAAGCCAAGATCTCGGTCAAGAGTGGCCATCACTCCCCGAAGCTCTTTCGCGACACCGGTGTAGGCATCGCGAGGCTGATAGCCCCGAACCCGAAGGCGCCCCGCAGTGGAGTCCTGGTCCCCGTAACACCGCACATCAACGTCGATCATGCGCGCCAGTTCACGGGTCAGATACTCGACATGGACTCCCGCCCCACCATATACGTAGGGGGGATACTCGTTCGTCAGAAACAGTGCCTTCACGGTCATTCCTCCTGCGACTTGCGCATTGTTCTTTCGGGATATTCTGACTCTCCCAACCCGCCTTGTCAACCGGTGCGGAGCCGAAGAAAAACCCCCGGAACCTCGTTCCGGGGGTTTTGGAAGATCCCTTGGTTACTTGCTGCCCTGGGTTTTGAGCTTATCGAACGCCGCCTTGGCGCTGTTCATCTCGACCACGATCTTCTTGGCATCTTCGTCACGACCCTGTTTCACGAGCTCGTTATACAGGTTGTAAAGCTCCTGATACCGGGCGTAGGCGAGCTGCACTTCCGATTCGTAGGTGCCGATCTGGGTGTTCGTCGAGTCGCCGGGGATCGTCAGGACATCCTGGTTCCCGGAAACCGAGCCGGAGGTCTGGCCGGTCTGATCGCCGATCGTCACAGGACCGTTCACGCTGGTCTGGCCACCAAGAGGGTTGCTGCCCGTGGGCATTGCGACAACGGTATTGTTCTGATTGTCCTTCCCGAACACACCGGCAATCTTGTGAGCCGCCCAGTTTCCGACGTAGCCGCCCACCATGCCGCCGATGATCGTTCCGAAGGGCGGGAAGATCGCCGAGCCGAGCATCGCACCAACCGTCGAACCAACCGTCTGGCCGGCCACGCCGATCCAGTCGATCTGCTTGAACGCCTGCCGCAGGGAGAACCGGCCGTTCTTCAGGTCACCTGCCAGGTAGGAACCGACCGAGCCACCCACGATCGAGCCGAAGGTCGGAGCCAGGGCGCCGAGGAAGCCGCCCACCACCGGAACCGCGGAGAGGAAGGGGACGAAGAACGATCCGGCCGCCGCGCCGGTCACGGAACCGACCACACCACCGGCGAATTCAGCCGAACAGACGGTCTTGAGGGCCTTCTTGGCGCTGGGCTTCTCCCCGCGCATGATCTGGGTCGCAAGGTCGACACCGACGGTGATACCGGCCGTCACCAGAATGTTCTTGGCACTGAAGCCAGACTTGAGGCTGTCCTTCACATTCTGGAAACCCTGATTGGTCATGGCCTTGCCGGTTTCATACCCGGACTGGAACTTGCCGGCAATCTTGTCCTTGAAGCCGGGCTGGCCTTCCGTGGCCTGGCCGCTCTGACCCGACTGACCGCTCTGGTCGCCCGTCTGACCAACCTGACCGGCCTGATCACCTACCTGGCCGCCCTGGCTGGACTGACCGCTCTGATTTCCCTGCCCCGCCTGGCCTGCGCCGTTGGCGTCACCGGAAGGAAGAGCAATACCGTCGGAATCAGCCGGAAGGGCCGGATCGGCCGGGGCCTGCCCCGTCTGGCCCGTCGTGGCGGAATCACGCTTGATGAACCGACCGGTCTCCGGATCGCGAGGATGAGCCGCCGGATCGAACGGCTTGCGGGTGCTGGCCTGCATGCTGCCGTCCGTCACTGGAGCATCGGCAACCGTACCAACATCCACATTGCCATTCTGGATGCTCGAACCTGCGTTCGCCGGGCTGTTCCCCGTCGAAACGCTGCCGGCGTCCGTGGTGGCGGGCGTACCGGTGGTCGAACCAGAGCTCTTCACGAACCGCCCCGTGACTGGATCACGCGCCGGAAGCTGACGGGTCGTCTGGCCAGAGGTGGTATTCGGGGTCGTGGACTGACCGCTGGTCACCGCGCTCGAGTCGGTCGTCGCCGGGGTCGAAGGAGTGGTGTTCGAACCAGAGCTCTTCACGAACCGCCCTGTGACCGGATCACGCGCCGGAAGCTGACGGGTCGACGAGTTGCCCGATGTGTTCGAAGTCGAGGACTGGCCCGTCGAACCGGTGTTGGATACGCTCGTCTTGCCGGTTGAGCCGGAGTTCTGGGAGGTGCTGCCGGATTGGGCCGTGGCACCCGTCGAGCCGGCCGTGGCTGCAGCAGTGGAGGCTTCGCCAAAAATGAGCTTGACATACTGGCTCATCTCGAGGGCGACCGGGCGGCCGTTCACATAACGAACGTTATAGTGAACGATCTGGGTTCCCTGCCGGACTGAGACCCACTGCCCGGGGGTAACCTGGAACTGCTGGCCTCCGACAGAAACCGGGATGGTTTCCATGGCCGCCATGAGGGGAGCTTCGAGAACGAAGCTCGCCACGAGGACAAGACACAGGACCTTGCACATGAACTTGAGCGTCTTGTTCTTCATATGCCAACTCCTTTTCCAAGGTGAATTCCAGTTCAGATTGAGCAATGCAATCGGGATGGGAACGGTAATATTGTCTTAAATTATACGGAGGAATCCAAAAACCGCAAGAATGAGATGGAATGTTTTTGCGAATTCTCCCGCCCTGATCCTCATGCCATGGCCATGAGGGCCGCGCAGAAGGGTACACACTCTTGCGAAACATCGAGAATGCCCCCCGATGTCGGGCATGGCAGATCCAAGGAATCAAAGGCATCGGCCGTCGCGGGGGTACCCCAAAAACACTCCCCGAGCCGCCCCACAAGAACCGCTCTGGCTCAGGCGGACGTCGTGAAGCCGATCGTCGCACTCCCCCGCTCGAGAGTGGCAAAGGCGCTTGCCAGCTTCGACGCAAGCAGGGCATTGTTCTTCACGAGGGCGATATTGGCGACGAGGCTCTTTCCCTGGGTTAGATGATATACTCGGTCGAGCAGGAACGGGGTGATGGCAGCACCGCGGATTCCTCTCCCTTCCGCCTCTGCAAGTGCACGCTCGATGGCCTGGTTGATTTCGTCGCCGGCATACTCGCTGTCACCGGGAATTGGGTTGGCAACCAGGATGCCAGATCCTAGGCCGAGATCCCAATGTTTTCTGATCATCTCACTGAGAGCCGGGGGATCATCAAAGCGGATCGGAACTTTCAATCCGGAACGCCGGGAGTAAAATGCGGGGAACTCGTCCGTTCCGAATCCGACAACCGGCACCCCAGCCGTCTCGAGATACTCAAGTGTTTTCGGAAGATCGAGGATTGCTTTTGCCCCAGCCGATATGACGGCGACAGGAGTGCGGGCCAGCTCTTCGAGATCGGCGGAAACGTCGAAGGTCATCTCGCCACCACGATGCACTCCACCAATACCCCCGGTCGCGAAAAACCGGATCCCGGCTTTTGCTGCACAGATCATGGTTCCCGAGACCGTCGTTCCGCCATTTTTCTGCTGGACGATCGCAGCAGCAAGATCACGACGCCCGATCTTGACGGCATCTTTTGCCTGGCCCAGCTTGTCGAGCTCCTCATCCGAAAGCCCAATCCGAATTTTTCCCTCCAGGAGGGCGATCGTGGCAGGGATACAGCCGGCCTCTCTCACAATCCCTTCAACCTCGCGGGCCGTCTTCACATTCTCGGGAAACGGCATCCCATGAGTGATGATCGTCGACTCGAGCGCCACCACCGGCAAATTTTTGGAAACCGCAGAAGCCACTTCCTTACTGAGGACGATATCCTTCATGACGCACCCTTATTGTATTATCGTTTTTTTATTGATGTTATCGAAATAACATTGGTTTTTGTTTTCTTTGTCAGGCGAGGTCCAACGCGATAGGGGCAATCTTTCGAAACGCAAACCAGAGTTTTTTCGCACACCCCGGCAACAACCGTCACGGCAAGGAAGGGCTGTTCGATCGGCCCCTCCAGCTCCTGCTTTTGGATGATGGCTTCGATTTTTGAAACCGTCTCTTTGGGAAGCTGGACAAGGTCTGATCGAAAAACCGGGCTCTTGCACCAGAAGACATATGTCATATTCTGCCAGGCCGCGAGAGAAAGACCGATTCCGTATTCCGAACCGCACTTGCAGCATTTCAGCCGCAACTCGAAAGGTCCCTGCTCAACCCAGCGGGCTGGCGAAGAACATCTCTCACAGGGGGCGGCATAGACCCAGTATTTTGTCTTTTTCTCGACATGAGGAAGAGGATCGCAGGATTCCCCGATGCCCACAAAGATAACCTGGGCATGCCCTCTCCCGGAAAATTGGCGCTCTTCCATGCGAACTCCTGGCTAGACTGGGGAATAGAATCTCGAAAGATCCTACCCTATTCCTCCAAGGCTGACAAGCGCCTTGAGCCCATTCCCTCCAAAGTTTTCCCAAAATTCAGGCAGAGGGATTCTTCGAAGTTGGAATTCACCCAAAGTTTTCACTCTCTGACCATGGTCTTCCGCAGTGGATTGAGAAAATCTTGCCCTCCAGGCATCCCAGATGCGTGCCAATCGGTCCTCGCACTTCCTCAAACCACCAGTTCTCTGGCGACCCCTGGTCAAACAGCATCGCGCGATGGCCCGCAAAACCTCAGGGCTGCAAAATCGAAAGGCCGTTGGCTCTGGCCATCGGTATAATTTCTGAAAATTCTCCATCCTTCAGCGAGAGCATAATTTCTTTCCTTGACTCCAAGCCCCGGATTCCGCCTTGACGATCACCAACGTGCCGCAACGTGCGCACTGCACACTTCGATGCGCGAGGCATCCCTGGCAAACTCAAGAGCACACACAACCAGGACTGCCCGACCAACGAACCCAGAGAATGCCCCAGGGCGAGCCCTTGGCCCGCGACAAAAAGAGGGGTGCAGATTCTGTTTAAACTTTTCTTTTATATTATTCACATTTTAATTTCGCGAAGACAAGCCCGGATATGTGAAAATTTATGAAAAATTATTATTTTTCTCGACAGGCTCTCGCAAAGTCTCTGTTAGAAACGCATCGTATCTTATTAAATAAAGTTTTATCACATTAATTCCCGCTTTACTCATCGCAACTGAGCGAAATTTTCCCCGTCAAAACGTTCAAATGCCGTGATGCATTTATTCGTCGGGGGGGCCAAGGTATCGATTCCGCTTATGGTCCTCAGGATACAGAATATCGTGCATAAACCACGAAGCTCGCAAGAGCCATGATGGCCTTGCGAGCTTCGCGAAAAGGGCTTGCCAGAGTTATTCCATTCGCAGCCTCAAGCTGTCGTGCGATTCATCCTTCGGTGAATTCCCGGAATCCGCCGATGCGCTGGCATCCTGGTGAAGCTCTGTTTGCGCCTCGGGAATGCGCTCGGCCGCCACCGGGGCATCCCCAACGTCGCTGTGCATTGCCTTCAGCGCATTCATGAGGCGGATGAGGGAGGCAGGGACATGCTTGACCTCACCGCCCTGGCTCGGGAGAGCAAGAGCCTTTTCTCCCGCTTCCTGGGCGCGGCGTTCACGACGGGCCTGAAGCCTCGCCAGAACCGTCGCAAGACGGTCACAGGCGTCAGAGGCCGGTGCGGGGGCCGGCGCAACCTGCGCGCCCTGAGGGGCAACCGGCGGAACGATTTCAGTCTCGCTCCTCACCGGAGGATTAGGCTCACTCTGTGGCTTCTCCAGGGAGGAAATGGTGTTCTCGCCTTTTTCAACAGCTTCTGAGGCGGCTTCGACCGGGGTCATCGCAGGGGTGGCATCAGCCCCAGTGGATTCACCAAGGATCTCCACTTTTCCTGCTTTCATTTCCACCCGAAGAGGCTTTGAGAACCAATCCCACTCGGGGGGAACCCGGGTGATATCTTCCTCAACAACCTTCTGCACGCGGCGCTTCCGCGATGTCCACGTTTTCGTCTCGGCCTTCTTAGGGCTCTGGCTGACAGGAACGACCTGAGCAGGCCTGGATGTCTTCTCTCCGGCCTGTTTCACTTCTGCCTTTCCACTGGCCTTCTGGGCAACGGAGGCATTCGTTTTCGCTGGAGAAGTTTTGGCCTGCTTCGCCACAGGAACGTCACGGGGCTTTTCCGAGACGGCCGGCGGAATCGGTGCTTCCTGCGGCTTGCCAGCAGTCTCTTTCTGCTTCACCTCGGCTGCCGGCTCGGCAGGCACCTCGAGAGTTCCGGCCGGCTGAGCCTGGACAACCGGCTTCGCGGCAGATGGTGGCGCAACCGGGGCAGCAGCGGCATCAAGCGATGGAGGAGTCACGGGAGCTTCGAGTGCAGCAGCAGAACCCTGATAGCCTGGGCCATCCCAGGCGTGATAGGCAAGAAAGCTGCTCGAAAACAGCAGCAGAAAACCAATCGTGAACAGGAATGACATACCGTTCACCCGGTTAGCTCTCACCCGTATCAGTCCTTCCAAAGAAAGAATTCAACGTCGATCATCGAAGAACAACGGGAATCCTCAGAAACACCCGCGCCGGGGCGTTGTAAAGCCCCGAGGATTCCGATATTTCGCTCATAAAATGGCTCTGCAAGAGACAAGAAGTAGATGTAACCTGCAGCAATCCAAAGTCAAGCTCGAAAACAACCAAACTGCTATCAATTATTTGCCAACGCGTTCGAGATATTCCCCGGTGCGGGTGTCGACACGAACAGTATCGCCCGATTCGATGAAGAAGGGGACATTCACGACCAGTCCGCCCTCGAGGGTTGCTGGCTTGCCACCGCCGCTTGCCGTGTTCCCGCGAACATTGGGGGCCGCCTCGACAACTTTCAGCTCAACGGAGGAAGGGAGTTCGAGACCGATCGGGCGCCCTTCATACAGCTTCACAACGACTTCCATCTGCTCTTTCAGGAACTTCTTCGCATCTCCGACGAAGTCGTCATTCATCTCAACCTGTTCGTAGTTCTGCACATCCATGAACGTATGCAGGTGCTCCGTGGAATACAGATACTGCATGGTCCGGGTGTCAACCTGGGCGTCATCAATCTTTTCGGTGGTCTGAAACCGCTGTTGGAAAATCGCCCCGGTTTTGATGCTCCGCAGCTTCGTCTGGGCCATGGCACGCCAGTTGCCCGGACGCACGAACTCGACCTCAACCACCTGGACCAGTTCGTTATTGAAATGAATGATCATCCCCCTGCGGAGATCGTTGGCAATGATAGGCATAACTGAGATTAGCTCCTTAAAATATGGATACTGAATCGGCATAATATACCACAATCGTTACGAATTCGTCAAAAGAAACCTGGCAAGATTGAATATTTATATGATAATCAATACCGAGATATAATAATCAACATATTTACCATATAATAAGAATGATGATAGATTATTTCATTCAGTCCATCTTTCCTTTCGGAAGATGGTTGCCGATAGACATACGAGAGAGAGAAAACAGACCCTGTTCCGGAGGCAATCATGTTCGCAGACGCCCATCTGGGCTTCATTCAGGGATCCGTCGCACCTTCAACGGCATCGAATTCCCGGCATTTGACCATCCCTCGCTTCTGTCCAATAGCGAGTGAGATGGCTCACGGTCCGAACACGCCCTTCCCTCGCGACATGAATTCCGGTGAGCATGAGGAATCCCCCAGCATCACAGGACTCCTCGCAAGCGGGGTCTCCTCTCCGGTCGTCGTTCCCCTGGCGGCCTTCGCATTTCTCCGAATGACCGGAGCTGCCTCATGAAACCCAAAAAAATCCTGATGCCCCCCGAAGGCCGCCCTGCTCAACGAAAATCGCCTCCCATCCGCAAGGCGCATGGTGCTGCGGCCAAACCACAGATCATTGTCTCCTCGCGGCAGCGCAATGAGGCCATAGGTCTCGTTCTGATTGGGACAAGTGCCTTCTCCCTTTCCCTCCTCCATTATTTGCACTCTTCGAAGGCCATTACGATCGTATCGACACTGTCCGTCCAGTTCGGTCTCGGGATCTACATCATTCCGGCATTCCTGGGTATCTGGGGAATCCAGCGATTCCTCGATCGAACCTTCGAGAATCTCAACGTCCGCGTGGCAGGCTGCTGCTCGGCCCTGCTGTTCGGGCTTGGCCTCCTCGGCCTTGAGGGCGGCAAACTTGGCACCCTCGCCTTCGGAAGTGTTTCCAGGCATTTCGGGAACATTCCGACGACCATCCTCTTCTCCTTCTTTTTCCTCGCTTCGGTGATTTTCGCTCTGGACATCGTGTACAAAGATCTTCTGATGGCCGGCGTCATGGTTTTCCGGTTTCTTCTTCGGGCCACGGTCGCAGCCTGGGAAGCGACTCTCGCCCTTCTCGGCATGACCATCGAGGCGGTGCGAAGCACCACGACGGTGCTCGCGCTGGCCGTCCGGTCGATCCTTTCGATGCTCAACCCGCCCCCCCTCGACGAGGCGCGCGAATCCCTTGGCAAACTGCTGACCTTCGGTCCGGGGATGGTTCCGGCAACGACGGCTGGCAGTGATGAATCGATCGATGTCGAGCTCGAACCCGCCCCAGCCGCTCCCATCCAGAAGGGTGCCCTGCGCCCCATCGCTCCTCCGACCACGACGGCCTATTCCGTCCAGACCGCCGGCCAGGAAGCAGACGTTTGCCAGCCGGTTCAGACGCGCAAGGAAAAAACGGAAGCCCCCCAGCAGAAAGCTACGGCCCCGGTCGAAGCAGCCGAAAAACTCCCCTCCCCCACCCTTCCGGTTGCAGCGCCGTTGTCCGGACCGATCGAAGAAGCCGAAGAGGCTGAGCTCGTGGCCATGCCTGCAACAAGCACGATCCAGGTGCACATTCAGGACCTGTCCACCGGCATATGCATGCCGACCCCCCGAGCCACACCGATCTCCCCGGCTGAACCTGTTCTTTTCCCTCCCATGGCTGCTCCTGTGCAGGAAGAAGTTGCCGAAGCAGCTCCCGTTGCCGCAGCCGCCATGGATGTCGCAGAGACACCGATGCAGGAATCCCTGGCAATGATCAATGAGCCGGAAGTCGCCGTTCCGGAACCGCGCGCGGAAGACGAGCTTGCCCCCGATGCCCCGGTTTCTCTGGACACGCATCCGATCGACAAGGACATAAAGGCCCAGAACGAGACGGCCATTCCTCTTGCGGAGCTTCCGACCGAAGTCGAACTGCCGCCGCTCGAGCTTCTCAACGTGCCGCCCGCCCGCACGCCCGAACCGCCAGCCGACCTGGTCTGCCGGTCCGAAAAGCTGCTCAAGACGCTGGCAGATTTCAACATCAAGGCCGAGATCATCGACGTCGTTGAAGGCCCGGCCGTTTCCCGCTTCGAGCTGAAGCCCGGCCCCGGGGTCAAAACCGCGCGTATCCTCGGCCTGTCGAACGACATCTCCCTGTCGCTCGCCGCGCCAATCCGTATCGAAGCACCAATTCCCGGGAAGAGCGCGATCGGCATTGAGATTCCGAACATCAAGCCGACCCCGGTGTTCTTCTACGATCTGGTGAAGAACGAAAAGTTCCGCGACGGGCACACGGTTCTCAACCTTGCCCTCGGCATGACGATCAGCAACCGCCCGGTATTCGCGAACCTCGCCGACATGCCGCATCTGCTGATCGCCGGCTCGACCGGCGCCGGAAAATCCGTCTGCATCAACACGATCATCGCAAGCATCCTGTTCCAGGCCCGGCCCGACCAGGTCAAGCTTCTCATGATCGATCCCAAGCGCGTTGAGCTGTCGAGCTACAACGGGATCCCCCACCTGATCGCGCCCGTCGTGACGGACCCCAAGAAGGCCTCTGCCGCCCTTCTGTGGGCGATCGAGGAGATGATGCGCCGGTATGAGCTGATGGAGACCTGCGGCGTCAGAAATATCACCAGCTATAACGAAGATCTGAAGCGTCTTCAGGAAACGGTGAACAAGTCGCTCGAGCCCATGCCCAACCTGGTCATCATCATCGACGAGCTGGCCGACCTCATGATGACCGCCTCGGCCGAGGTCGAGGGCTCGATCTGCCGGCTCGCGCAGATGGCACGCGCCGTCGGAATCCACCTGGTGATCGCGACCCAGCGGCCTTCGGTCGACGTGCTGACCGGCATCATCAAGGCGAATCTGCCGACCCGCATCGCGTTCATGGTCGCATCGGTGGTGGATTCCCGGACGATTCTCGACGGGAAGGGGGCCGAGTGCCTGCTCGGAAAGGGCGACATGCTGTTCGCCTTCAAGGGGCAGAAGCCTCTCCGGCTCCAGGGCGCCTACATCTCCGACCGGGAACTCCAAGCCCTGGCGGATTTCGTCCGTGACCAGGGGGCACCGGAGTATGTCGACATCACCCCGACGAAGGCGGATGATGAGGACGATGAGGACGAAGATGAAGCCACCGATGAAAGCGGTTCCGATGGGGACGGTGCCCTGATGTCGCAGATCAAAGCGTATCTCGCGACGCAGGAGAAAACATCGACCAGCATGCTACAACGGAAGTTCAAGATCGGATATAATAGGGCCGCCCGGATCATGGATCTTCTTGAAGAGAAGGGTGTCGTCAGCCCTCTGGACGGCTCGAACAAACGCCGGGTGTTACGGAAGGAGTAGTTCTCGAACATGAGCAAGATCGTCTGCCCGTTTCTCGGATTCGCCTCTGAAGCCGACCGAGTCGAAAAACCCTGCCTGCTCGAGAAGTGCACGTTCTACAACACTTCCGAAGCCTGCTGCACATTCCACGAGATCGGAAAAGCCTCGCGCGAGTATCTCGTCTCCCTGAAGAAACTCGCCGAGCAGAATGAGCTCGTGCTGCTGCGCGACCGGTGCGCCACGTTCATGGCCGATGAAAAGACCGAGCGCATGCAACTGTATATGTCCCAGGGCACTCTGTCTCTGGCCAAAGGCGACCACGAGCGCGCCACGCTGGATTTCAAGAAGGCGCTGATCCTCGACCCGGGCAATCCCCGGGCTCACCAGGCGCTTGGCGACATCTACTCGGTGCAGGGCATCTTCGACGAGGCGATCTCGTCCTACAAAAGCGTTCTGCGAGCAGACCCCGAAAGCGGCGAGACCTGGATCAAGCTGATCCTCCAGTATCGGGCGATGTTCTCGCATCTGCCGCACCGCGAAACCCTGTATGCTGACGTGACCGCCAAGCTCCGAGACGAGCTCCGGGCCCTGGAAAGCCAGTCGATGGCCAACTGCATCATGGGCTTCATTCTGCTCATCCTGCACTCGGCCGATGCCGATGCGTTCAAGACGCAGCGGGACGAGGCGCGTGCCCTGATGGAGCGTGCCCTCGAGATCAATCCGGCGAACATGTGGGCACACCTGGGCATGAAAGATATCCTGTTCTATGAACACGCCTACGACGCGGCCATCGAGCAGCTCACCCAGGCGATCGCCGTGATCCCGGAAAACCCCCGGCTGTATTTCGAGCTCGGCGAATGTCACCTGCTCTCCCAGGCTGAGCGGCCGATGATCCTTCAAGCCTCGCTCCAGAGCGCCTATGACTCATATACTCAGGCGATGCGGCTCGACCCGACCTATGCACCGGCCTACTTCCGCATTGCGTTCGTGAGCGAGCAGAAGGCCGCGTATGAACAGGCAATCGAGTATTATCAGCAGGGGCTCGCCCTCAATCCAACCAACATCTTCGCGCATTTCCGGCTCGGCCGCATCTACTCCCTGAACGGGATGCTGGACCTTGCCGCCGCGCGGTTCCGTGAAGTGATCTCGCTTTCGGCCCGGCACCGGATCGAAAACTATCAGGAAGGCTATATTTTCAACAAGCTCCGCTTTTTCAAGGAAGCGAACGCACTCGGCGCCTGGATCGAGCTCGGAAACATCCTCACCAAGCGCCGCCAGTATGGCGAGGCTCTCGAGGCCTATCAAAAGGCCCTCAGCATCGACCGCAACAGCACGCTCGCGGTCGTCAACCAAATCAACCTTTATAAAATACAGAGCCACGAGAATCGCGACCGCGAGACGATCTACGACCGGTATATCGACCAGTTCAAGAATGCGGCCATGGTCGACTCCCAGAGCCCGATCGCGCATTTTGCCCTCGCCTACGCATGCCAGACCCTGCCGTCCCGCATGCCTGAGAAGCAGGAAGAGCGGCTCGAGCAGGCGCTCAACGGGTATCAGCTCGCGATCAATCTCGACCCGAACTTCAAATGGGCCTACTGGGGCCTGAAGGATGCCTACCTGACCCCGCTCGAAGGCGGCACCCCGCTGTTCGACGAGGCCGTCGAGGCCTGCAAAACCGTCGTCGCGATGGATGCCGAGGATCCGCGCGGATATTACGAGCTGGGCGACGTGTTCCGGCGCATGGGCAAACTGGAACAGGCGCAGGAGAACTTCAACCTCGCCGTCCAGCACGACATGATGTATATTCCTGCCTATTTCAGCATGGCCGAGATCCGGTTCGGCGCCGGCCAGTTCGACGAGGCGATCAAGCTGTATCAGCGTGTGATCCGCATCAATCCGAACTACGCCCGCGGCTATTTCGAGCTGGGGCTCGTGTACAAGGAAACCGGCCAGAGCGAAAAGGCTCTCAGCAACCTGCGCAAGGCCGTCGAGCTCGATCTCGACTACCTCGACGCCCACCTCGCGATCGGCGAGATCAGCTTCGCCGAGGGCAACGACGACAACGCCCTGATGCGGTTCCGCCGCGTCCTCGAGCTCGATCCGAAGCATGCCCTCGCCCATCACCGCCTGGCCCGGATCCAGCACCGGCAGAACCGCCGGGACGAAGCGATTGCCGAGTATCAGGCGGCGATCGAGCTGGCCGCCGACCCCGTTCCCGCCCGGTTCGACCTCGCCCGGCTCTACGGCGAGGCCGGCAACTGGACAGAAGCCCGCGCCATGCTCGAGCTGGTGCTCAAAGCCGAGCCCCAGCACGTCGAGGCGACGATCGCCCATGCCGAAGCCCTTGAAAAGCTGGGCAACAACGATCAGGCCGAGCGCCAGTATCTCAAGGCCATCGAGGCGGCCCCCGATAGCCTGCTCGCGCACGAACGGCTTGCCCTGCTCTACGAGCGCACCTCCCAGATCTACAAGGCCGAAGACGAGTTCACCAAGGTCGTCCGGATCGATCCGCACCACGTGGGCGCGCAGATGTCCCTGGCCCAGATCTTCATCACCCGCGATCTGCTCGACAAGGCCCTCGACGCCCTCCACTGCGTCGTCGACATCGAACCGAAGCATCTCCAGGCGCATCTCGAGCTCGCCCGCATCTACGCCCTCAAGAGCTTCGCCGACAAGGCCGAGCTCGAATACAAGGCGGCCCTTGAGATCGACCCGAAGTGCATTCCCGCCCGTCTGCGACTGGCCGAGGTTTACCTGGCCGAGGACAAGAGCGCCGAGGCGATGGCGCAGTACAAGGCGGCTCTCGACCTCGACCCGAACATCCAGGATGCCCTGGCCCAGCTTGGTGAGCTGTATTACGCCGCCGAGCAGTATGACCAGGCCGGCTCCTGCTTCCGCCGGCTCGTCGAGCTCGATCCCCAAAACCACACCGCCCGGTTCCAGCTCGCCGAGAGCTCCTACCACCTCGGCGATCTCGAAAAGGCCCTCGACGAGTATCTCAAAGTCACCGAGATCAATGAGGAGCGCGTCGACGCGTTCATCCGGCTCGGCAAGATCTACTCCTCGCTCGAAAAGTGGCAGGAGGCGGCGAAGTTCTACAAGCGCGTCTTCAACACCGACCCGCAGAACGCCACGATCCACTTCGAGCTGGGCAAGGTGTATGACCATCTGAACATGCTGTCCGACGCCCTGACCGAGTTCGAGATCGCCCTCTCCTCGGACCAGAACAACGCCGAGATCGTCACGAAGATGGGCCTCATCCATCGCAAGCAGGGCAATCTCGACATGGCCATCGAGCGGTTCCTCGCCTCGATCGACCTCGACCCGAAGAACCCCGTTCCACACCAGGAGCTGGGCAAGGCGTACATCAACAAGGGCCGCGTCGATAAGGCCATCTCCGAGTTCAAGGAGGCCGTGCGGCTCGCCCCCGACGATCTGAGCGTCAACATCGAGCTGGCCAAGGCCTACGCAAGCCAGGGCATTCTCGACGAGGCGATCGAGTGCTACCGCAAGGTCATCCGCATTGACCCGAACAACATCACCGCCCATTTCGAACTGGGCATCCTGAACTCGACCCAGGGCAACGTCGACGAAGCCATCGCCGAGTACCGCTCGGTGGTCGCCCTCGCCCCCTCGAATGCCCGTGCGCATCTCGAACTTGGCCGCCACCTGCGCGACAAGGGCTCCGCCCCGGAGGCGATCGCCGAGTTTCTGCGGGCCATCGAGCTCGAACGGAACAACGCGGTCATCCATTACGAGCTGGGCGATGTCTACTACCGCGAGGGCGAGTTCCCCTCGGCGCTCGAGATGTTCAACAAGGCCCTGCAGCTCCAGAGCGACTACGTCGACGCGTATCAGAAGCTCGGCACGATCTACGCGCACCTTGAGGACTGGCCGAAAGCGCGCGACTTCTACCGCAAGGCGATCGAGCTCGAGGCGGACAACTACTCGGTCTACAGCGAGCTGGGCGAGGCCTGCGACAAGCTCGAGGACACCGATGGCGCGATCCAAGCCTTTGAAAAAGCGCTCCAGTTCAAACCCGGCAATGTGAATATCATCTACCGGCTCGGCGCGAAGTACAAGGTCAAAGGCGAGTTCCAGAAGATGCAGGAGCTGTATGGCAAGGCCGTCGAACTGGCCCCGCGCAACGCGTTGTTCCACTTCGAGCTCGGCGAGGCGCTCCGCAGTCTCGGCCAGCTTGAGGAGGCGATGGAAAAATACGAGGAAGCCCTTTCCCTCAATGCCGATCTTCTCGAGTGCATTTACGCGCTCGGCAGCATCTACTGGGAAAAGAAGTATTACGACAAGATGGTGACGCTGTACCGGAAGGCGATCAGCCTGTATCCGACCAACAGCCGTGCCCACTTCGAGCTTGGCAAGGCATATCGGCGCAAGTTCAAGATCGCCGAGGCGATCGACGAGCTGAAGAAGGTGATTAACCTCGACTCGAATCACCCCGAGGTGCATTTCGAGCTCGGCAGCCTCTACAGCGAGAACGGCATGGTTCGCGAAGCCATGGAATGCCTGAAGAAAGCCGTCCAGCTCGACCCCGAGAACGGTGAGGCATTCTTCCTGCTCGGGAAGTGCCATGAGGATGCGGGTGACCGGGAAAAGGCGACCGCCGCCTTTGAGAAGGCGCGATCGCTGATGACCGGCAACATCGAGATTCTCGTCAAGCTCGGCACGGATTACCTTGAGAAGAACAAGTTCGAAGAGGCGCTGGTCGAGCTGAAGAAGGCGGCAGCCATGGAAAACGCAACGAGCGACGTGTATTATCTTATGGGCAAGGCCTACCGCGGTCTCGGCAACAGCGAGGAAGCTCTCAAAGCCTTTGAGAAGGCCGATGAGCTCCAGGGCGCCGCGTCCTGAATCCACGACCGACACAGCATGACAGACAGAACCACGAGGAGCGCAGACAGATGATCAGCCGCTGGGAAATCCTTCTCGAGAAGGGCCAGGCATACTTCGATCTCAAGCAGTACGAGAAGGCCGTCCAGACATTCACGCAGGTGCTGCGGGAGAACCCCGACCATGCCCCAACCCTGAGGATGAAGGCGGAGTGTCATCAGGCGCTCGGTCAGAATGACGAGGCCGTCAAAAGCCTTGAGCTTCTCGCCGCCCGGGAACCGGGCAACCCCGAGGTTCTCCGGCCACTGGGAAAGCTGCTGCTCGCCGCGGGGCAGGTCGACAAGGCCGTCGAGCTGTTCGGAGCCGCTCTGCGCAGCCAGCCCCGGGACGCCAAGCTCCAACTCGAGATGGGAAAGCTGCAGCTGGGCCGTGGAAATGACACCCAGGCCGAGGAGCATTTCCGGGCGGCCTGTGAAGCCGATCCAGCCTGTTCCGAAGCAACTATCGAGCTGGCCCGGCTGGCCATCGCCCGGGACCAGGTGGAACGGGCGATCGAGATGTATCTGCGCGCCATCGACCTTTCGCCGGACAATGCGCTGCTACATTTCGAGCTGGGCGAGGCCTACAACCTGAACGGTCAGTACAACGACGCTCTGATGGAATACAAGAAAGCCGAGTATCTCGACCCCAACAATCCGGACGTGCATTTCCGGATCGGAAAAGACCTCGAGTCGAAAGGCAAGCTCGAGGAGGCCCTCGAGAAGTATCAGGCCGTCAAGGAGCTCGCGAAAGACAACCTTGAGGTGTATTACCGCTGCGGCAAACTTTGGCAGCGGCTCGACAACACCGACAAGGCGATCGCCGAGTTCCTCGAGATCGTCCGCATCAAGCCCGACTGGCTCGAGATCCGGTATGAGCTCGCCCAGATGTACGGCAGCAAGGGCGCGTTCGACGAGCAGATCCGCCAGTTCGAGGCCATCGCCGAGCTGGACACGGGCTCGACGGAAGTGATGCTGCATCTCGCCTCATCTTACGAGTCGGCCGGCATGCTCGACAAGGCAATCAGTGCATATCACAAGGCTTTCCATGCCGATCCGGAAAACATCGGCATCGCCGAGAAGCTGTATGAGCTCGTGCTCTCGGGCGCCCACGCGGAGCCCGTGATCGACGCGCTCGAAGCGCTGTCGGTGCACCGTCCCGAGGACAGCAACCTGTTTCTGCTGCTCGCCCGGGCTTATCGCGACCGCGGGATGATGGACGAAGCCAATGCGTATTACACGCGCGTTCTTGAACTCGAGCCCGACCAGGCCGACATCAAGGGTGAACTTCGGGCCATCTATCGGTCGAAGGGGCTTGTCAACGAGGAGATCGAGGCAATCACCCATCTGCTCGAGGCCGATCCTGACAACCTCCAGCTGTGGATCGATCTCGAAGCCCTCCAGACCCAGGCGGGCCGGAAGAAAGAGCTGGTCTCGACGCTGCGCACCCTGATGCGCCTGAGTCCCTCCGTCGCCTGGACGGTGAAACTCGGCAAGATCTATCTCGAGCTGGGGCAGAACGACGAAGCAATCACATCGTTCAAACGGGCTCTGGAAATGGATCCGCAGGATCCCTCGCCCCATTACGCCCTTGTCGACCTGTACAAGGAAAAGGGGTTGAACGAGAAGGTCATCGAGTCCTACCAGGCGATCATACAGGTCGACCCGAACAATCTGCAGGCCCATCTCGAACTGGGCAACCTGTATAAGCACCTCGGCCGCAATCAGGAGCAGATCACCTCGCTCCGGCGCGCCATCGATCTCGGCGCACGCGAACCGATGCTGTTCCTCGAACTCGGTGACCTGCTCCAGCAGGCGGGGCAAATGGAGGAAGCCAGCCAGGCCCTTCAGCAGGCGAAGGAACTCGCTCCCGACGACCAGCGCATCACCGACCGCCTCCTCCAGATCTATCTGGCCGCCGGCAATCACCAAGCCGCGATCACGGAGCTCGAGGAGCTGCGCAACCGCGACCCGGAAAATATTGACACTTATATAAAACTGGCGCGCATATATTTTTCGACGAATCAGTACGAAGAGGCGCTGGAACTTCTCAACCAGGCACGGACCGTCTCCCCACAGAATCTCGACGTCTCGATCGAGCTCGGGAAACTGTTCATCGCCCGCGAGCAGTATGCCGAAACGATCCAGCTGATGAAGGAGATCCGCAGCGTCGCACCGAACGACAGCCGCGTCACAGCCCTGATCTCCGAGGCTTACACCAAGTCCGGCGAGCAGGAGATGGCGATCCTCGAATTGAAACAGCTGATCTCGCAGGATCCCGGAAACATCCAGGCCCGCGTCCAACTCGGCCGCGTGTATGCCTACATGAAGATGTTCGATCAGGCCACGATGGCGTTCAAGGAGATCATCCGGGAAGCACCGCAGGATCCGACCGGCCACGTCGAGCTCGGTCGCATCTACATAACCATGGGCCAGGAGTTCAACGACGAGGCGATGATCGACAACGGCCTCAGCGAGCTGCTGGAGGCCGTCAAGGTCGCCCCTGAGTCGGCCGACGCGCACTTTGAGCTGGGCCGTGCCTACAAGGACAAAAACCGAATCGAGGACGCTTTCGCCGAATTCGAGCTAGTCCTCCGGATCGACCCCTTCCACACGAAGGGCAAGGAGCTGTATGACCAACTCTCCCGCGTGAAACTGACCAACCAGGCATCGGAAGGGTTGAACCAGGCCCGCATCTTCAACGAGCGTGGCATGTTCAAGAACGCCATTCTCGAGTATGAGACGGTGCTCAGACTCGCGCCCGGCAATGAAGTCGCATGGTATGAGCTCGGCCTCGTGCATCTTGAGCTGAACCAGACCGACAAGGCCCTCGAAAGTTTCGGTAAGGCTAAAGAGCTGAAACCCGAGTATCTCGAGGCGTATGTCGCCCTCGCCCGCACCTACCTCAAGATGGAGCAGCCCGACAATGCATCGATGGAGCTCCAGGAGCTTCTGGGCGTCGAGCCGAACCATTATGACGGTCTCGTGATGCTTGGTCAGATCTTCCAGCAGAAAGGCTGGGCCGATGAAGCCATCGAACGGTTTGAAGCAGCGGTCCAGATCGATCCGACCAAGCTCGAACCGGTCCTCCAGCTGGGCATCCTGTATAAGGAAAAGAACGAGCTGGACACCGCCAAGAAGTGGTTCCAGAAGGTTATTGACATCGATGCCGGCAACGCGACCGCGACCGACTTTTTCGCGAATCTGAGCGCCTCGCAGCGGTCCCAGGAAATCGATGATGCAATGAAGCGGGCCCAGGAAGCCGAGAAGACCGGCGACATCGATGCCGCGATCATGCATTACGACAGCATCATCGATCTCGACACACGCAACCTCGAAGCCCGGTATCACCTTGGACGTCTGTATGAATCGAAGAACATGTTCGATGAGGCGACCTTCGAGTATGAACAGGCCGTGTCGTATGACGTCGATAACCGCTTCAAGGACATCCCTGTCCGGCTCGGCGACCTGTATACCCGCAAGGGGAAGATCGTGGAAGCCGTCGAGATGCTGCATCGGGCGAAAGCGAACTATCCCACGAATCTCAATGTGCGCATCCAGCTGATCACCCAGCTCAAATTCAAGGTCATGAACAATTTCCACACCCCCGACGAGCTGGTCGAGCTGAACACGCAGATCCGGGAAGCCGCCAACAGAGACCAGACACCTCAGGACTGGCTCGAGCTGGGCCTCTTCGTATCGAAGGGGCTCGACGCCTCGATTTCCGAAGAGGAAGCCATTTCCCAGTCGATCGAATGCTTCGAAAAGGTGCTTCAGCTCGATGCAAACAACGCCTTTTCCATGATCGAGCTGGCGAAGGTGTATTACCGCAAGAACCTGTTCGAACAGGTCGAGGCGACGTACAAGAAGGTTCTCGAGCTCGATCCCGAGAACGTGGGAGTTCACAAGCGGCTTGCGGATCTCTATTCCCAGCAGCGCCGTTTCCAGGAAGCCATCTCGGAGTACCGGCAGCTCCTCGAGCTCGAACCGGCCAACGGCGAGTATCACATGCGGATCATCGACATCCACAAGGAAATGCACGCAAAGGACGAAGGCCGCGCCAAGCAGTTTTTCCAGATCATCGCCGATCTGAAAGCCAAGGTCGACCAGAACCCGAAGGATTCGATGAACTGCTTCGCCCTCGGTTACGCCTATATCACGTTGAGTTCGGGGTTCACCCCCTCCGAGGAAGAGCAGCAGTGGGCCGTTTACTACTTCAAGCAGGCGAACTCGTCCGACCCGAACAATCTGTGGCCCTACTGGGGGCTGAAGATCGTCTACAACAAGCAGTCGATCTCGGGCAAACACATGTATGACGAAGCGATCGCGATCTGCCGCAAGGCACTCAAGGTCGACGAGAACAATCCGCGGTCCCATTACGAGCTGGGTGAGGCTTACAACGAAAATTACGACCAGAACATGAAGAACGAGGCACTCAACGAGTACCGGCGCGCGATCCAGCTATCGCCGGATTTCGTCGAGGCCCACTTCCGGCTTGCCAGCATTTACCGCGTGAAAAACATGTTCGATAAGGCCGTCGAAGAGTACAACAAGGTGATCGAGCTCGATCCGACTAGCATCCTGGCGAAAGATGCGAAACGCTCGCTCGTCCATATCGAACGATCCCGTGGGGAAGCCTAGTCGAACCTTGATCTTTGGCGCTCCGGCGTGTATCTTGTGAGCCATGAAATTTCACCTGATCTCGCTGGGTTGCCCGAAGAATACGGCTGATTCCGAACTCGTTGCCGCCGATCTCTCGCGTCGCGGGCTCGTCTGGGTCGCCTCGCCCGATGAGGCCGATCTGGTGATGATCAACACATGCGGCTTCATCCGGGACGCGAAGGAAGAGTCGCTACGCACGATCATGCAGGTGCTCGCGCTCAAGGAAGAACGGCCCGAGCTGAGGGTCGCCGCGTTCGGCTGCATGGTGAAGCGCTACCGGGACGAGCTGGCGAAGGAGATCCCCGAGATCGATCTGCTGTTCGAGTTCTTTTCGGGCTGCGAGCTCGACGGGCTCCTGGCGAAAGTCACCGAGACCCCCATTCTGCCTCGGGCCGGGAAAAACACCTGGATCGCCGCGGCACGCCGGTTCACGCCGGCCCATATCGGCTTTCTCAAGATCGCGGAGGGGTGCAGCAATCATTGCGCCTACTGTGCCATCCCGGGCATCCGCGGGCCGTTCCATTCGCGCCCGCTGAACGAAGTTCTGCACGATGCGGAGCGGCTCGTCGCAACCGGGGCGAAGGAAATCAACATCGTGGCGCAGGATACGACCAGATTCGGAACGGATCACGGCGGCGTCTGCCGGCTTCCAGAGCTGGTCGGGAAGGTCGGCGAGATTCCCGGCATCGAGTGGATCCGGCTGCATTACCTGCATCCTGCGCGGCTGTCACCCGAGCTGATCGATGCACTGTTCCGGCTGCCCAAAGTGGTCCCGTATTTCGACATTCCCTTCCAGCACGCATCGGACCGCATGCTAACCCTGATGAACCGCCAGACCGACCGTCGCCATCTCGTCTCGCTGATCGGGCACATCCGGCGCACTTGGCGGAAGGCCACGCTTCGCACCACGCTCATCGTCGGCTTCCCTGGCGAAACGGAAGAAGACTTTGCGCAGTTGATCGAGTTCGTGCAGGCACACCCGATCGATCGGCTCGGTGCGTTCCCCTACTCTCCCGAAGACGGAACGCCGGCGCTCAAGATCCGGCCACGCGTCACGAAGCCTGAGAAAACACGCCGGCTCGACGAGTTGATGACGCTCCAGCAGGTGCTTGCGGCCGAGCGCAACGGAAAGCTCGTCGGCACCACCGCCCATGTCATGGTCGATGCGGTTGAGAACGGCACCGCCACCGCCCGCCTTCCCGGTGATGCCTGGGAAGTGGACAACACCGTGACCCTTCCCGCGCCGGCAAATATCACACCTGGTGATATTATAAAAGTCAAGATTCTATCTGCCGACGCCTATGACTTTACCGCCGAGGTCGTCGGATGACGCTGGCCACGAAAATCACCTTTCTGCGGGTCGCCGCCATCCCCGTGTTCCTGATCTCCTTTCTCTGGAAAGGCCCCGACCAGCTTGCCGGCGACTGGGGGAAGGTTATCGCCACAGCCACGTTCATCTTCGCGGCCATCACGGATTACTACGACGGGGCGGTCGCGCGGTGGTACAAAGAGGAGACGACGTTCGGCAAATTCATCGATCCAATCGCTGACAAGCTGCTCGTCTCGACGGCCCTGATCGCGATGGTCGAGTATCGATCGCTGACGTACACGCCTGCCTGGGTTGCGATCGTCATCATTGCCCGGGAATTTGCCGTGACAGGCCTGCGGCTGATCTGCACGCCAAAGGGGATGGCCATTGAAGCCAGCAATCTCGGCAAATGGAAGACAACGGCCCAGCTCACCGCGATCATCACTGCGCTGGTCTTCATCAGCGCCCGCATCATCATGGATAGCTGGCAATATACAAACGCGGCCGCCACGTTCGCGGTCTACCACGGGCCGATCATCCAGATCCTGATGGGGATCGCCGTCCTCATGACCATTTACTCGGGCTATGACTACCTCAAGCGCAACTGGCACCTGCTCCACGAGTGACACCGCCTGCGGGCGGCTGTTCGACCTGCTCTCGGCCGGCGGGGGATTCGGGTACATTCCGTTCGCCTCGGGAACATGGGGCAGCCTTCCCGGAATCGCGATCTTTCTGCTGACGCGCGAGTTCGCTGCTTGGCTGCAGATCGTGCTGTTCGTCCTTGTCTCGCTGGCAGCCATCGGCCTTGCCGATCGCTCCGAGCGCATTTCGGGAATCCGCGATCCGAACTTTGTGGTCATCGACGAGGTCGTCGGCATGTGGGCAACCCTGTTGTTTCTCTGGCGGGCCGACCCAGTGGTTCTCGTCGCCGGCTTCCTGCTCTTCCGGGCATTCGATGTCCTGAAATTCTACCCGCTCAACGTGTTCGAGACGTTCCGGGGCGGCGTCGGCATCGTCCTCGATGACCTCGCGGCCGGCATGCTTGCGAACATCGTGATGCGCCTCGTGCTGTTGTCCGGCATCTTGTAAGCCGGCAGTTGGTATCACGGGGGAAGCGGCCAGGTTCCGCAAACATCACATCGAATCTCATAGACAAACCGGGCCCGGGGAGTTCCCCGGGCCCGGTCGTTTGGGCGGTTCAGAACAGGCTCAGAACGTGACCTTCTGGTCGACAACCGGCACCATGTCGGCACCGATGACGGTCACGAAGCCGCTCTCGCGGACGAGCGGCATGGTCAGCTGGGCGACACCTTCTTCATTCGTGGTTCCGACGCGGACATTCTCGACGCGCTCGGTGTAGAACGTGACGCGGGCATTGCTGACCGGCTTGCCGTCGGCATCGACGACTTTGGCGGTCACGCTGACGGTGTCACCGTTCCTGACGGATTCGGTGGTAACGGTGACAGCGGTGGGGGCCTTAAAGCGGGCCAGCATCGTGCCATCGCCGAACAGGTGCCACTGCTCGAACATCATGACACCGCTCTTCTTCGGATCGGTGCTGTAGATCTCGAGCCCCTTCATGATACCGTTGAACGCGAGACCGCCGACGGTCTTGTACACTTCGTTCACGGTGTAATTGTTGTTGATCTCACTCTGGACATCACACGGAGGAACCCATTCCATGTTGGTGCTGGCAGCGAAGATCGCGACGGCACCCTTGGGATCCTCGATGTTCCCGGCCTTCATGAAAGCCTCGGCGAAGCACTCCTTGCCGACAAAGTTCCCGTTCACGCAGGCGACATCCCAGACGATGGGCATCTTCCAGCCGTTCGTCAGCTGCGAGCAGTCAGAAACGCCGAACCCGGTGGTAACCCAGTTGGTGTTGCTGCCATGGCCGATATAGTTGATCAGGCTGCGGCCTTCGGCCATGCCGGAGAACACCATGGCTTTGGTGGCCTTCGGAGCATACACTTCGTCGACCGAGGTGAACTGGCCCTTCATCAGGGCGTCACGGAGCCAGCCGGCGCGGACGAAATCGGTCGGGTTGCCTTCGTTGCTGGCAATGCCCATGCCCTTGCCATACCAAGCGGCGTCGGCACCGGTGGTGGGGAACTGCTCGTAGTTCACGAACTTGGCGGCCTGGTAGGCAACGGCTTCCGGCGTGGTCGCGGAAAGGCGGCTGATGATGCAATCCGGCACGTGATCGTCGCCAGCGAGCTTGGTGTAGCACGGATCCGAGTCGGCATTTTCCTTCACGCCCTTGAGCGTGGGAACCTGCTCGGCATCACCGACCAGCATGATGTGAGTCAGACCGCCCTTGTTGTAGTCGGCCTGAATATAGTTCTTGATATCGACAGCGGTCTTGCCGACTTCGCTCATCTTGACCAGGGCGACGCTGATACCGCACTTTTTCTTCCAGGCGACGAACGGGCCCATCGCATCGGCAAAGGCATCGGCCGTGATGATCAGCAGGCGGCCGTTTTCCTCGAGGCGGGGCAGTCGGGTGGCGGCCTTGTCGAAGTTGGCGAACACGTTGCGATAAATCGGCTCGAACGCGCGGCTGATGCGCTGCGGCGCGCGATTCACGTTGATGGCGGTTCCGGTTCCGCCCACGACCGAGATGTTCAGGCGGCGGTGGATGCGGAGCTTGTTCTGGACGGGGTTATACTGAACCGGGTTGACCAGCAGGCGAACGCCACGAATATCGCGCATGATGAAGGGCTCGCTGAGGGCGACGAGCTCGTTGTCAGCGGGATACCAGCGGTCCTGGCCATACACATCACCGTATTCAAACGGAACGGTGTTCGGATCGATATTGCGGGTGAGGCTGCCCTTGCTGGGAATGACGCGGGCGTCGAGATCGACGATCTCGGACTGGACCGGCTTCACCTGAAAAACGGGGTTCTTGAACGGATCCACCATCAGCATCGCCGTCAGACGAGGCAGCTGGGGAAACGCCTTGTCGAGAGAGATCGAGCCGTTCGGAATGGTGATCGACAGCGCCTTCTGGCCTGCCGCGTCACACTTGTCAATCGCAACCTCGGGTACATCGACCTCGATTTCGGTGTTGAAGCCCTTGACGGTCTTGATATTGATGCCGGGCGCGGCGACCGCACTGCCGGCTGACGCAAAACACAGCGCCGCTGCCAGGAAGGATCCAAAGAAACGCTTCACGAGATTCCTCCTCGATAGATTTCGGGTGTGGATACGGGAGTGATTATGGAAAGTATACCGATAATCCGGGGGTACGGCAAATGCGGAAAAAAATCTTCCGCCCGATGAATCACGGAACAGGCACCCGCTCAGGAAGCCCGGGCGTGGGCCAGGGCGGCCAAGGCTCGGTCCGGGGCGGCGTCCAGGGCATGCCGAACAGCACCAGCTCCTCCCCGCCCCCCGTGATGTTCCGCTCGATGGCAAACCGCAGGAGCGGCCGGAACACGTCCAGTCTCGCCACGATCTCAGGGTACCAATAAGGGAAGATCAGAACGAATTCGGGACGCTGTTCTCTGATGAAGACATCAATCCGGCCAGACCGGTTCCAGGAAATGGCTTCGGGGGTGATCAGCCCCTCCAGGTCGATCAGTCGCCGGCCAGAGAAATAGCCCATGGCCCCGACATCGTTGATCGCAACCGGGCCGCCGCCCCGCAGCGACTCCCCGAACCACCGCGCGATCCGCACCTGGAGGTTCGTGATATTCGCCGTTTCGAGGGGATACACCCGGGCGAGATCGATCTGGCGGTCCCCCATGGCCACCAAGCCGATGCCGATGGCAATCCAGATCCAGCGGGGCCGGCCATACCACCTCCAGGCTGCAGCCGCCACGAGGAACCCTCCGGGAGCAGCAATCCAGAGCGTATGGGCGAGATACCGGCCATGGAACGCCGTATAGGACTCGGGCGCTGCAACGAGCGCAACGAGCACGGCCTGCAGGGGAAGGGCCAGCCAGGCGAACGCCGCCACCCGGGCCCATGCGCCGCCAGATGAATCTCGTATGATATATATCAATCCCGGCACGAGGAAGAGCACCGCGAGGACGATGCAATTCTCGCCCAGCAGGAAAGACAGCACATCTCCAAGCGTGCCACCAACTCCAGCCAGAGCGGCCGGAAGACCGGCCCAGTTTCCTTCGCGGATCAGCAACGGAAGGGCCGTGGCGGACATCTTCGCCTCGAGCGTCGTGGGCCAGGGCTTTCCGCACAAATACAGCAGAAAGGCAACATACGCCGCGATGACAGGCAGGGCAGTGACGACCAGACGCACCGCCCCCCGCCAGCCCGATCCACGATCCTCCCGCCAGAGGAGGAAGATGGCAAGGACGAGCAGCACCGCATTTTCCGGTCGCGCAAGAACCGCGAGCGTCCAGAGGAACACGGCTGCAGCGCGGCGCCTTCCCGAAGGGACCGCGGCCGCCTCGAGCTGAAGAGCCAGCGCCCAGGCGCACAGGGCACAGGTCAGCGGCACCTCCATCCCCGAAAGGGCCGCCCAGGCCAGGGGATACGCCCCCAGCGTCATCAGGCTTCCGATCAGCGTTTCGCCGCTGGAACAGCCGGCGGCACGCAGGAAGCGGTGAACTCCGGCGATGGCGGCCAGACCGAGAGCGATTCCACTCGCCTTCACAGCCGCGATGACGGCCGCCAGCCCCCAGGTGGCCGGGAGCAGGTGAAGAATGCCGAGCCAGAGCGACCAGAGCACGCTCGTCGAGGCCCCGCTCGGCTCGCCGGCATTCACACTGAATCCAACGCCACAGGCCAGATTCCGGCCGAACGTCATGTGGATCCAGGCGTCGTCGAGGGGAAACCCCCACGGCTGGCCATTGGCACGCGCATCCGCGGCGAAGAGCCAGGCGCAGAGTGCCAGAAAAACGCACGAGGGGACCAGCCGGACGATGCGATCCGTGTTCTGCGGGTCCGGAACCGTCGGAGCTGCCGCGTCGGAAGAAGCGGCCCGGATCACGCGATCACCCGAACAGGACGAGCCAGCGGAGAAGCCCCCAGATCACGGTCAGGACCAGGGCTCCGAGCAGGGCGCTCGAAAAGCTGTCCACTTCGACACCGCCGACCAGGTCAGAGGCGAAATCCAGAGCGAAGGCGTTGACGATTAGGGCGAGAATCCCGAATGACAGCCACGAGAACAACCACCAGAGACCGAGGGTGAAAAAGCCCAGAAGCATGTTGACCCCGTAGCCGATGAGAGACATGACGACCACGAGTTTCAGAGCCGAAGGGAAATCCCGGATTTTTATACCAGGCACTATTTTTGGCAGGGCCAAAACAGCGATGCCGCCCAGAACCACCCGCACGAGCATCGCGATCATCCTTCCCCTCCGGGACCGGCCGGATTCGCCGATTTCCGGCGACGCCGGCGTCGGCGACCGGCGGGTACCGGAGGAGGTTCTTTCTGCAACATGGGAAGATATTCCTCCCCGAGAAGTTCGACTTGCCAGGCACGGAACCCCGGGATGCCCTTCATCTCCTCGACCGTATGGGGCCTTGTGCGGGCCAGCTCACCCAGCACTTCGGGGTCGGTGAGAAGGGCCGCAGGCATGTTCAGCTTCGTTGCGACGGCGTTGCGGCGATCACGCAGGGCCCTCACGA
The DNA here is from genome assembly GCA_036567845.1 of Candidatus Ozemibacteraceae bacterium. GTDB lineage: Bacteria > Muiribacteriota > Ozemobacteria > Ozemobacterales > Ozemobacteraceae > MWAR01. Next base: position 9,036 of record DATCTT010000191.1, on the reverse strand, counting down.
GATCCCCTTCCCAGGAGGTGAAAAAGTTCTGTTCCCGGCGCGGCCGGGCAGGCGGCAGCAGACCGTCGGTGGGGGCTTCAAGGCCCCGCTTCACGGCCTCCTGGACCTCTCTGCCGTAGCGGGAGATGAAATCGCGACCAATCTGCTTAATGACCGAGAGGCCGGCAAGACTTCGGGGCGCCTGGCGGGCGATGTCCAGCATGGCCTGATTCCCGAGCACCATGAACGGGGCGCGGTCGAGATGCTCGGCGATTCGCTCGCGCAGGGTCCAGACCTCTTTCAGGATCGCAATCTGGCGAAGCGGCATGCGGGAGGAGCCCTTGATCAGGTAGGGGTGCGGATGCGAGTGGGGCTGCATGCGCGGGGCGTTCACGAACCGCTCGGTCAGCTGCTCGAACTCCTCGTGCGCCCATTCCAGGCGCCCCAGGTGCTCCAGCTCGCCCTTCAGGGCATCCCGCACGGGAACCAGGCAGATCGCGTCAAGTAACCCATACCGGATCATTCCCGGGGTGAGCGGCCGCCGCGACCAGTCGCACCGCTGCAGCTTCTTGTCGAGAGGAAATCCGAGATACCGTTCCACCAGGGCGCTCAATCCGAGCTCCTTCGAGCCCGTCATCTCGGCTGCGATACGCGTGTCGAACAACCTGCGCACATGCACATTCAGTTCCCGAGCCAAGACCCCTGCGTCGTAGTCACCGCCATGGAACAGCCATTCACACTCTTCCTCTTCGGCGAACCGGACCAGCGGGGTGAAATCCGTGATCGCCTGCGGGTCCAAAAGAGCAGCGCGCGTCCGGGTTGAGACCTGAATGAGGTTCACGACGGCGCGGTATTTGTAAAAGCCCGCCGATTCTGTATCGACGGCCAGAAGGTCCGTTCCCGAGATGTCTTTCAGGAAGCGGGAAAGCGAGTCAGTGTCTTCGATGATCAGAGCGCCTTCGAGAAGCGGCTCCACGTTGAATGATGTCATGCTGTGTTTTTACCATATCCCGCAAAAATTGGCGAGAAGGGCGGTGATTATTTGTGGGTCAGGTGGTAGCTGCCATCCCAGTCGTCGGGGGGCGGGTTGACCTTGTATTCATTACACCGGGCGATATACGTTTTGCTCGGACCATCGTCGGGCCAACGGACAAGAAGCTCTTCAAACTTCGCGATCGCTTCGTCCCACCTGCGCTCCAGATGCAGCCGGATACCTTCGTCATACAGCGCGACACGTTCGAACCAGTCGGGCGACTCCTTCCCTTTTTCAAAAGCCAGCTCGTACACCTTGACCGGCTCTTTCTTCCCTTTCACGGCGAGGAAATCGAGGAAACGCACGGACACGCGGTCCTTCGCCTGCTGATAGGTCGCGTCAGAGATCATCATCATCGTGCCGTATTCCTTGTTGGCACCTTCAAGGCGGGAGGCCAGGTTGACGCCATCCCCCATACAGGTGAAGTTCATCTGAGCCTTGATCGAGCCCATGTAGCCGACGACGACATGAGCCGTGTTCATGCCGCATCGTGCCGCGACTCTTGGCAGGCCGCGCTTCGCCCAGCCCTTCTGGAGCTCGTTGATCGTCGCCTGCATTTCAAGAGCGCACAAGCAGGCCCGGGTCGCATGGTCAGGCTGGCCCTTGGGAAAATTCCAGAAGGCCATGACGGCATCGCCGATGAACTTGTCGAGAGTGCCGCCATATTTGAACAGAATATCAGTCATGGTGCCAAGATACTCGTTCAGCAACACGACGAGCTCTTCCGGGGTAAGCGCCTCGGAGATCGAGGTGAAGCCCGCGACATCCGAGAAAAAGATGGTCATTTCGACTTTCTGACCACCCGGCTTGACCATCTCGGGGTGTTCAAGCATAAACTGGACGACATCGCGCGAGACGAACCGGGAAAACATCGCCTTGGTCGTGTTCGCCTTGGCGCGCTGCCGGAAATAATTCGTCAGCACTGTCGCCGCCCACGTGAGGGGATAGCTGACCAGACAGGGAGATACTCCGATCAACTGCCCCCAGGTGTGATAGGAGTGGTAAGCCAGAATGAAGACTCCGGCCATTCCCGAAAGCATCAGAACTGCGCCGGCCACCGGTGAGCAGAGATCGAGCAGGTATCCGAGCAGGAGCGTCGTGAGGACGAGCAGGAGCAGCGTGACGCGCGTGTCAGCCGGCCGGAGAAACTTCTTGTCGAGGATATTCTGCACGGCATTAGCATGGATCTCGATCCCACGGAGCTGCTCTTTCAGCTTGTTGAAGGGGGTCTTCACGGTCAGCGGGGTCGAGTAGAAATCGAAGTCGCTGGCCTCGGAAGGACCGACCAGGCATACACGGCCGCCGAAATCGCTTCGCAACAGCGTGTTGAAATGGGCTTTCGCCGGATCAAGCCGCGCAGCAGCCGATGCATTCTTCGTTTCCGAGGCACAGATACGTAGATGCTCGGCATCGAAGCATTCATAAAACGAGACTGCGGCCATTCTCGGCGGCTGATCCCCGATACGCTGATAGGAGCCGGTAAAATCGATCGTCAGGAAGCCCTTGTCATCGCAGGGAATGGCAATGTCCTTGAGCTGGAACCCCCCGGCATACGTTCCCTGCTTCCAGAGCGGAGTGATACGCTCGAGCTCCTGATCGACAGCCTTACGGTATCCCGTGGAACCGGCCCCCTGCCGGCGGTCGAGGGCGTGCGCCGCGACCGCGAGACAGAATGCCGGCTTCAGCCCCCTGTGGTCCGGCAGTTCAACGAACAGAGGAATCTTCGTGACATTGCCTTTTTCGGCGACACCGATGTTGATGAAGCCGATATCCGTCGTCGCGACCTGGAACTCCTCTTCCGGCATGACCATGGCAATGCGCTTGGCGGTCGAGGTCTGCATGCGACCGATCTCGGGGCCTTCCTCGGCCATTTTTTGCTCGGTGACCATCGTTTCACTGACCTGGGCAGCCAACACGATCGGTGAACTGGAGGTGAGAATCGCTTCACGAAGATCGATATCCTCGTGACGTTCGGCTTCCTTTTTGCCCTGGAGCAAAAAGTCCCAGCCCACGACGGTGGCGGGCTCGACCCACCGGCCCGCCGAAAACGCCGGCCGGCAGAACAGGGCGCCGATCACAAATTTCGTTTCCTTGTCAGGATCGATCCGGATGGTGATGGTGCAGTATCCACGCAGGATGTTCAGAAAGAATGCTCCCCACTGGTCGAACAGCTTCATCTCTTGTTCGGGGTCGGCGCCGGTGGGGACTGCGCCGGGTGGATCGAAGATACTCAGAACGCTCGTTCCCTTTGGAGTCCAGAAGCGCTCCGTGAACGTGACGAACGAGCCCAGCGATGCGCGGCCGGGGGCCTTTTCCCCGCGCTGCTTCGCCTGAGCCGTCAGGATGGCCCGCTCCCATTCGGATAGGGAATTCACGACGGGGCTTCCCTTGACCTCGAACATCCCGATCCGGAGCTCGACGCCCCCATAGAACGCCGGGGTGGTCGAGGAGATGGTCTGGATGAAATGCCGCCGGGTCAGGAGCCTGATGATCGAGGCGAAATCCCCCCGGGCCGGATTGCGGCCGATCAGCTCAGAGGAGACTTCGTCCTTTTTGATGATCATCAGGTCGGAGCGCGTCACGGGCGACTCATACCCGGCCTGGAGATAGAAGGCGTGGAGGTATTCCTCAACGCCATTAAGCGCATGGCTTCCGAGCAGGAGGAACGCCACGGCGACCGAAATCAGGGCGAAAAGCAGGCCCGAGCGCACTTCGAGAAACCGGGCCAGGGCGGCCGATATGCCGTTTCCGTTCGGGGGCTGACTCATGCGGGCCCTGTCATCGGTTCGTCGTATAGACGCGATAATCTATTCTTGGAAATATGTTATCTCGGGACTCGACTTCCGACAGCCAGGATTCATCGATGCTGCCGGAATTGATATCGTTATAGAGCCTCATAAACCGCACACAGTGGTCCTTTGTGCGCTTGACGGCATAGGGAACCGTGGTGCCGGTCTTCATGATGAATGCCCAGTCGGACGATTGCGCCAGAAGGAGTTCTCGCGCAGCCTGATTCAGGGCGCGCCGCTTCGTTCCTTCGGCATGGGGGTTCCGGTCCGCCAGCTCGATCATCCGCTCGGCGGCCTTGTGGAGATGCCGGTAGATCCAGTCGTTGCTTCCTTCAAGCCAGACCTCGTGATAGCCCTTGTGTCCCCAGGATGACATCGAGGGCATTGCCACCTGGTTTTTGGGGTGGTTCGCGAGATATTCGGAAGGGGTAATCAGCCGGAGGCTCTGGCTGCCCGTCGCGATCTTGCGCAGCAGGTAATGGATGAAATCTGGGCCCTCATACCACCAGTGGCCAAACAGCTCGGCATCGTATGGGGAAACAATGATCGGGGGCCGATCCATCAGCGTGTTCAGATAATCTACCTGACGTTCGCGGCACCACATGAAGTGGCCCGCATGCATCTCGGCTTTCGCCAGCGCCACCCGACGATTGTATGGCTCCTTGGCATCGGTGCCGCGGGCCGTGATGCGGTAATACTTGATCCCGGTGTTCAGCCGGATTCCCGATTCATGAATATATGGCCTGATATAATCGAGGTCGAGATCGAACCCTATGTCCCGATAGAACTCCCGGTAGTCGAAGTCGCCCGGATACCCCTCTTCGGCAGACCAGACCTGCTTGCTGCTCTCGAGATCCCGGCCGAAGGCGGCTACGCCCGAGGGCGTGAACAGCGGCGCGAAGACGCCATACCGGGGCCGCGGATGGGCATGCAGCACGCCGTGGGCATCGGTGAAAAAGAAGCGGATCCCGTGTTCCGCCAGGACCTTGTCGTCCCCGGGATTGAACGCGCACTCAGCGAGCCAGATCCCGCGGGGGCGCCGGCCGAGGTGATGCTCGTAGTCGGTCACGGCCAGCTCGATCTGGGCCCTGACCGCCGGCCGGTACAGCTCCATCAGCGGCAGATACCCGTGGGTTGCGCAGCAGGTGATGATCTCGAGATTCCCCAGGTCCTGGAACTTCCGGAAGGCCCGGATGAGATTTCCCTGATACTCGTCGGCGAACAGCCGGCGGGCGCAGGTAAGCCGCTCGCGATACATCAAGGCCGTGTCATGAAACTCGGGCATCCAGCGAGTGCGGTCCACTTCCTTCTCGGCCAGTTCGATCGTTGCATCGAGGTGCCGCAGATACCGCTCCTGCAAGAGCTCATCCGTCAGCATGCCCATCAACGGCGGCGTCAGCGACATGGTTACGCGGAAATCGACCCCGTCATCGACCATCTTCTGATATCGTTCGATCAGGGGAATATACGTTTCGGTGATGGCCTCGAATAGCCATCGCTCCTCCATCATGTCGCCGTGCTCGGGATGCCGGACGAACGGCAGATGCGCATGGAGAACCGGACAAAGATACCCTTTGCTCATGATGTCAGGCCTTTCCGCCCCGTGGGCGACAGCAGCGCACGCGTCAGCGCGTGACCTTCTCGACGACCGGCGTGATCGTCCGTTCCATGTCCCCGTCGGCATTCACGGCGCGAACCGGAATATTCTGGTGGCCGTCGGGAAGCGCGAAACGCAGCGTGAACGTGCCATCTGGCCGCAGCTTCACCTGCCGGCCCTGGACCGTCAGCGTCGCATTCGGTTCGGTTGCGCCGTAGACGATGAGTTCGGTGTTCACGACCAGCCAGAAATCCTTTTCCTTTCGCAGGGCGCCAGGATGGGCACCAGGGGAGGAAAGAGCGGCGGAGCTGAGCGCCCCTGAGCTCAGGGCATGTGAGCTGAGGGCCCCCGAACTGAGCTGTTCGGAGAGGCGCTGGGTCAGCGCATGACGCACCTCACCGCTGCTCGCCCCGACGTTGAATCCGCCCGATGCGCGATAGATCTCACGGAACTCCTCGTCGAGCACCATCCATTGATCGTCGACGGTGTCGCTGTAGGTGTCGCGCGGGGTGCGGATCGCGTTGCTACGGGCAATCAGCAGGAACTCGCCCGAGGGCGTGATGATGCCAAGGTCGACCAGAAACGCGCAGTTGGGCCGGCCGAGATTCAGATACCAGTTGCTGGCGCCCTCGAACACATGAATGTCGTAGAAGCTGTGGGCGTTGAGCCCGTCGAACGTGATGTCCGTCACATCGTACACTCGCAGGACGAAGAGGGAGCGGTCATACGCCTCATCGCCGATCGCCCGGCGAAGCTGCTGGCGGGTTCGGTCGGCGACCTCCCAGTAAGCGTGCGCCCAGTGCGGATCGCGAACCTGCAAGACGATCCGGGTGTCTCCGTAACCCAATGGAAGCTCGCCGGTCAGGCGCTCTTCGCCGGGACGTGCCGATTCGGGAAGCGGGCGAGCGACGATCGGCTTGGCCTTGACGGCTTCTTCGTATCCGGAAATCGCAGGCTGCTTCGGCTGCACCGCTGCCGCGGCGGATATCTGTTTCCGACCTGCCGGCAAATCACGCTCGGACTTTGCCGACGCAGCCTCCCGGGATTCCGATCCCGATTTTTTCCTGCCGGAGCCTTTTCCGTTGCCTTTGGCGGAACCCGCCGGAACCGCCGGTTTTTCGGCAGACACCACAGAGACGGGCGTAACGTCGGTGGCAACCAGGGGAGTGAGCTGTTCGATCAGCTGCTCTTTTGTTAGCGCCGACCGCCCCTTGATGTTGAATTTCTGCGCAAGCTTGTACAACTCGTCACGTGACATCGTGCGCAGATCGCGCGCTTTCAGACCGCGTTCCATGGCTCCTCCTCCATATCCCCGAACTCATGTACCCTGTATAACCAGCAAGTTTCATACCAGGAAAAAACGCCAAACTGTACAATGGTAGCGCACCGACGCGGCAGGGTCAACCGGTTCGCGATTCACCGCATTCCCAAGGCGCTTTTCCTCATTGCAGGCTGGTTCCCGATCACTCGGGGGCAGCCGGAGGCCAGGTCGGGTCAATCCTCGCCGAGAAAAGCGTCGAGGAGGGCCGGCAGAAAAACCAGCAGGACGTAGTAGTGAAGCGCCATCACGAGTCCGAAGGCAAACCCCAGAATCTGGAACAGCATGAACGGTGCCTCCTTCAGCGCCTTACGGACGCGTTACAGTCAGATTCAGCTTGATGCCGCTGAACAACTGGGTCGAGCGGACCCCTTCCCCGTAGATATCCTGGATGTACGCCGTCGTCAGATTGACCTCCGTGAACTCGATCGTGTAGGTAGCATCGCCACCTTCGTGAACGAGTTTCCGGTCCGAGATGCCCTCCTCGGCCCGGAAAACGTACTCTTTCTGATTTTCGCCTTTCCCGAGGGTGACGGTAAACGATTCGAACCTGTGTTCAGGGATGTTCGACGACTCGTTCGAGGCGCGGAAGGTGTAGGCGCACTCGGCGAGATCCTTCGAAACCGTTCCGGGATCAACGAATTCGAGACTCGTTTCATGGAGAACCGGATTAGCGCGCTCCTGCACCTCGGGCATGGCGTCCCGGGGCCGCCGGACCTCGAGATACGAGGTGCGCTTCTGGGTGTAGAAAGCGACTTTCTCCTCGGCCTCGCGAGCAACGGGGGCGTTCGGATAGATGATCAGGATCTGCTTGAGCGTCTCAATCGCCTTTTCCGTATCCCCACGCAGCTCCATCAGGGTGGCCAGCTTGAGAAGCCGTTCGGGCTCCTTCTCCTTCGTTTCGGAGACGAAGGTGAGATACTGGATCGCATCATCGAGCAGGTTCGAGTTGTCCTGCGCCATCAGCGACGGCTCGAGCCGCAGACTCTCGAGATAATCATCGATGCAGCCGCGCACGTCGCGCCGGCGGTAGGCCGCCATGGCTTTGTTGAACAGCCTGAGGGCCTCTTCATGTTGGGCCATTTTGGGCAGATGCCGCAGCTTCTCCCCAGCCCTGCTGCGCAGCAGTTCGGTCAGCCGCCCACTCCGAATTGCCAGCTTGTAGTGATACCCGGCGAACTCAAACCGCCGGACACCCTCCAGGCACTCCCCGATCCGGAAATGAATCTTCGCTTTCAGCGCCTCGTCGGCTGCGGCACTCAGGGCTTCGTAGTAAAAAATGACGGCTTCGCGGTAGTTGTTGTTCTGAAACAACTCTTCGCCCCGCGAAAGAAGCCTGTTCAGCTGATACGGGCTTGTCAGCTCCTCGGGGGCGAGATTTCCGGCGGGGGCAGCGGCGGGAAGAGAGGCCGGCGCAGTCGTGAGAACGCCCGCGAGAAGGATGGCCATCGCAAACCGCTTTCCGCCCCGCATCATCTGCTTCCCCAGCTCAGAACGGTTTTGCCATCGAATCCGACAGCAGATACCGGCTCAGGAACTCGGCATTTTTCATGTTCGGCACGGTCTCGAGCAGCAGATACCGTTCGACACCCGCTTCGAACTCTTTGCGGAGTGTCTTGAGGAACGGGACGAAGTTGATATCGCCCCCCTGGAAAATGCCCTGATAGGCAAGTTCGTTGGGAACCGTCTTCTGGTAAGCCCTGAACGCATCATAGGCAAGCCGGGCCAGCGTCTGGCGCTCTTCTGGGTCGCCCTTTTCCGGGTAGGAACGCCATTCGTACGATCGTTGCGCATACTCCCGCCAGGTCAGAGCCATCGCATCCTGCCAGGCGCCCCATTTGTCGATGCCCGGCTGAACCTGCTGGAGCAGGATGAGGCGGATGCGGTCCTTGAACTCCTCGAACACGGAGACGAGATCGTTCCGTTCGAGATGTGTCCAGCCCGCGTCGAGGGCGAGCAGGCATCCGAGTTCGCGATGGATGCGCCGATACAGGTCGAACGCGAGGCCCCCCGTGCGCACGTGGAGGGTGATGTCCGCCTGCTTCGCCGCTGCCGCAATGATCTTGAGTTTGGCCCGGAACTCGTCTGAAGCCGCCGGATCGAGGAACAAACCGGGCCGAGAAGTGGGGATCACGAGATTCCGAATTCCCTGCTCCTTGGCGAGGTCGATGATCGGCAGACACTCGTCGACGTGGAGAGAATAATACCGTTCCGGATTCGAGACCGTGCGCGGAACCGCCAGCATGCACTCTCTGAACGTGACAACAGGCATCGGCGTGGGCGTCTTTTGCAGGGGCGGAGCCGGGCGGCCGCGCGGCGG
>DATCTT010000190.1:0-2528 GCA_036567845.1 Candidatus Ozemibacteraceae bacterium | reverse complement strand
CGGCACCTGGACGATCCCGATGCCAGAGATCAACCCGCTGGGAGCCCAGAAGCTCTACACCAAAGGAACGGGCTACAAGAAGGCCGGCAGTCTGAAGCTCTCCTGGGCCGACAATGGCACCCTGGTCCAGAGATCCCTTTCCGGCGAGGGGTGGACGCTGTCCTTCGCCGTCAAGCAGGGCGACGTCCTGCCGTTCCTGAAAGAGTATGCCCGGAAGATCGGCGGCGAGCTGCTTCCCGGCCTTTCCGACGACGGCTTCGCGTTCCGGGTGACGAAGCCGGACAGCGTCTGGTGGTGCGACGTCAGCACCGAGTCGCGCGACCGCGCCGATCTCCGGATCCTCAGGCAGCCGGTTCTGCTGCTCAACACCGGGCTCAAGGTCACCAAAGCCCAGTTCGGCCCCGACGGCGTGTTCCGGTGCGTCGCAAACGTTCCGGGCCGCGCCTTCCTGCTGCTCGATTGCGGTCTCTCCAACGGGGCCGTCACTCTGACCGCGAACAACGATCAGTACACGCGCGACGGAATGACTCTGATCCGGTTCCGCAAAAACCTCGACGCCGCGGAGTACCCGAGCTACACGTTTCACGATTTCCCGCAGGACCCAGGTATCTATGAGATCACGCTCGAGAAGCGTGGAAACGAGCTGCCCGACAAGATCACGCTGAACCTGGCCGAGACGCCCCTCGCGCTGCCGGGGTACAAGGCGGGCGGCATGGGCCTGCTGGTCGTGAAGAATGCCCCCGCCGGGAAGGTGTATGCCACGCCCCAACCGTTCGTCGATATCCGCCAGGCCGGCTGTTCTCTCGCAGGCGGCGTCACGCGGGATTACGGCGCGGCGTGCGGGAATGACGTCACGTTCCGGCTGCCGGCCGGGTATTATACAGTCGGCTGCGCCCTGAACAGCGAGTTCAGTGACGCGAAGACGCAGCTCGTGCCGGTTTCGGCCGGAGAGCGCACGACGGTACGGCTGCCGGAGAGCACGGTCGCAGCAAACGCCGCCCTGTCGGCTCGCGGCGACGACCGCCAGCTCACCGGCGAGATCACGTTCAATGCCAAGCACGACCTCGGCCAGACGGCCGAGATCGCCATCTCGGTGAGCGACCCCCAGGAACGGGACATTTTCCCGACCAAAGAGAACACCGTCATCACCGAGAGCGGCGCGAAAACCGAGATTGTCGATATCCGGCGCGAGATCGCCCCGTGCAGTATCGTTCTCGCTATAGATTCCTCGGGTTCGATGAAGCGCGACATGAAGGCGACGATCGCGGCGGCCCGGACGTTCCTCGAATCCCTGCCCGAAGGGAGCTTCGTGAAACTGATCGACTTCGACGGCACGGTGCGCGAGCTGAAGGGCACGACGGGGAAGGAAGCCGTGAAAGCTCTTTCCACGATCAAGGCCGAGGGCTCGACCAAGCTGTATGACGCAACGGTCAAGGGCCTCGAGCTGGTCAAAGGGAAGACGCGGCCGGCCGTCGTGGTGTTCACCGACGGCGTCGACTCGCGCGAGGACAAGAAGGGCGCGGGCAGCACCAACAGCCGGGAGCAGGTCGTGAAGCGGATCGCCGAGGCTGATATCCCCGTCTACACGATCGGGTTCGGTAAGCGGCTGAACGCCGACGAAACCGTCACCGGTGTCGAGGGCGCCCCGGATATCGCGTGTCTGACCGAGTTCGCGACCGTTTCCAACGGCCAGTATTATCCGGCGAAAGACCCCGAGGCGCTGCGCTCGGTGTTCGCCGCGATCGGGTCCCGGCTCGGGAACAATTTTGTCATTACCTACCGGCGGCCGACCGAGAACAACGCCGGTAACACCCCGGTCGTGTCGATGGTCGTCGACAACTCCGGCTCGATGAACTCAGACCCGAAGAAGCCGAATGCGAAGGACGGCAACTTCCGGATGGAGAAGACGAAGCGGATGCTGCGCGAGTTCATCGCGAAGCTGCCGCCGACAGCGGTGGCCCAGCTCACCACGTTCCAGGGCGGGGGGGCCAAACGGATCGAGGTGAACCGGCGCCAGGTCTCGACCACCGGCCGCGTGGAGCTGCTGAAGGCGCTCGGCGAGATGGTCGCCGACGACGGGACGCCCATCGTGTGCGCGCTGACATCGGCGTTTGAGAACCTCGTGACGATCCCCAGCCGGCGCAAGGTCATCGTATTCCACACCGACAGCGGTCTGGAAGTTCCGAAACCGCAGGAGAAGGAATACCGGAAGATTCTGGAAAAGATCCGGCAGAAGGGCATATTCGTGCTCTGGATCGGCATGGGAATCTCGACGCCCGAGAAGGAGAAGGTGTTCGCCGACGCGGCGAAGGCAACCGACGGCGAGTATGTCGTCAGCGAGTCGACGGAGGAGATCTCGAAGAAGCTGGTCACGCTGCTCGAACGGCTTGAGAAGCCCGTCGAGTCGAAGCTCGTGACAGTCGCCGTCGAGATCGCCTATAAAACCACGCAAGGCGAGACGCTCCGGTACAAGGCCCAGGACCAGGCCGAGTTCACGCCGCCCGCGAAAGCCGGCACGCCGCTGGAGC
>DATCTT010000189.1:0-24273 GCA_036567845.1 Candidatus Ozemibacteraceae bacterium | reverse complement strand
CGGCTGGGCCGTTGGCGGCAATCCCGCAGTCCTGCCACGACTGGCGAGTTTCACTCCCGCGTCGGGGCTGCCGGGCACCTGGGTCACCCTTTCCGGAACGGGCTTCGTCAGCCGCTCTGGAACCGCTCCCACCGTGCAATTCAACGGGGCAACCGCGGCGCTCCAGGAGTGGAGCGCCTCCTCGATCGTGGCGATGGTTCCAGAAACGGCTGAGTCCGGCCCCGTCAGCGTCGTGACGTCGGACGGCACCTCGACGGGCGGAGCGTTCACGGTTCTCGATTATCAGATCACCCTTACCCCAGCGTTCGGACCGCCCGAATCCGTGATCACGCTGAGCGGGTCGGGGTTCGGGGATTCCCCGGTCGGCCAGGTTCTGGTCAACGGTCATGCCGCGACCGTCACCTCATGGTCGGACCGAACGGTCCGGGCCATCGTGCCGCGGCTTGCCACGAGCGGGCCCGTCACGGCGGTGATCCGCGGCCGCACGCACACCGCAGGCACCTTCACGGTCTCACAGGTCACGACTATCACGCCGGCCCGGAGCCTCCGTGGGACGACGATTACCCTGACAGGGAGCGGGTTCGGCGAGGATCAGGGGGACAGCGCCCTGACCGTTGCTTCCGGTGTTGCGGTCGTTCCCGACTCGTGGAGCGCAACCGCCATCACCTTCACCGTGCCCCCCGAGGCGGTGTCGGGCCCCGTGGCGGTGCGGATCGGCGGCCTGATCATCCGGTCCCCTACCCTTTCTGTAGAATATGCGAACCGGTATGATGTGGCCGGCCAGTGGTCTGGTCCACGCGTAACGGCGTTTCCCGAGACGCCTGGCGTGGCTGTCGCGACGGACGGGGTGGTGTTCCTCACTGACCGCGGCAACCATGTCATCTGGAAGTTTGCCCCCAATGGAACTGTGGCGAAGAGGATAGGCACGTATGGCCAGGCACCGGGCCAGATCGGTGATCCGTGGGGGCTCTGCATCGACCTTCAGGGCTTCCTGTGGATGTCCGATCGCGAAAATCACCGGCTGCAGAAGACGGACCGCAACGGGAACCTGACACTCGTGACGGGCCAGTTCGGCGTGAATCCGGGCCAGTTCGACACGCCATCCGGGCTCGCAGCCGACGGAGCAGGGACCGTGTGGGTCGCGGATACGCAGAACGACCGTATCCAGCGGTTCGCGGCCGACGGCGGGTTCCTGCTTTCGATAGGCACGAGCGGCTCCGGGGATGGTCAGTTCAATTATCCTTCTGGCGTTGCGATCGGTCCGACCGGGGATATTTTCGTCGCCGACACCGATAACAACCGCGTGCAGCGGCTCGACGGGAACGGCGCCCCGATCGGCTGGTGGGGGCGGGACAATCTTGGCGGGACGGGCTGGCATGCGGCTGGATCCGGACTTGAAGGCCGCTCCGGCAGCCAGCTTTGGGAGTTTGACGGCCCGATGTCGCTCTGTTTCGACGCAAGCGGCCGGCTGATCGTTGCCGATGCCGGGAATAACCGGCTCCAGGTGCTTCCTCTCGGCCCGGGCATTGCGACCCAGATTGCGACAGGCGGAGCCCAGATGGGGCAGCTGCTGGCGCCGACCGGCGTAGTGGCCAGCGGCACGACGGTGTGGGTAGCCGATCTGGAAAACTCCCGCGCGCAGCTATTCGGCACGGATGGCAGCTTCAAGGCGGAGCGGCGGCCGGATCTTGACGCGCTCACGACGTCGGCCGACCGGCTGGCCGTCGATAATGAGCGCGGCCTCGTCTACGTTTCGGACCGCGCCGAGGGGCTGATCAGCGTGTTCACGACGTCCGGTGCGTTCGTGCGGCGGGTCGGTTCACCTGGCACGGGGGCGGGGCAGCTGCAGCAGCCGGCCGGGCTCAAGGTCGCGACGGACGGCTCCCTGTGGGTTGTCGATGCCGGAAACGCCCGGATCCAGCATTTCGATGGAGACGGCGCGCTTCTCGCAAGCTTTGGCGGCTTCGGCACGGGAAACGGCCAGTTCCGTGAGCCTGCCGGTCTCGCGCTGCTCGCGAATGGCGATCTGGCCGTCGCCGACAGCGGCAACGACCGGATTCAGATCCTCGGCACGGACGGCTCCTGGAAACGGAGTGTCGGCCGGAGCGGTCATCTTAACGGAGAGCTCGACACGCCCCAGGGCGTCGGGGCCGACCGTGCGGGAAACCTGTATGTCGCCGACACGCTGAACGGCCGTGTTCAGAAGTTTGGCCCGACCGGCGCCTTCCTCGGCTGGTGGGGGCTCGACACGGCGGGCGGGGTCGGCTGGCACGGACCGGAAACCTCGATCGCCGCGTCAAAGAGTCAGAGCCCGTGCCAGTTTCTCGGCCCGTCGGATATCGCTGTCGATGCCGAAGGCTCGGTGTTTGTCGTCGACGCGACGGCCGGAACGGTGCAGAAGTTTTCGCCCGGACACGCGACCGAGGACGACGCCGGATATCTTCTCACGATAGATCTCGGGGCGAATCTGCGCGGTGCCGCCGTCGATTCGGCCGGAGTCCTGTATCTCACGGCCGATGATCAGGTCATACGGTCATTGAACCCGTCATTGCGCTGATATAAAGAGGGGTATATGAAAAAACGTCTTATGCTGGTCGCTCTGTTCGTCTGTGTTGTGGCACTTGCTCTCTGTGCCCATGACGGATGGGTGTACCGGGAGTCTCTTGACCGTTCGACGGCCGAAGCCCAGGCGAAATGCCTCGGACAGATCGACGGGGCAGCGAAAAAGCTTGGCGAGCTGTGCGAGCTGCTTGCCAGCAATACTCTGCCGGTCGTGGCAGCGTTCGGGGATGGGAGGATCGATGAGAAGGAGCTCGTCGAACGGTTTCGCGAGATCTCTTCCCAGGACGTCCGGATTGGCGCGATTGGCTTGACGCTGGCTTCCGGGCCCATCACCCTCGAAGAACATCGCGAATCCAAGCTCTACTGTCTGCGCCCCGGCATCTCGGCGAGCGATTCGATCGGTCTGATCCCGCTGTTGAGGCTCCCGCTTCCGGCCGGCTCGCGCGGCATTGCAGGCGAGCTGCTCGTGGAGATCGAACGGTGGCGGCTGAAGGAACTGCTCCTCTCGTTCAGCCTCGGGGAATACGGCTTTCCCTTCCTCATGACCCGCGAGGGCAGGTTTCTCTGGCATCCTCACCGGGACTTCATGGGGATGAACAATGACATCTTCGCCGTCGCCCGGATGCGGAACCTCCCTGCCATGGCTGAGTTCGGCACGGCCATGGGCCGCGAGGTGAAGACATGGACCGCGTTTCGCCTCGATGCATCCCGCCGCATGTGGCTGTTCGGCACGCCGTTGCCCGCGTTCGATCTTGCCGTCTGTGGCTTCGTGAACGAGACCGAGATTCTCTCGAAAACCGATCGGGAGCGGCATCGCCCACTCTTCCGCATTCTCGTCGCTGTTTTTACCTTCCTGCTTGCTGGCGTGACGGTCGTCTTCCTTCGACGGCCGGATACGGCCGATCACCTCTGGCTTGCCTCGGGTGTCTACACGACGATTCTTGGCATCGGCATCGGAGTGATCTGGTTCGTGACGAAGACGACGTTTCCCGTCCATTATCCGGGAGGCCCGCCGATTCTCGAACCCTCGATGATTTCGATGAAAATCGAGGAGTATCGGCTTGAGTCGAAAAAGTTCGGATACGAATCGCCCATTTACATCCCGACCGGGATTTTTATCAAATCGATCGAGTTCGATGGCGCGATCAATGTGAAGCTGACGGGGTACGTCTGGCAGAAGTATCCGAAGGCCGGATATCCCGGCATTGATGAGGGGGTCACCTTCCCCGAGTCCGTCGATGCGACGCTGGAAAAGGCCTTCGAACGGGTCGAGAACGAGGAACGCACCGTCGGCTGGAACTTCACTCTCACCCTCCGGCAGGGCTTTGACTATTCCAACTACCCATTCGACAAGCAGGATATCTGGATGCGCCTGTGGCATGCCGATTTCGACCGGAACGTCGTGCTGGTGCCCGATCTTCTCGCCTATTCCCAGGTCGATCCGACCGAGAGGCCCGGGATCGATGATGCGATGGTGCTTCCGTCCTGGCAGATCCGGCGCACCTTTTTCAACTACGTTGATTACGATTACAACACGAACTTCGGCATGAACCGGTACTCCGGACAGGTGAATTTCCCCGAGCTGCATTTCCATGTCCTGATCGACCGCAACTTCCTGGATCCGTTCATGTCCTCGATCCTGCCTCTGTTCGTCGTTGCACTGCAGATGTTCTCGGTGCTCATCATCAGCACCAAGCACGAGACGTTCGCGGAGCGTCTCGGCTTCAACTCAGGCGTGGTCGTCCAGGTGGCCGCGGCCCTGTTCTTCGTCGTGATCTACGCTCAGATCGACCTGCGCCGGCGGCTCGAAATAGAGCAGATCATGTATATGGACTACTACTATTTTGCTATGTATATCATCTTCGTCGCTGTGTCGGTCAACTCGATCCTGTTCGCCTACCTGGACGGGGACGGACTGATCGAGTATCGCGACAACATCCTGCCGAAGGTGGTGTTCTGGCCGGCGGTGTTCGGGGCGATCTTCGCGGTGACGGCGGTCTATTTCTATCCCTGACGGCGGCCGCGGCGGTCGAAGAAGGCCTGTGCGTGGGGCAGCAGCGTCTCGACCGGTCCCTGCCGGAAGGGCGCGGGTGGCAGCGACTCGAGGAAGTAGGCCCCATAGCTTTTCGTGACAAGGCGGCGGTCGAGAATCCAGACGGTGCCGTGATCCTCGCGGTGCCGGATCAGCCGGCCGAAGCCCTGCTTGAGCTTGATGGCGGCCATGGGAAGCTGGTATTCCGAGAAGGCGTTCTTGCCCTCGGCTTTCAGCATCTCCTGGCGCGCCTCGAGAATCGGGTCGTCGGGGATCGCGAACGGCAGCTTGGCGATCACGAGGTTGCGCAGGGCGTTTCCAGGCACGTCGATGCCTTCCCAGAAACTTTCAGTCGCGAACAGGACGGCGTTTCCGTCCTCCTTGAACCGCCGCAGCAGCTCGTCGCGTGAGGCATCGCCCTGCTTCATGCACAGCAGGCCCTCGTTTTCGAGATCGGGGGAAAGTTTGTCAGAGAGATGTTTCAGGTGGCGGTATGAGGTGCACAGCACCAGCGCGCCACCCTGCGAGGTGCGCACGATCTCTCCGACGGGTTCGACGGTGCGCTCGATGAAGTCGGGCGCGGCCGGGTCGGGCAGGTCGATCGGGATGAACAGTCGCGCCTGGTCCTTGTAATCGAACGGTGAAGGGAACCGGCCCTCGATGGGCTCGGGAAGCAGCTCCTCGCTGTCGAGGCCGAGCCGGGATTTCATGAAGCCGAAGGATTTGCGGGCCGTGAGCGTGGCCGAGACCAGCACGGCGGTCGGGATGCAGGAGAAACAGTTCTCGACCATGACGTCCGAAACGACGATCGGGAACGAGTTCATCGCGGGGTATTTCCCGCTCTGGCGCACCGCGACCGAGAAAAAGTGGACGAACCGGTCGCGGTTCTCGGTCTCGGGATTGAACAACAGGTTGAGCGCATTCTGGATCTTTTCGAACTTGCCGCCGAAGCCGCCCAGCTCGACGAGCGGCATCTCGAACTCTCGAATGCCCTTGGCTTCTTCCTCGGGGGCTTCCTCGCCGGCCGCGGTCAGGGCATCGGTCAGCCGTTTGTGGAGTCGGCGCAGCAGCCGGGCAAGATCGCCGAGATCGTCGCGGAGCCGGAAGGCACGTTCGGCAAGATCGGTGAACGCGGGCATCTGCGCCTGTAGCGGGGTGAGCCGGATGCGGTGTTCCCCGAAATACGGCTGCTTCTCGCCGATCACGAAGGCCTGGATGCCGTCGAACAGCTCGCGGGAACGGTCGGCCACGTCGGTGCGAAGCGGTAGGATCTTCTCCTGGATATCATTGGCGACGGTCTCGCGCAGTTTCGTAGCGAACGGCCCGGCGCCGAGCAGAAGGCGGGTGAGAAGCACGGACAACACCCCGCCCTCGCGTCGACCGCGCTTGTGATACAGGCGGCCGAGCAGGCGCTGCATGCCGAAGCCGGTGATCTGGTGGCCGAAATGGCGGGTCGCGATCTCTTCGAGATTGTGCGCCTCATCGAGCACGACGGCTTTGTAAGCCGGCAGCACCGCCACCTGGGAATACTCGCGGCTCTCGGCCCGGAACGCGAGATCCGAGAAGAGCAGGTTGTGGTTCACGACGAGCAGATCCGCCTCGGCGGCCTTTCGGCGAGACTCAAAGAAGAAGCAGTGCTTGAACTCGCTGCATCGGATGTGCAGGCACGCGTCTTTGTCGGCGCACACCTTTTCCCAGAGCGAATCTTTCGGCTCCCAGGTGAGGTCCCCGAGCGAGCCGTCGCTTGTCTTCTTAGCCCAGGCGCGCAGCTTCAGATACTCGTCGAGCTCGTCGGCATCGAGCAGCACCTCGCCCTCCATCGGGCTCTCCATCTCAGCCATGCGGCGCCGGCACAGGTAGTTCGACCGGCCCTTCATCAGCGCAAAGGTGAACGGGAACGGCATGTGCTTCGACAGGAACGGCAGATCCTTGCCGCACAGCTGGCTTTGAAGGTTGAGCGTGTTCGTCGAGACGGCGACCCGGCACTTGCGCTGGTGCGCGAAGAACAGCGCGGGGATCAGGTAGGCGAGGCTTTTCCCGACGCCCGTCTCGCCTTCGAGAATCGCATGGCACGGGGTGTTCAGCGCGTCGATCACCGATTCCATCAGGCCGATCTGGCCCGGACGCTCCTCGTGGCCCTCGAGCTTCTGGAAAATGGCGCCGCGGGGCTGGAGCAGCGAGACAATCGCATCGCGGTCGAGTGGCTCGAATCCTTCGGGGGCTGGCGGCTCGACAACGACGTAGGCGGTGGTGCAGGCGTTGTCGTGGATGGCGAAGCCGATGCCGGACTGGCCGCACAGGTAGGCCACGCCCAGGTCGGCATCGGACGGCTGGAGCATACCGTCGGGGTGGTTGTGGAGCAGAATGTCGCCGGTCCGTAGCCCGCGCAGGATGGCGGGAGCGGCTTCGGGAGTGCCCCGGGCGAGCACGCGCAGATCGACCCAGCGCCCACCCTCACCCAGGGTCGCGGCCGAAAGCACCTCGGCTCCGCCCGTGGCCGCGATCTCGTCGACGAGCATCTCGCGGTCTTCGCGCGTGAGGGGAAACGGCGGCTTGCGCTTCGTGCCCCCGCGTGGTCTGCGTTTCTGCGTCTCTTCGCTCATTGAGCGGCCATTCTACGAGGCCCGCAACCGGGTGTCAATAACGGGGACTTGCCGGGCAGCGGTTGATTTTGGCTTGCCTTGGGCTTCGAGGCATAGTGGACGATAGACCAGCAGGCAGGAAACCGACCGGCAAACGAGAGGGCGACATGGAACTCAAGGGTGATCCCGAGGATCTGAAAAACGTTCTCGACGAGGAGTATGTCGTCCGGTATGAGGCCTACAACCGGCTTCTGCGGGCGAACGGCATTCCGCTCGAGATTCCGGATCTGCGGCGGGTGTTTGCCGGGATGATGAACGTTTCGGGACCGCTGAACGAGAAGAAGCAGGGGAAGCTGAAAGACGCGTTCAAACGGTTCACCCGGTTTGTTCAGGAATACGGCAAACCGATCGACTTCGCGGCGATAACGCCGGAGGAAGTCACTGAACGGTTTCTCGATGCATGCAGCCGGACGACGGCGTCGCCCGATATCCGGGAATTGCGCGAGCTTTGCGGGCACGGAGCCGACATCCGTGCTCACGACGCGCTGGGTTTTCCCGCCCTGAAGCTTGCGACGCGGGTGTGTAACCGTGAGGTGATGGCCTTCTTTCTCGGGCGGGGGGCCGACATCAACGAGCCGATCCGGTACAAGGACGGGAACGTCTCGGCGATTACGGGGGATGCCGAAGCGCTGAAATACCTGTATGACACGAACCGCGCCGGCGCCGAGACGGAACTCTCGGTCTATCGCAGCATTCTCCAGTCCCTGGTCGCGTGAACGTGCGGCCGTGTTCGAACCGGCTAGGCAATGCTCCAGTGGGGTGTTGAAACCAGCGACCAGTCCGTGTTGCCGATCGAGAGGATGGTCTCGTAGGTGTAGGAGCCGGTGAAAAAGTGGCTGTATTCGGCGACGGCCGCTTTCGGATCGACGGCGTAACGCGCCTGGAAGGCCGCTGATTCGCGGCCGATCTCGATCATGCTTTTGGTAGAGGTGATGCCCATGAAGAGGTTGCGCAGCTCTTCGTTGTCGTTGATGAACGACTCGATCCGTGCCTTGTCGGGATGATCGGCCTGGGTGACGACCCGGCCGTCGGAGGCGACGGAGAGCTGGATCGGGGGCGTTGTTGCGACGCCCTCGCGGGACATCCAGGAGCCGAAATGGCGCCGAAAGATATCGGTGGCTTTATCCAGGTTTGAGGTCAGGAGATCACCGGTGATGGCTTTGCCGGAGGCACCCGAAAGCATCCAGGGCATCAGGGGCTTGTCGCTGAGGATCGTGAGCTCTCCCGGGGCCGGCTGGGGAAGCTGGAAGGTTCTTTGGATATCGGCATAGATGGCCCGGTCGACATCGGTCAGCCGGCGTGTTCCGATGTATTCCGGCGCCTGCGGCGCGGTTGAAACGGCCGAAGTCGCGCTCTTCCCGTCGGTTGACCGGGATTGTGCCGGATCGCCCGACACTGCGGCGAGGATGGCACCGAAATCGTTCTGCTCCGTGCCGAGATCCGGCATTCGGGAGCGCCTCGGATCCTGAGGAAGCGTTCGGTTGAGCGAATACAGCGAACCCGTCGACGTCATGGCAAGCCTCCTGCCCGTCCGTGGGGGAAGTTGTCGCGACTATCCCTGTCTCTCTCGGTACATCGGCATTCCGGCAGCATTTCCGAAGTCTGCGGATGTTGGAGGCCGGCGAACCGGTCGCAAGGTGCGACCGGTTCCTGTTGTATGTGTTCTCTCTGAATGGTGACGTCACGCGATTTTCAATCAAGAAACCCCACGGTTCAGCTTCCTCGCTTGAGTCGCTCGATTTCTTGTTCCGTCAGACCGGTTGAGGCTGCGATTCCTGAAATCGGAATCCCAAGCTCGAGCATCCTTCTGGCAACCGACTGACAACCTTTCACAATCCCTTGCTCAATACCTTCGTTGCGGACGCATTCGAGGCGGGTGATGAGGATGCGTTCTTCTTTGTCGCGTTGTTCGAGGATGGCGCGCATCTGGTCGTCTGCGTTCACCTTCCGCAGTTCCCTGATCGCCATGGCCAGTTCCTTTTCATGTTCGAGATCGGCCGGGAGCGGCCGGTCGGCAGCGTAGAGCTCGCTGAACTTCAATACATATAACTATTTCTCGAGTCTCTTCCGCAAGGCCCGGCGTGAACCTGATACTTTGGAAGCTCGACGAAGTGCAGTTCCATCAGGTCGGGCAGCACCTCCCCCGTTTCGCGCTCGCGGAATAGGTATCCCGACTGGAGGCGATCATGTTCGGGGAACATGATGAAATCGAGAATCGCGATGCCGTACGTTGGGCAGAGCTTCGTGAAACTCTCCTTTTCGCGCAGCTGCCCTGCGTAGAACAACGCCAGGTACTACGTCATGCGCTTCTCGAAGCCCTGTGCGGCGCTCACCTGCATCTCGATCGAGAACCGTCACCCGGCCCGATCGACGGCCCGCATATCGACGATCGTGAACTTGTCGTCGTTGAGCGCCTTCAGGTTCAGGTGGGCTGAGCAGGTCGAGCGTCTCGATGCACCGATCGCCCTCGAAGTGCATCAGTGCATCGATCAGCCGGGCAAGAATCTCCTCGTTGCCAGGCTTGCCGAACACGAACTTGAACATGAAATCATTCCGGAATGGGTAGATCTTTCTCGTCTTTTCAGCTGCCTGGGCCATGTGGCCTCCTGCGATGCGGATTCGCTATGACCGTTCGCATTTCCTACCGATCAGACATCACGGAAACATTGCCATCGGGGAAAATGATTATAAATACAATGCGGTATATATAGTTGGAGGCGATGAAGGCGGGGCGATCGCGAAGGTCATTCGACTGCCGGGAGATATTTCCCGAACACATTGGCCGTGTCGTTGTTTCTCCAAGAGCACCCAGTTTACATCTCGTGACAACCCTGATATCGAATGAGATTGATTCGAAGTGTGATAGAATCATATAGATAACATTATTTGATAGATTTCGGAGCGGCTTGCATGAATACTGGAACGGAGATCAACGGGGTTGTCATTCTCGAGGTCATTCATGGGAGCCGGGCATTCGGGTTGAATGAGCCGGATTCAGACACCGATCTGAAGGGCGTTCTCGTCGGTCCGGCAGCTTGGTACGGCGGGTTTCTGCCTTCGCCAGAGCAGATCGAGATGTCGAAGGATTATGTCAGATACGACATCCGGAAATGCTTCCGGCTTGCCTCCGAAGCGAATCCGACGGCTCTCGAACTTATCTGGGCACCCGAGGATTGCATCAGAGTGTGCACGAAAGCGGGCAGACGGATCCTCGATGCACGCACGACGTTTCTCTCGCGGAGAGTCTCGGACAGTTTCGGCAATTATGCGGTTTCCCAGCTGAAACGCATCAAGACCCACCGGCGATGGCTCCTTTCCCCGCCGAAGGTGGAACCGGTCAGGTCGGCGTTTGGCCTTCCCGAACGAAGCGTCATCTCGAACGATCAGATCGGAGCCGCCGACATCCTGAGCCGTCGTGGGGATATAACGGATGAGATGATAACCCCGAACTTCCTCCTGATGCTCGATCGGGAGCGGAGCTACCGGGCGGCGCGACGCGAATGGCAGCAGTACCACACCTGGAAAAAGGAGCGGAATCCGAAGAGGGCGGAGCTGGAAGAACGGTTCGGGTATGACACGAAGCACGCCCTGCATCTCGTCAGGCTACTCCGCATGAGCCTGGAGATCCTGACGACGGGCATCGTCGTCGTTCGGCGGCCTGACCGGGAGGAGCTTCTCGCCATAAAAGGGGGCGGCTGGCCGTTCGAGCGTCTGATCGAGTATGCCGAGTCGATGCAGATGCGCATCAAATCGGCGCGTGAAGAAAGCGCTCTTCCGGAAGAGCCGGATCGCGCCGCGTTGAATACCCTTTGCACCGATATCGTGAGGGAGGTCCTGGATGGATGCTGAATACCGGGTTGCACGTTCCTACATCGAAACCGTCAGACCTGCAGGCCGGATGCTGTTGTGCGGGATAACCGGCAGCCATTATTACGGTTTTCCCGCCCCGGACAGTGACATCGATCTGAAGGGAATCCATGCGGCACCTCTCGAACTGGTGCTGGCCCTCGACAAGCCCGAGCCTGCCGTCAATGCCGAGGGAATGTGCGGCGGCATTCTCTGTGATTACACGAGCAACGAGGTCGAGCAGGCCCTCAAGCTCCTGTTGAAGGGCAATGGAAATATGCTGGAACGTATATATTCTCCGTTTCAGGTCTTCGAGACGAGAGAGCTTGGCGAGCTGCGTGCGCTGGCGCCCTGCTATCTCTCGAAGCGGGCGTTTCACCATTACAAGGGATTTTTCATGCAGGTTTGCGATGAGCATGTGAAAACCGGAGCTTGCCGGGTCAAATCCTTATTGTATACCTATCGCACGGCGCTGACCGGCGTTCATCTGCTTCTGACGGGGGAAATCGTCGGCGATCTGCCTTCATTGATTTCGCAGTATGGCTTCCGCCTTGCGGAAGACCTGATCCGCATCTACGGATCAACGACGGAAAAGAAAACTCTCTCGCCAGAAGACGACGCAGTGCATAGGGCTCAATGGCCTGTCCTTCTCGATCAACTCACGGCTGCCTTCGCGTCGAGTTGCCTGCCTGATGAGCCGAAGGATCCCGGGGCATGCTCCGACTGGCTCGTTGGCCTTCGGCTGCGGGGTGATGACAGGGAGAAGGAGCAGAACGGACATGCACGGTGATACACCGCTCGATGAGAGTCTGATCCCGTTCGGTGATTTCTGTTATTCATTATTGGCCAACCGGCCTGGATCGATTCCGGGTGAGGGACTGTACCTTCATGGGGAAACCCGATGCAAAATGTATGTCGGATCTAATACAACTTATCTCTCATGTCCCCATTGGGAGAGAACCGATCATGGTGTCGTTCTCTGCCGCTTCACCGGCAAGATCAGCCCAGATGAATGGGATGATCATGCGCATGAAAAAATCGTTGCGCATTTTGGTTCGTATGAAGCAATGTATAAACACCCGTTCGATGGTTATCTCTACGACGAGCTCAAGTGCTGTGGCATCCGCACGGATGCCATCGAGGATCTCGCCGAGGAAGGCCAGATACGATTGGATACACTGCCATTGCCGTTCCATGAGGTGATGGCCAGGTGGCTGACATTCCCGGATGCGGAGACGGACGCCACGTCGAAGATGATCAGAGCCCTCTTCGCTCACCATTACCGGGTGCCTACGGAAAAAGTGACCTATACATATGTAATGAATGAAATCATGAAATCGGAACAGCCCATACGGTAAAAGCACCTGCATCCCAGGCGGTCTTCCATCAAAGAACGCCTCCAAATCAGGTCCCCTGTTTGAGTTCCTCCGTTTCTTGTTCCGTCAGTCAGGTTGAGGCAGCGATTGTCGGTCCGGCAGGCCTCGTTCAAACGTGCTCCGAACCACCGGAAGCCGTTCCCGCGGATTTGCGCCATGCGGTCGGCATGGTGCCGGTGACATTTTTGAACACCTTGTGAAAATAGTTCATGTTATTGAACCCGACGGAACGGGCAATACGCTCGACGGCTTCGCCGCTTCCCCGCAGCCGTTCACAGGCGCGCCGGATGCGGAGCGCGTTGAGATACTGGAAGACGCGCTGGCCCGTCGACTTCTTGAAGAGCCGGCACAGGTGGGTCTTCGAGACACCGGCCCAGTCGGCGATCTCTTCGAGCGAGAGCTCCCGGTCCATGTGCGCCTCGAGAAACATCCCCACCTTCGCGGTGACCGGGTCCGCCGGCACCTGCTCGCGGCTTGCCTCGGAAAACATCCGCACGAAATTGACCAGCAGCTCGTCGAACGCCGCCTCGATGGCCGTCGCGTATCCCCAATACCGGCCGGTGGCCTCGGCATGCAGCTTTGCCGCAGCGACCGAGAGGTCACGGCCGGTGTTTCTGACGGTGCACTGGCAGCTGGAGAATCTGCCCATGACGAGGTTGACATCCCCGCCGACCCTGCGGATGAATGCCTCGAGAACATCCTTGTCAAACATGACCAGGAGAAAAACGATCTCAACGCCGGCGTCGAACACCTTGGTGCAGTCGTGCGACAGGGCGAACGACACGAGCCGTTCGTGCAGATGGTGGGTCAGGGTTGTGGTGTCCGAGTGAAAATGCCCCTTCTCGCAAAGAAAGATGCCGATCCGGTCGCTTCTGAGGCTGAGGCTCGTCTTTCGTTGGAACCGGCCTTCGAAGCGGTACAGGGAAAAGTCCCGGTGTTCGAAGACCAGGGTCGTGAACGGGTGCTCGAGCAGGCTTGCCATCGTTTCCTCCCGCGGAGGCCGAACCCGCGATGAACGCGGGTCCGGCCGGGCCATCCTCTTCAGGAAAGCATCTGGGTGCGCTTCATCTATCGACGCTCGGGGGCCGCGCCGTCCTTCGTTCCGTCCTCTTTTTGGCCGTGGCAGAATTTCAGGTTCTTCTTCAGATACGCTTCGAATGCCTGGCAGAACTGGGCAAGATCGTTGGGGTCACGGCTCGTCAGAATGTTGCCGTCGACGACAACGGGCTGGTCCTCGATGACCCGGCCGCCGGCATTGCGCAGGTCGGCGCGGATATCGCCGACGCCAGTGATCTCACGGCCTTTCACAAGTCCGGCGCTGATGAGCACCTGCGGCCCATGGCAGATCGAGGCGATCAGCTTGTTGGCCTTCTGGGCCTTCTGCACGAATTCGAGGATCTTGCCGTCGGTGCGCATGATGATGGGGTTCCAGGCGCCGCCGGGGACGATCACCGAGCAGTAGTCGGTCGGGTTGGCTTCGGAGACGGTCTTTGTGACCGGAATCCAGACGGACGGCTTGAGGAACTGGACGGCCATGACGCGGCCCTTGATCCAGTCGGGGGTGATGACATCCACGTGTGCGCCGCGGGCCCGCAGATACCGGAGCGGATAGGTTCCCTCGATTTCCTCGAAGCCGTGGGCGCAGACGAGGGCGACCTTGATTCCCTCCATGCTTTTCGGATCCGTCACAGGAACCTCGGGGACGTTGTAGGGCATGCCGGAATCCACTTCATCGAACTTCACAGCCTGAAATCTCGGCTCCGCCGCGAACGAGACCATGGTGCCGACCAGGATCAGGAGACTCAGAACCAGAACGAGACGCTTGCTCATACGAATACCTCATTGCGTTATTCTCAACATTCAAGGCTTGTTCCCGTGACGATCATCGGGCCGCGCCTCGATATTGGAAGTTTACACGGTCGGGGTTGCGGCGAAAAGGAAGGATATTTCCCTGTTACAGGAACAAAATCAACCTGAGCGGTTCTCTGGCACGTGCCGAGGCTCTTCAGAAGCATAATGCGCTTTGGCAGCCTTGATATTCCGTTTTTCTCCCGTTCCGACACGAGCTGGCGCGCGAGGCCGCCTCCTCGCCGGAAACCGTTCCAACATCACTCCCAGAACATCGGCTGCGCGGCGGGCTTGACCGGGAAGCGGGGGCTGGTGCATAGTGAAGCACGTTTTGAGATGTCGAAACATCCCCAGGAACGAGGAGAAAAACGAATGGCAAAGCTCGTCGGAAACGTTCTGATTGCGCAGGGCGGCGGCCCCACGGCCGTCATCAACCAGAGCCTGGTCGGCGCGGTCCTCGAGTCGCGCAAGTTTCCCGAGGTACAACGCGTGTACGGCGCCCTCCACGGCGTGCGCGGCATTATCGAGGAGGATTTCGTCGATTTGACCCAGGCCACGACGCACAACCTCGAGCGCATCGCCTGTACCCCAAGTTCTGCGCTGCTTTCGACGCGCGACAAGCCGGATGCCGATTATTGCGCGAAGATCTTCAAAGTGTGCATGAAACATAACGTGCGCTATTTCTTCTATATCGGCGGCAACGACTCGGCCGACGCCGTGCGCATCGTGAACGACAACGCCCGCAACGCAGGCTACGAGCTGCGCTGCATCCATATTCCCAAGACGATCGACAATGATCTGCGTGTGACCGACCACTGTCCGGGCTACGGATCGGCGGCCAAGTTCGTTGCGCTCGCCTTCGCCGGTGCCAATCTCGACAACCGCTCGCTGCCCGGCGTCTACATCGCCGTCGTGATGGGCCGCAACGCTGGCTTTCTCACCGCAGCCTCGGCCTTCGCCCGCAAATACGAGGATGACGGTCCGCACCTGATCTACCTTCCAGAGCGCCAGTTCCGCAAGGAGTCGTTCGTCAAGGATGTCGAGCAGGTATACAAGAAGTTTGGCCGATGCATCGTTGCCGTCTCCGAAGGCATCCTGGGTGAGGACAACAAGCCCGTCATCACCCAGCTCATGCAGAACGCCGAGACCGACGCGCATGGCAACGTGCAGCTTTCGGGCACCGGCGCCCTGGGCGACTTGCTTGCCGACCTGATCAAGAAGGAACTGAAGATCAAGCGCGTCCGTGCCGACACCTTCGGCTACCTGCAGCGCAGCTTCGTCGGCATCGTCTCGGAAGTCGACCAGGCCGAGGCCCGCGAGGTCGGGGAAAAGGCCGCCCAGTTCGCGATCTGGAACGAGGTTGACGGCTCCGTCGCAATCCGGCGCACCGGTGACTACTCGGTCGAGTATTTCCTGACCCCGCTGGAGACCGTCGCGAAGGAGACCAAGGGGATGCCCGACAAGTTCATCGCCCCGCTGGGAACCGACGTCACCGATGAATTCATGAAATACGCCCGCCCGCTGCTCGGCACGATGCCTGACTATGAGCGGCTGATGGCCCCGGCGGTGAAGAAATGACCCCAACACAGGCCGGAGAGCGGCGCTGCGCCGTCGTTTCGCGATTCGATGCCCGCGGCCGCGGTCTCGTGGTGATCGACGGGGACGAGGTGGCCGTTCCCGGCCTGTTCCCGGGGGACGAGATCGAGTTCGTCCGTGAGACCGGTCCGCGCGGCCGTGCAAGCTGGGAACCGCAGGAGCTGGTCAAGCCATCACCCGAACGGATCAAGCCTGATTGTCCCTTTCACGGCCCCTGCGGCGGCTGCGACTGGCTCGAGCTGTCCGAGAAGGGCCGTCGGAAGGGCAAGCAGCAGATGCTCCAGGCGGCCATCGATGGCATTCCTGATGCCGACAAGGTGGTAGTCGTACCGTTCGCGGCAGCCCGTGAGGGCGAGACGATCCGGTACATGCCACGCGTGCGGCTGCACCAGAGCCGCCACCGGGAGACGAAGGACGCGGGCTTCCTCCCTGCCGAAGGTCACGAGGGGGAAACGGAAGGCGGCATCGTGCCCGTCACCTCCTGCGCCCTGCTGACGAAGCCCCTTGGCAAGCGGCTTGTGGCGGCCCGTCGGGCGCTGGGGAATCTGCCCTTCCGCGTCGACGGCTTGGTGCTGATCGCGGCGAACGCTGGGCCGGAAACCGTGACGGGGCATCTGACCCTGGGTGCGGGGACTTCACCGGGCCGCGTCCGGCCCGACCTCTGGAAGCTGATCCGGGGCGCAGGGCTGGCCGGACTCAGCTACGGCCGGCCTGATAAGGGCGTCGAGGGCGTTCTCGAAGATGTCTCGGTTGCCGGACTTCTTGCGCACGGCGTCGAGGGAGGGCCGTTCTACACCGAACCCGGCTTTTTCAGTCAGGGGAACGTGTTCCAGAACAAGCAACTGGTGCGTGAAGTCGTGCGTCTCTCGGGAGCCGCAGAGGGAAAGCGTATCGTCGAGGGGTTCGCCGGTGCGGGCAACTTCACGATTCCGCTCGCGGCTGCGGGAGCGACGGTCGAGGCTGTCGAGTCGCATCCCGGCGCCGTTCGCATGGCGGTCCGGAACCGGCAGCGGTCGAAATGCGCCGATCGGATCACCCTCATCGAGGGTGATGCGATGAAGCAGCTCGGCAAGCTCGAGCCCGGCCCGAACGTGCTCCTCATCGACCCGCCCCGGACGGGGATGCCCACAATTGCCGCGACGGTGGAAAAGCTCGCCCCCATATCGATCGTCTACGTCGCCTGCGACATGGAGTCGCTGCGCCGCGATGCGATCACGCTGGTCAAGGCCGGATACCGCCCCGTTGAAGTCGCCGGCATCGATCTGTATCCCCGCACCCACCACGTCGAAGCCGTCGTGAAATTCGTGCAGGTGTAGGGGCGAGGACGGTCAGGGTTCGGCGTTCCAGGATTCGAGAAGATATAATAACGTGAGATATGCATCCCCGAAAGGGGCGTGGCCCTGGTGGGCGACGATGCCGTTCTCCCACCAGCCAAGCAGGAGATCGGTATAACCGGCCTGCGAGGCCATGTCGAGAGCATCCCCCTCGATCTCCGCTGCGTCGCCGATTCCGGCGGCGAGTTCCGATGTGCCCCGGGGGCCGACGAGGGTGCCCGAGGCGCCGCGCAGCCGGGTGAGGTACGTTCCAATCGTCGCCACGATAGCACGGGTCGCGACGGGTGCCCCGTCTTTGCCGAATAGTTGCAGGGCCTGACCGTCGGGCGAGATCACCGCCCTGGGTCCGTCCGGTGTATGATCGAAGAGAAGGCGGTATTCCGGAAACGGCCGCATGCGGAGGTGGAGCTGGGTGAAGGGGGATTCGAGGTCCGAGAGACGTACCCGGTCCTCGGTTATCGGATCGAGCAGTTGTCCCATTCGTTTCACGTAGGGTTCGAGGAAGTCCGTCGTTCCGATCACCCCCACCCTGCCGGTCCTGGGCGGCACGGAGGTTTCCAAAATGTCACTTTCGAGCACTGGCCCGCCGTGCGTGGTCAGGGCGAGCGCCGAGTAACGGCCGTCGCCCGTCTCGTCGATGTAAAGGCCGAGCGGCTGCTGCCGGTCACCGAGCGACATTGCCAGGGCCGCGACGGGGACCGGGCCCGTTGCCAGGAACACGTTGAGTCCGGCTTTCGTCAGCATCTCGGCGAGTCGGCCGACCAGAATGTCGAGGCCCGGCCGGGCCGCCCAGCCCATCGTCAGCGACGGAAACCGGCTTCCGACATCGAGAAGATGGTTCCAGAGCGCGCGGGTGGCCGGCAGAGATGCCCAAACCCCTGGAACGAGGTCGTCGGCCGCGAAGATCGCGGGACGGAGCGGATTTGTCGACATGCCAATTCCCTCAGAAGAGGGCGCTGGCGCCTATGAGAACGGCGTCGGTCTCGAACTTCGCATCCCCGATCATTGCGTCGCCACGATCGGCGACAGGAAGCACATGGCGATGCAGCGTCGCTTTCAGCTCATCCATGAAATAGGCACGCAGTGCCATCACGCCTCCACCCAGCAGGACGATCTGGGGGTTGAGTAGGGTGTGGATATTCGCGATCTCGAAGCCAAGATACCGGCCGACGCGCTTCAAGGCCTCGAGAGCCGTCTTATCCCCGGCTTTTGCCGCCTGACCGATGATGCGGCCGGTGACCTTTTCGGGATCTCCGCCGGTGAGTTCGACAAGCGGCCCGTTCTTCAATGTTGAAAGGAGGGACTTCACATGGTTTTCAAGCCCCTTGCCCGATGAAAAGGCCTCGAAACAGCCTTTTTTGCCGCAGCCGCAGACCGGACCGTCGGGGTCGATGCAGACGTGGCCGATCTCGCCGGCCGAGTTAGTTGTGCCCTCGGCCAGCTTCCCGTTCAGCACGAGACCCGACCCGATACCGGTTCCGACGAAGATGTTGACGAAAGTGTCGAGCCCTTTGCCGGCGCCGTATTTCCATTCGGCGATCGTGGCGGCGCGCACATCGTTGGTGACCCGCACCTGCAGGCCGAGAGCCTTTGAAAGCGAGGCTGCGAGAGGCACCTGTTTCCAGTTCAGGTTCGGGGCGTAGATGACGGCACCGGTCTTGGGGTCAATCTGGCCGGCAGCCCCGATGCCGATCCCGGCGATCTCGCCGGCGGGCATGTCGCCGATGGCTTTGCGGGCGGCGTCGATCATCGTCTCGATCACGGCGTCGATGCCGCGCTCGGGATGGGTGGGAACGATGAACTGCCGGACGATTTGCCCGCCACAGCAGAGGCCCGCGGCGATCTTGGTGCCGCCGAGGTCGATTCCGATGGAGTGTGCCGGTTTCCGAGGGGTGGTCATCTGAGCCTCCGGTTAAGTCAGCCGCCGATGTCCGACAGGGACACGCACGGCGCATCAAGAAAGCGGGCGCAGGATTTGTGGGCGGCGCGCTTCCGTTTCGCGAGTTCATGAATGGCAGAACGAAGAGAAACCTGATCCATCCCGCGCACGTCGATCCCATCGCGGGAGTCGAGACAGGGCAGCAGCCTGCCGCCGACCGTCAGCCTCAGGCGCGTGCATCGGGAGCAAAAGGGATGGCTGCGTGAGCTGATGAAACCGATGCATCCTGCTTCGCCTTCAATCCGGAACGTGTCGGCGGGGCCGCCTCCTGCAGGTTCTTCACTGGCGACGAGAAGGATCCCGGCTCGGGCGAGGCGGTCCATGATTGTATCCTGTGATATATAGGATACCGTGTTCGCGCCGTCCGAAGCGAAGGGCATGCGCTCGATGAACCGCACATGGATGGGAAGCCGGCGGGCGAGCCGGCCGAACTCCTCGATCTCGTCGTCGTTGCGGCCTGGGATAAGCACCACATTGATCTTGACCGGGGCCAGACCGGCATCGATCGCGGCGCGGATTCCATTGAGCACCAGACGGATATCCCCGCCACGCGTGATCGCGGCATAGCGGTCGGGTTGGAGCGAGTCGAGGCTGATATTGACCCGCGAGATCCCGGCATCGCGCAGCGGCTTCGCCAGCCCAGAAAGGAGTATGCCGTTTGTGGTGAGGCTGACGTCATCGATGCCCGGAACGGCCGCGAGCGAAGTCACGAAACCGCACAGCCCTTTCCGGACAAGAGGTTCGCCGCCAGTCAGCCGGATCCGGTGCACCCCTTCGGAGGCACAGGCGCGGACGATATCGAGCATCTCCTCGTATCGGAGCACCTGGTCGTGGGTGAGCTTGGGAAGCCCTTCGGCCGGCATGCAGTAGACACAACGAAGATTGCAGCGGTCGGTGACCGACAGCCGCAGATACTCGAAAACAGGGCGATCGCTGCGTTCCATGCGTGCTGCCATCTTAGGACCGTTCGACACGGCTGTCAAACATCGCTTCTATTAGGAGCATTGACGAGGGTGGATTCCATTCGTAAAATCAGATGTACCACTCTGAGGAGGGGATATGGTGATGCGGAAGATGGGAATGGTTCGCGGGCTGATCGTCGCTGGGGTTGCGGTCGTGCTCGCGTGTTCGACGGGGCACACACAGACCAGCCCGTTCGGGGGCGACCAGGTCGAGGTGAGCACGGCTCGCGACGATGCCGACGGTTCCGTCGTTTCCATCAACGGCTCCCGTGTGAACGTCCGGTCGGGGCCGGGCACGCAGAACGCCGTTCTCCAGACCCTTTCAAGAGGAACATCGGGGCGTATCCTGGCCGAGAAGAACGGCTGGAAGCAGGTTGATTTCGGAAACGGCCTCGTGGGCTGGGTTCGCGCAGATCTTCTGGCAGGGGGAACATCGGCTTCGACCATCTCCTCGGCGTCGGGTGACCGGGCAAGCGTCGAGAAAAGCATCGACCGTTGGAACCGGCATCTTTCGAAGACCGCTCTCGATTTTTCGAAGATCCCCTGGTATTGGAAGCTTGGCCGGGCTTGGTCGGCGTTCAAGAAGGGTGATTACGAAAAGGCGTATGAGCTGGCCCAGGACGACTCCTCGAACCCCGTAATGGCAAAGTATCTAATGGCTCGGGCGCTGTATCAGATGGGAAAATACAGCGAGGCGAAGGCGCTTCTCGCAAAGATCGAACGGACGCTCGAGGATGCAGCGTTCCGGCAGGTGATCGACGCCGCGGCAAAGCCGTATATCGATGAGCCGGTCGTGTTCAAATTCGGCGGCTTTGACGATGTCGCGACCTACCAGAAGAAAAAAGCCGGTGGCAATCGGCTCGGGCTGAACTCCGCCGAGTATTATGACCGGTTCGTCGACATCAACACCTGGAAATGGAAATCGAAGGACGCCTACAACGAGTTCCAGAAGATCGGTGGCATCGACTGCAGCGGCTTCGTGCAGCGCGTGCAGATGGACGCTTATAAACAGGCTGGCGTCACCTGGCCACTCGACGGCCGCACCTCGACGAGCGGTCTCTGGTCGCAGAAAAACACCAAGGAGATCAACCCCGGATTCCGGCCACCCCCGCCCCCCGGCATCAGGCCCGGTGACATGATTCTGTTCGATTACGGTCACAACCGGTATGGCCACTCGACGATCTACCGGGGAATGGACTCCAACGGCAATATCCGGGTCGTGATGATGGGCGACACCGCCGTGGAATGCATCCTACCACCTGAAAAGTTCCAGTATTATAAAGGAACGTATAGAATGAACGGCATGGACGAGGTTCGGAAAAAGCTCACGGCCTGATCCGACACAGACGTCAACGAGGGGCGCGGCGAACGCGCCCCTTTCGCATTTCCGGGGAGTTCCGTGTTACCATCGGCGACGCCCCCTGGGGGAAAAAGAGCCTTTTTCGAAGGAGCGATTGAACGATGCTTCTGCGCGCCGCCCTTGCCGTGTTTTCCCTGTTGTGGATGATCCCTCTTCCCACATCCGCCGAGTCTCCTGCATCGCCAGAATGTCCCGTCATCCGGGAGATCGCCTGGGGAACCGCGACCGAATGCGTCGGAATCATTTTCCAGGATCGCGGCCAGCTCCCGGAAGGGCCGTTCATGGGACCGGGCGGGTTCCGGGTCGATGCCGGGGGCGGAGTCTGGGTTTCCGACAGCGTCGGAAAAGCCGTCAAACTGTTTCCGGCCGGCGGCGGCGCGGTGCGTACCTATTCCGTGAACGCGGCGAAGCTTGGGGACCTGTGGGTAACCGGGACGGAGATCGCCGTCGTCACGGGCACCCCCGACGGGATTGCCTTCATCGACCGGGAATCCGGCCGCGAGGTCCGCAGAATCGATGCGCCGCTCGGCACCCCCGGGCGGCTCACCGTATTCACCCCCGAACGGATCGCGCTCGGCCGCGCCGACGGCGGCGTGGTGATGTTCATCGACGGCAAGCCCGAGCTGCACCCCGCGGGAGCGCTTGAGCCCGTGGGAACGGCGGAAACGCTGTTTGGAACCCTGTATGAGTTCGACGTGAAGTCGCGCGTCGTCATACGCGCCGGCTGGTCCGGGGAAGCCTCGGACCCCGAGACGTTTGCGCGTTACACCGTCCCCACGGAAGACAGGATCGTTTACAGCCGTCTGCTCGGCCTGTCGGAAGGGCTTCCCCTGTTGATGGTGGTGAGAAAATCGGATCCATCGGTATACCGGCTTGTGGCGTTTGATGCCGACGGGAAACCCGTTTCCGAAAAGCCGCTGCCGATCTTTTCGGGATGTCCTCTTCCTGCGGCCTGGGTTCAGGGCGATGACGGCAATTTGTATGCCGCCGAAGCCGATGAGCGTGCCTTCCGTATCCGGCGCGGGCCGGCGATGAACTGATCAATCCCCTACACACCGAACGGCAAATGTGCTACACTCCCGCGGAATTCTCTGGATGCGATCCGGGAGATGATTGTGGCGAGGATTGAATACACGGTTACGGCTCCGGTGTACAACGAGTCGGAGAACATCTCCGAGCTCGTCGAGCGTATCACGGCCGCTCTGGACCCGCTCGGAAAACCCTGGGAACTGATTCTCGTCGATGATGGTTCGAGCGACGACAGCTTCACGCTGATGAAATCCCTCAAACAGCGGTTTCCGGCGCTCCGTGCCCTGCGGCTCGACGGACATCACGGCCAGACGGCGGCGATGGATGCGGGAATCCGCGCGGCTCGCGGTGAGGTGATCGTGACGATGGATGCCGATCTGCAGAATGATCCGGCCGATATTCCGGCGTTGATCAACCGTCTCACGTCCTGCGACGCGGCGGTCGGGTGGCGTGTCGTGCGGCAGGACGATTTTGTACGGCGCGTTTCCTCGAAAATCGCCAACGGGATCAGAAACTGGCTGAGCGACGAGAACATCCGCGACACCGGATGTTCGCTCAAGGCGTTCCGGGCAAGCTCGATCCGACGCGTGAAGCTGTATGAGGGGCTGCACCGATTCCTTCCGACACTCGTGAAAATGGAAGGCGGTACCGTTGAAGAGGTCGAGGTCAGCCACCATCCGCGCACCCGGGGCCAGTCGAAATATAATGTCTGGAATAGATTGTTCCGTTCGTTCCTCGACCTTCTCGCGATTCGGTGGATGAAATGGCGCAAGCTGACATACAAGGTGGCGGATGAATCTTGAATTCTGGCTGTTGTTCGGCCTTTTCGGGCAGCTCATGTTTTTCATGCGTTTCTTCGTCCAGTGGATCGAATCGGAACGGCAGAAGAAGAGCGTGATACCGGTCTCGTTCTGGTATCTGAGCCTGGCCGGATCGGCGATCCTCGCGATCTACGCGGTTCACATCAAGGATCCGGTCTTCATTCTGGGCCAGTCCTTGGGTTTCTTTATCTATATCCGCAATCTGATGCTCATCAAAAAAGAACGGGAATCGAGCGATGGACCAGACTCCGCAGCGACCGCCTGATACCGAAGAAGAACAGAACTCCGACGAAACACCGACCCCCGTGCTCCCCGCGCTGGCGGAGAGTTTCTTTTCGCGGCTGTCCGTCAGGATGTCGCCGATCGCTATCCAGTGGCTGGTCGGGATCGCCGCCTTCGCCCTGATTGCCTTCCAGCTCGGCACGCAGAGCCTGTTCGAGACCTCCGAGGGCCGGTATGCGTCGGTCGCGCGGGCCATGGCCGACGGCGGAAGCTGGCTGAAGCCCGAGCTGAACGGGGTGCATCATTACACGAAACCCCCCGTTACCTACTGGGCCAGCGCCGTGGGAATGAAGCTGCTCGGCATCTCGGAAAAGGGCGCCAAGGCGTTTCTGCCGTTCGCGGCAGCGCTGACAGCCGTCGGCTGTTACCGCATCGGTCTGCTGCTGACCACTCTGCGCGGTGCCCTGTGCGGAGCGATCGTGTTGCTGACGAGCCTGTTCTTCGCCGTCCAGTTCCGCGGCCTGACGGCAGATCCCCTCCTCGCGATGTTCGAGACCTGGATGGTCTGGGCATTGATCCGGTATCGCACGCGCCCCTCCCCCGCCCTTGCATCGGGATTCTGGACCCTCGCCGGTGCGGCGTTCCTGACGAAGGGCCCCCCCGGCCTCCTGCCGCTGCTCGGGCTCGTGCCTGGCCTGGCGCTG
>DATCTT010000188.1:0-3662 GCA_036567845.1 Candidatus Ozemibacteraceae bacterium | reverse complement strand
GGAAGGCCGGCAACTTCGTCATGCTGCGCGTGGCGGAGGGCGGGGAGCGCATTCCCATCACCATCGCCGATTCCGACCCCGCCCGGGGAAGTGTGACGCTGTATGTCCAGGCCGTTGGCAAGACCACGAAGCTGCTGACTTCCCTCAAGGCCGGCGAGGCGATCACCGATCTGGTCGGCCCTCTCGGCGAGCCCACCCATATCGAGAATTTTGGCACCGTTGTCTGCATCGGGGGAGGCGTCGGCACCGCCGAGATCTATCCGATCGCCAAGGCCCTCCGCGAAGCGGGAAACCACGTGATTGGGATCGTCGGCGCCCGAAACAAGGATCTTGTGATTCTCGAGAAGGAAATGCGCGAAATATGTAATGAATACTATATCACGACGGATGACGGATCGGCCGGGATGAAGGGCTTCGTTTCCGACCGGCTCCGGCAGATCATCGAGGCGGGCGTGAAGATCGGCTGCGTCTACGCCGTCGGCCCCATCCCAATGATGAAGGTATGCGCGAACGTGACAAAGCCGTTCGGGATCAGAACTTATGTCAGCCTCAATCCGCTCATGGTGGATGGAACCGGCATGTGCGGCGGCTGCCGGGTGACTGTCGGGGGCAAGATGAAGTTTGCCTGTGTCGACGGTCCTGAATTCGACGGCCACCAGGTCGATTTCGACGAGCTGATCATGCGCAACCGCACCTACGGGGATCTCGAAAAGAAGTCCCTGTCCGAACACGAATGCCGCCTGCAAAAGGCCGCCGATGAGAAAGCCGGAGGAAAATGAACATGTCGGCAAATTCCCTCACCCCCCAGCAACGGATGGCCCTGCCTCGCCAGAAGCCTCTCGAACAGGATCCCAAAGCCCGCAGCCGCAACTTCCAGGAAGTCTGCTTTGGCTTCGATGAGGGCCGTGCACGCGAAGAGGCGAAGCGCTGCCTCGAGTGCAAGAATGCCTTGTGCGTGAAAGGCTGCCCGGTAGGCGTGAACATCCCCGCCTTCATTGCGAAAATCGTCGAAAAGGATTACGTCGGAGCGGTCCAGAAAATCCGCGAACAGAACTATCTACCCGCCGTCTGCGGCCGTGTCTGTCCGCAGGAGATGCAGTGCGAGTCACAGTGCGTTCTCGGCAAGAAGCACGAGCCCGTCTCGATCGGCAAGCTCGAGCGGTTCGTGGCCGATTATGAGATGCAGAACAACCTGTTCAGGAGCCCTGTCATCATGAACCGGCTCGACCGCAAGGTCGCCGTCGTTGGCTCCGGTCCCGCCGGCCTGACCTGCGCCGCCGAACTCGCGAAGCTCGGGTACCAGGTGACGGTGTTCGAGGCGCTCCACGCCGTGGGTGGCGTCCTTCGCTACGGCATCCCCGAATTCCGCCTGCCCAAGGCGATTCTCGACACCGAGATGGAGCGCATCAAGGCGCTCGGGGTGAAAGTCGTGCTCAATTTCGTCGTCGGCCGCACCGCAACGCTCGACGAGCTGTGCAACGAGATGGGATACGAAGCCATCTTCCTCGGCACCGGCGCTGGCACCCCGAAATTCCTCGACATCCCGGGCGAGAGCCTCAGCGGCGTCTACTCGGCCAACGAGTTCCTGACCCGCGTCAATCTTATGAAGGCTTACGGCTTCCCCGAAGCCGACACCCCGATCCGCATCGGGAAGCGCGTCGCTGTCTGCGGCGGCGGCAACACCGCGATGGATGCCGTCCGCACCGCGATGAGGCTCGGCGCGGAAAAGGCCTACCTCGTCTACCGCCGCACCCGGGCTGAGATGCCGGCGCGCGTCGAGGAGATCATGCATGCGGAAGAAGAGGGCATCGAGTTCATGTTCATGACCAACCCCCTCGAAGTCCTGGGGGATGAGAAGAACTGGGTCAAGGGACTGCGGCTCCAGAAGATGGAAATGGGTGAGCCCGACGCTTCGGGGCGCCGCAAGCCGGTTCCCGTGAAGGGCTCAGAGTTCGTGCTTGAGGTCGAGACCCTTGTTGAGGCTATCGGGCAGGCCCCGAATCCGATCATCCAGGCGACCACCCCGGGGCTGAATGTCACCAAATGGGGCACCGTCGTTGTCGACGAGAAGATGACCACGAGCCGGCCCAACGTGTATGCCGGTGGCGATCTGATCACCGGGGGCTCGAAAGTTATTCTCGCCATGCAAGACGGCCAGAAGGCCGCTGCGTCAATCCACGAGTATCTCCAGACCCATCATAAGTAAAGCTGTCTCTCTATATCCCCCGGGCGCGGGCGGCGGATTTCTGCCTCCATGCGGCCGGGGGAAAATATTTTGACCGAATTCGAGAATGGTGCTATGATGCGTCACGTCGTTCTCGTGAAAAATGGAACGAACAACAAGGAACAGGAAACTGGAGGAATTGGTGATGGCTGACAAGTCGTTCAACGCGTTCGAGATGGCTCAGCGGCAGTTCGATGAGGCCGCCAAGGAAATGGGTCTCGACCAGGGAACCCGCGATCTTCTCCGCAATGTCGACCGGGAATACCACTTCAACATCCCCGTCCACATGGACGATGGTACCGTGAAGGTGTTCCGCGGCTTCCGCTGCCAGCACAACGACGCGCGCGGCCCGAACAAGGGCGGCATCCGCTTCCATCCGCAGGAAACCATCGACACCATCCGCGCCCTCTCGATGTGGATGACCTGGAAATGTTCCGTGGTCGACATCCCCCTCGGCGGCGGCAAGGGTGGCGTCATCTGCGATCCGCACAACCTGTCGATGCGCGAGCAGGAACAGATCTGCCGCGGCTGGGTTCGCCAGATCGCCCGCAACGTCGGCCCCGTCCAGGATGTTCCGGCCCCCGACGTCATGACCCACGGACAGCACATGATCTGGATGCTTGACGAGTATGAGAAGATCATGAACGGCCGGTTCCCCGGTTTCATCACCGGCAAGCCCCTGGGCGTCGGCGGTTCTCTCGGCCGCACCGAAGCCACCGGCTACGGCGTCATCTACACCGTCCGCGAAGCCATGAAGGAACTCGGCATCGACATCAAGAAGGCCACCTGCGCCATTCAGGGTTCTGGTAACGTCGCCCAGTATGCGGTTGACCAGTTCACGCAGCTCGGCGGCAAGGTCATCGCCATCGCCTGCTGGGACAACCACGAAAAGAAAGCCTACACCTACCGCTGCGAAAAGGGCATCGAGTTCAAGAAGCTGATCGAGTCCGTCGACAAGTTCGGCACCATCAACTACGAAAAGGCCAAGAGCTTCGGCTGGGAGCGCCTCGACGGCAACGCCTGGCTCGAGCAGGAAGTCACCCTCCTGATCCCGGCCGCCCAGGAAGGCATGATCACCGAAGCCAACGTTGGCAAGATCAAGCCCAGCGTCAAGATCATCGCCGAGGGCGCCAACGGCCCGACCACGATGGAAGCCGACAAGGAACTCGAGAAGCGCGGCATCTTCCTGATCCCCGACTTCCTCTGCAACGCCGGCGGCGTCACGTGCAGCTATTTCGAGCAGGTCCAGTGCAATATGAACTACTTCTGGGAAAAAGAAGAAGTTCTCGCCAAGCTCGACACCAAGATGACCAATGCCTTCAAGGCCGTCTCGGCCCTGGCCCGCGAGAAGAAGGTCTACATGCGCAAGGCCGCCTACATGATCGCGATCGAGCGTGTCGCCAAGTCCTGCAAGCTTCGCGGCTGGGTGTGATGTAAA